>JAPHTO010000061.1 GCA_026196955.1 Colwellia sp. | reverse complement strand
CTTCAATCTCACCGTTTTTGGGTAGAGAGTGAAAATCGTTTCGTTAAATTACGTTTAACTCCGAAAGGAATGCGTATTATCGATAAAAAAGGTATTGATGCAGTCTTAACTGATATCCGTGCCCGCGGCGAAAAAGTTTAACCACGCGTTAACTTTTTATATAAGTAAGGAATTATTATGCGCGATAAAATTCGTTTAGTTTCTAGTGCTGGTACTGGTCATTTTTATACTACAGATAAGAATAAAAAGACTATGCCTGAAAAAATGGAAATCAAAAAATTTGATCCTAAAGCACGTAAACACGTAATGTACAAAGAAGCTAAAATTAAGTAATTAATTTTAATTCTGATGTATATTGATAAAAGCCCAGTTTTTACTGGGTTTTTTTATGTCAAAATTTCAGTATGATATACCTTGTATTCACCTTCAAAAAATAGTGTTATGAAACTTTCTAGACCAGCTTGGAATAATGTCATTATATTTTCAGTAATGATCATTATATTATTGATCAATACCACAAATAATCGTTTGTTTCCTGAAGATGAAAATAGTAGTGATGCACTAATATTACCTGAGCATAGCGTTATCCTCGCATTAGAGGTCACTTTTCCTGATGCCTCAAGTCTTATGTTTGAACGTGTTGGTCGGGCATGGAAGATGACGAGCCAAGGGCGAATTATTGACTTAACTAATCAGCAAATAGAGCAAGTGATGTTTGCTTGGCAACAAAGCAGTGGTTTAGTGCAGGCTACAGATATCATTATTGATAGCAATAAAGGCACTCAAGTAGCGATCAGTTTAGCTGGTATCGAGCAGGAGCAAAAATTCACTTTATACCCCTTAACTGATCAACTATTACTTTTTAATCATCAAAAACAAATATGGCTAGCATTACCCTCAGCTCTTAGTCGCCAATTGACTCCAACAACATAAATCGTCCTTTATTATGCCTGAATTACCTGAAGTAGAAGTATGCCGACTCGGCATTAGCCCACATATTATCGGTCAGCACGTAAGTGAAGTCGTGGTGCGAAATGCCAAGCTTAGATGGCCAATTCCTGATGACGTACAATTGCTTGTTGGTCAAAAAGTGCTTGAGGTAGACAGGCGTGCTAAATATTTATTGATTCGCTTTGCAACAGGCACCTTGCTATTACACTTAGGTATGTCAGGTACTATTCGTGTTATTGACGACAATACAGCAGTCGCTAAACATGATCACTTTGATTTAGCTTTTACTCATGGCAAGGTTTTACGATTAAATGATCCTCGCCGGTTTGGTGCTGTGCTTTGGCTCGCAGAAGATCAAGATGAACAAGGATTATTGAGTAAACTAGGGCCTGAGCCTTTAAGTGCTGATTTTTGTGAGGGTTATTTATTTGCCAAAGCAAAAAATAAAAAACTGCCAATTAAGACCTTTTTGATGAATAACCACATCGTTGTTGGTGTTGGTAATATTTATGCCAATGAAGCCTTATTCCAAGCAGGCATACTGCCAACAGCCAAAGCCGGTGATATTAGCGAGCAAGATTATAATCGCTTAACGAAGATCATTAAACAGGTACTGAGTGCGGCGATAAAGCAAGGTGGCACAACATTAAAAGACTTTACTCAAGCTGATGGTCGCCCCGGATATTTTGCACAATCACTTTATGTTTATGGCCGTGCAGGGCAAGCTTGTTTGACCTGTAAAAGTACACTATTAGAAATTAGGCAATCAAACCGCAGTTCGGTGTATTGCCCTACCTGCCAGCAGTAAGCCTATATAAAGGTTCATTACACCTTAATTTAATGGTACTGGCATCTCCGGCTTAATAATGATTGTGTCGCCGTGAATGTAAATTAAAAGCGTAACGTTTGTGTATAGATATTACAATGCAACGACTCTATCTCTGCCAGAGTTCTTTGCTTGATAAAGTGCTTTATCGGCTCTTTGTATTATGTTGTCTATGTTAGTTTCATCTGCTCTTTTTGCTGTTAAGCCTATGCTTACAGTCAATTTTATTGAGGTTTGTTGGTAAGAGGTTGATAAGCTAGCGATTTTAACACGCATGCGCTCAGCAATTTTAGTGGCTATCTCTATTTCGCAGTTAGGTAAAAACATTGCGAACTCTTCGCCGCCTAGCCTGCCAACCATGTCATATTCTCTTAAGTTATCTTTGAGAATATTAGCCACATTGATTATGGCTTGATCCCCAGCAGCATGCCCGTAACTGTCATTAATATTTTTAAAATGATCTATATCTATCATTAAGACAGCTCCCGCTCCCTTAGTACGTTGTAGTTGACTTAGCTCTCGTTGTGCAAGCTCTAGAAAATGTCGGCGATTATAAAGCTTTGTCATATCATCTTGTGTGGCAAGTTCATAAAGTTGCTCATTTAAATGCGCTAACTCTTCATTCGCCGCTTTTCTGTTTTTACTTACTCTTAAAACGATAAATTTCAATAATAAGATAATTAAAGCAAGTGCAATTGTGATGTATAACAGTTTTTGCTGACCGCTAATTTTTTGCTCTTTGCGCTCAATAATGGTGTTTTGTTGTTCCAGCTCTTTTATTTGTAACTGTAATTTTTGTTCATTTTCTGCAATTGCTGATTTCAATTGCAGTAATTTTTGTTGTTGTCTTTGCTGCTCTTGTTCCTTTTCTGTTATTAGCGTTTGCTGAGCTAGTAAATCATGTTTTCTAGCCATTAACTCTTGCTTTATAGCATTTCTGCTATTTTTTAAAGAGGCCAGCTCTGCTTGTATTTGAAATAACTGATCATTTTGCTTGTCGAGATCTGATTGTGTTTTTTGCAATGCTGTTTTAGTGTTAGCGAGTGAAGCGTTTAACTTTTTGAGCTGCGCTTCTTTTACTTTAGCGTCATTAAGTGCCTTAGTTAGCGTTGTCTCTTTATCGATTAATTGCTTTTTAAAATCAGCCTTTGTACCTGCAAAATCAAGTAAGCCATTAGAAATTTTAAATCCTTGTTTTCCTATTAGCTCAAGATTAAGTGATAGTTTTATAACGTTTTTAGCCACTAATAATCCGATCATTAGCTCTTCTTTAATTGCTGAGCCATTGCCAATAATGAGTGTGTTGGGGTATTTTTTGTTGATTATGGCAGTCAGTGATGCGCTTTTTTGGTTAACCACAAAAATGGCTTCAGGGGCAGTATTAATTTCAGCTAGATCATTAAATTGCTGTACAGAAATGCTTTTACCTCGAATAACACTATCCGCCTTATTGTTGAGTGCATCCACTAACTTTTTATCATTACCTAAAATAACGATATTGAATTGAGTAATATCAGCTTCATTCGGCCAAGTAATGTGTTTAATGACTTGAATAATATAATGAGCCTTACCATTATCAATGGTTAAGGCAGGTGTGTTTTTAGCAGCTAAGCGAAAGCTGAGCGCGATGAAAAGTAGGGTAACTATAAATGTTAGATGCTTTAAAGAAATCATTATTACTTTCAATAGGTACGTAAACTTATTGGCTTAAGTTTTTTAAGCCATACATCACTAATAATAGTTCAAATTTCAGTTAATAGGTTAGCGCTCAAAATAACCCTAAGATAGATCTTCTAATGCGGCTTTAATGGTTGGGTGAACAAACTGGCTTACATCACCTTTGTGTAAGGCAACTTCTTTTACTAAGGTGGATGAAATAAACGAGTTTCCTTCAGCTGGCGTTAAAAAGACACTTTCTAGTTCAGGTGATAAGCGTCGATTCATGTTGGCTAGTTGAAATTCGTATTCAAAATCAGATACCGCGCGTAAGCCTCGAATTAATACTTTTGCTTGGTGTTGTTTGGCAAAGTCGACCAATAAACCACTAAAACCAACAACCGTTACGTTATCTAAATCTTTGGTTATTTGTTTGATCATCTCGACTCGTTGTTCGAGTGTAAAACGTGGTTTCTTACTAGGACTCGAGGCGACGCCTATTATAACCTCTCCAAATAAGAGGCTAGCACGAACAATTAAGTCTGAGTGGCCATTTGTAACAGGATCGAATGTACCAGGATAAATTGCTCTTATGCTCATATTTTAGGTTTCATATATTGGTGAATACCATTGCATTGTAATGGCTTAGCCGAGTTTCTGACAAGTATTAACAGTAAAAACACCATAAAATGAATAAATACTCATAATATTTGTTAAAGTATTTACTCAAAAACACTTTAAGTTTACTGAATTTTGGTAGTATGATAGAAAACTTGAAAATTACATCAACCTTAGTTTAACCCCATTAACGGAAAGAAGTAACTTGTATGAAGACCCGCGATAAGATCATTCAGGCCAGTATTGCATTGTTTAACGAGCAAGGAGAGCGAAATGTTACCACAAATCATATCGCTGCTCATCTAGGGATTAGCCCAGGTAATTTGTATTATCACTTTCGAAATAAAGAAGACATTATTTTGTCTATTTATGAAGAATATGCGCGAAACTTACTATTAGATACTTTCCCCACAGTAACGAGCGAAGTGCAGCCACTTGATGCCATTATTTTATACATGGATGCTGTGTTTCAGATGATGATGAAGTTTCGTTTCTTTTATAGCAATTTACCGGTATTGCTTGATAAAAATCCAAGTTTACGTGAAAAATATGTTGAAGTTCAACACGCTATTGCAGAGCGTGTTAGTCAATTATTAATCTCATTGCGTACTGCTAATATTATTGATTTTGATGATGAAGAGCTTGCCGATATTGTGAGCATTTTACGTATCATTAATACCTTTTGGTTAAGCTTTTATCAAACTCAGAATATTGTTAATGAAATTAATGATTCTGTGTTTTATCAGGGGGTGTTGAAAATTTTAGTTATTTTAAGACCTTATACAACAGACGTTGCTTTACCTGAGCTGATTAAAGCGCGCGATATGTATCAACAACGCTATCAGCAAGCACTGGATGTTGCTTAGCTTTTAGTTTAGTGGCTAAGATAGCCTTCAACTAAAGATCTCCAGCAGTCTTGATTAAAATGAAATGGCGCGATTAAGCCTAGCTCTTTTAAGAAGGAGCGCTGTAGCCTTGCCACATTTGCTTGCTGCCAAGCATCCTTATTATTTGACCGCACTTCCCCACGATCAAAGTCGATAATAAACACATCATCTTTATTATCGATCAAAATATTATGGGCATTAAGATCGTGGTGATAAATGCGATGATCATGAAATTGTTTAATTGTAGCGCCAATCTTTTTCCACTGCTCATGTGGAAGCGCTCTTTCAGATAAAATCGCCACTAAATCTTGGGCGTTTTCGATGCGGCTACTGAGTAAATCAGCCTGATAAAGCAAACCACTGCGCACGACTCTGTAAGCTATGGGCTTAGGGGCAGGCAATGCTAATTGTTGCATTTTAGCTAATAAAGCAAACTCTTTAGCCGCCCGAGTACTTTGATACGCACTAAACCAATAACTGTCATTGATGAGTTTACCGATCAACCCACCACGATAATAATGGCGTAGTACCCAATGTTTTGCTGATGAGTGAGGATCATCGTGATGTTTTACAAACCAAGTGGTGCCTCGTCCTTGGGCTGAGCCAGTGATGGCACTGTGTTGCTGCCAAAATTGGGCATCAAGCATGTCTGGACAAAACTGGTTTATTTCATTTTTGTCATATTGGCAGTAAACACGGCCTTGTTGAAACGTTGCTATTATTGCTGTATTAGTCATTTATCAACGCCTTTACCTCTGCCAATGTTTGCGCGCTTGCCCCTTGATTTGCCATCACCACTTGATGCGCTTGCTCACCTAATAGCTGTGCCTGTTGCTGATTTTCTAATAAGGCAATGGCTGCGCTGGCGAGAGCTTGACTATGCTTATCCTTGTCACTATTGGTGACTGATGGTAACTGAGTAATAGCATGATGTTGCTGTAATTGTTGCATCATTTCTACAAAATTACTCATATTAGGGCCGACAATGATGGCTTTTTTAAACAGTGCTGGCTCAAGTGGGTTATGCCCACCAATATGACTAAAGCTGCCACCCATGGTGACCAGATCTGCTAATGAAAATGTTGCCATTAACTCTCCTAAGGTATCGAGCAACCAAATATCTTGTTCAATAACCTGTGTTTCTTCACTACGTTTGGCTAGACTAAAATGATGGTTTAGACATAAGCTTGCTACTTGTTTAAATCGCTCAGGGTGGCGAGGTACTAGTATTAATAATAATGTTGGAAATTGATTTTTAACCTGCTTAAAAGCTTTTAATGCTATCTCTTCATCCCCTTCGTGTGTGCTAGCGACTAGCCAAACAGGCCGATTTTCCGGCAAAAACTGTTGAAGTTGTTGGGCCTTATCTAGTGTTGCTTGATTAATCGTCAGATCAAATTTTAGATTGCCTGAGATTTCACAACGATTAGGCGTTGCGCCCAGTTGAAGAAAGTTTTCATAATTATCCTGACTTTGACAGAGTATTTTATCAAAGCGATTAAGCGTAGGCGTAATTAAGGCATTTATTTTCTGGTAACTTTTCATCGACTTTTTTGATAAACGACCGTTAATGAGCAAGAGTTTGATTTGTCTGTTAGCACATTGGGCAATTAAACTTGGCCACAGCTCGGTTTCCATAAAGATCACTAACTTAGGCTTTAATCGAGATAAAAATAATTGTGTACAAGGGAAAATGTCTAAAGGTAGAAAGCCATGTTGTACGCGCTCACCAAATATTTTTTTTGCTTGTTCTGATCCTGTTGGCGTAAAGGTGGTAACGGTGACAGCTTGATTTGGATAGTGTGCAAGTAACTGTTCTACAAAAGGCTTGAGTGCAATAATTTCACCAACACTGGCCGCATGAACAACAATTCCCCCTTGCTGGCAGGGTTTAGGGAAAAAACCCAAGCGTTCGCTTATTCTTTGTCTATATTGCTTGTTGCTCAATGAGCGCAGCAATAAAGCCAGCAAGAGTAACGGTGACAATAGTATGATTAGCAAACGGTAAATGAGCAAAGAAAACATAAATTGTTCTATAGTTAGTTTGTGATAGATTATACCTAACTTTGATTAAATACCTATAAATACTCATGAATAAGCTTATTTACTGGCAACAAAAAACTAAAAAAATAACGACAGCTTTATGGCTTGTTGTCAGCATTGTTTTTTCTTTATGCTTGGTAACCACAGTACATGCAGAGCAGGCTGATGATAGTGCTACATCACGAGTACAAACCGTTAAAATAAAAGCGCGAAGCGATCACTCGTTTTTATTAGCTGCAGATTATTATTTAGGAGCTGCACAAAGTGGTGGCGTGATAGTTCTACATGATTGTGAAAGCGATCGCCGCCGCTATAAAAAAGTAGCCAGTCGTATAGCAGAGCAAGGATTACACACCTTGCTTGTTGATTTTAGGGGCTATGGGGAAAGTGTTGCAGAAGGCTTTTCACGAGAACAAATAAAGAAAAATGCGCTAAATATTGTCAACTATCAAAGTGAGATGGCGTTATTAACGACTTATTGGCAAGATGATTTGCTCGCAGCCTATCATTTTTTACGCAGCAAAATCGCTGATGATATGGGGATTTCTATTGTGGCAAGTGGTTGTAGTGGTGCCTATGCCGTTGCTTTAGCGGAGAAAGCATTACTCAACTCTATGGTCTTCATTACCCCTAAAATGACTTATAGCGATAAAGAGCGTTATAAAAACCTTATTGATATACCTAGCTATTTCGTGACCTCTTCGCATCATCAAGACAGTTATCAAACGGCACAAGAGTTATTTGCATGGAGTGGTGCCAAGCAATCAAAAATGCAGATTTACAAAGGTGACAGTTATGCCTATCAACTTATTTATCGTCAAAAATACTTAGTTGAAGATCTAGCCCAGTGGATTATACCAACGTTATAGAATTGAATTTAAATTGAATAAAGGGTATCCAGTAAGAATAATTTTACGAAAAGTTACTTTTTAACGAAATACTGTTCGGGTTTTGGCTGTTCAGGTTAAACTAAAAGCGTATAATGCGGATTGTTTTATTTCTTGTTCATGTATCTTTCACCTTCAGTTGTAGCGTTTCTATTTAGAAAGCGGTTTAAGTTTCAATCCTCAGTGCCTTAATGACTAAACTGGGGATGTCAGTCTTAAACGGCAAGGAGATGGAATCAGGTGAATAATGACTATTATTATTTATTTATATTGAGGCTCATATGTCAGTAAATTTTTATAACCACATTCAAGAACAAATTGCACAAGTAAAAACGGAAGGCTTGTATAAGGCTGAGCGAGTGATAACAACAGCTCAGCAAGCGCAAATAGCCGTCAATACAGGTGAACAAGTTATTAATTTTTGTGCTAACAACTACTTGGGCTTAGCAAACCACCCAGACTTAATTGCCGCGGCGAAAACAGGTTTGGATGAGCATGGGTTTGGTATGGCTTCTGTACGCTTTATTTGTGGTACACAAGACATTCATAAAGCGCTAGAGCAAGGTATTAGTGAATTTTTAGGTATGGAAGATACTATTTTGTACTCTTCATGCTTTGATGCTAACGCCGGGCTTTTTGAAACCCTGTTAGGCCCGGAAGATGCGATCATCAGTGATGCGTTAAACCATGCCTCAATCATTGACGGAGTTCGTTTGTGTAAAGCAAAACGTTTTCGTTATGCCAATAACGATATGGCTGCACTAGAACAATGTTTAATTGAAGCTGATGAAGCTGGCGCTCGATTTAAGTTAATCGCCACCGATGGTGTTTTTTCAATGGATGGTGTTATCGCTAATCTTCAAGGTGTTTGTGATTTAGCTGATAAATATAATGCCATGGTGATGGTTGATGATTCACACGCGGTTGGGTTTGTTGGCGAACAAGGTCGTGGTAGCCATGAATATTGTGACGTGATGGGCCGTGTTGATATTATTACCGGCACATTAGGCAAAGCTATGGGCGGTGCGTCAGGCGGTTATACCTCGGCGAAGAAAGAGGTCATTGAATGGCTTCGTCAACGCTCACGTCCTTATTTATTTTCTAATTCTTTGGCACCTGCCATTGTTAATGCTTCCCTACAGGTTTTAACATTACTAGCTAACGGCGATGAGTTGCGCAAAACCTTAAAAGATAATGCCAGTTATTTTCGCAGCGAAATGGAAGCCGCAGGCTTTACCTGTGCAGGTGCAGATCATGCCATTGTCCCGGTCATGTTGGGTGATGCGAAAGTGGCTAGTGAAATGGCCAACAAGTTGTTAGCGGAAGGTATTTACGTGATTGGTTTCTCTTTTCCGGTTGTTCCAAAAGGTCAAGCACGTATCCGTACGCAAATTTCAGCAGCGCATACGAAAGCGCAACTCGATCAAGCTATTTCTGCCTTTACGCGTATTGGTAAAGAAATGGCCATCATTTAACGTTTGCTATCTAGCATCAAATTGGCTGATAACTAGCCAGTAAAACATTTTTAGCACAGAGAAAAGCAATAGAAAAGAAAGAGATAAGTCATGAAATCATTATCAAAACTAAAACCAGAGCAAGGTATTTGGTTAACGCGTACCGAAAAGCCTAAATTAGGTCACAATGATTTATTAATCAAAATAAAGAAAACAGCCATTTGTGGTACCGATATTCATATTTATAATTGGGATGAATGGTCACAAAATACTATTCCCGTTCCTATGGTTGTTGGTCACGAATATGCCGGTGAAGTCGTTGGCATTGGACAAGAAGTTAAAGGCTTTAACCTAGGTGATAGAGTTTCGGGTGAGGGGCATATTACCTGTGGTCATTGTCGTAACTGTCGTGGTGGTAGAACGCATCTGTGTAGAAATACTGTCGGTGTTGGGGTAGACCGAGCAGGTGCTTTTGCTGAATATCTTGTGATCCCAGCGTACAATGCCTTTAAATTACCGGATGAAATTTCTGATGATTTAGCCGCTATTTTCGACCCTTTTGGTAATGCGGTACATACGGCTTTATCTTTTGATTTGGTCGGTGAAGATGTGTTGATCACTGGAGCTGGCCCTATTGGTATTATGGCTGCGGCGGTGGCAAAACATGTTGGTGCTCGTCATGTGGTGATCACTGACATTAATGAATACCGACTTGATCTGGCGAAAAAAATGGGGGCAACACGTGCCGTAGATGTCTCTAAAGAAAGTCTGGCTGAGGTTATGACAGAGTTAGGCATGACCGAAGGCTTTGATGTGGGATTAGAAATGTCAGGCGTACCAATGGCGTTTACCAGCATGTTAGAAAACATGAATAATGGCGGTAAAATTGCCATGTTAGGTATTCCTGGTAAAGAAATGTCCATTGATTGGAGCCAAGTTATCTTTAAAGGTTTAACCATTAAAGGTATTTATGGTCGCGAAATGTTTGAAACTTGGTATAAAATGGCAAGCTTAATACAGTCTGGTTTAGATTTGACGCCCATTATTACCCATCACTATGATATTGATGATTTTCAGCAGGGTTTTGATGTTATGCGTTCAGGACAATCAGGTAAGGTTATTTTAAATTGGGAGTAAATTGTGTCGAGTAATGATACGACAAATGGGCAAACTTTTATTCATATGCAAGTGGATGAGTTAGCACAAGTACTCAATGATCAAAGTCATGTAGTGGTTGATATTCGAGATGCTAATGCGTTTGCGAATGGTCGTATCACTGATGCGATACATTTAACCAACGAGAGTTTAGCTGACTTTTTGCGTGAGGCTGATCCTGATGCGCCAGTAGTAGTGTGTTGCTATCATGGTCATTCTAGTCAGCAAGCCGCTCAGTTTCTGATCAGCCAAGATTTTACCCAGGTATATTCTCTTGATGGTGGCTATACTCAGTGGCAATTACAGTACCCAGATAAAATATCTCGCTAAGGATGCAAATGACAGGGCAAGTAAGTGATGATTTGTCACCTCTAGTACAAATTGAGCAAAAAAATATTGCCCACTTATTTGCTAACTATTTGGTGTCTTTAGGTATTGCTGCGCAGGTTGTTGAGGCTCAAAAACAGCACGCATCAGATAGCTCTAAGCTTGCTTTTACTATTTTTTGTCAACACGATAAAACCGCTCAAGCAAAAGCAGAGTTTGAGCAATTTATCAAGCATCCTTATCATAGCAAGTATCAGCAAGCGGCATGGCAGCATGGCGACACTGTTACTGTTGAAGCGAATGATTTAACGCTTCTTGCTAGTTTTAAAGAAAATTTTTTAGCTCATGCCGGTATAGTGACATTAGTTGTTTTTGTACTGTGTTGGTTGGTTTTTTTAGGGAGTTATCTCGGTTGGGCACAAAATATCTTTGCTCAGCTACAGTTTTACCCGCGTTTGTCACTTGATGCTTTTTTCGCTGAGCCTTGGCGGATCCTTGGCCCTGCTTTTTTTCATTTTTCTTGGCTACATATTGTGTTCAATACCATGTGGTGGTGGCAATTAGGTGGTAGTATCGAAAAAGTATTAGGTAAGACGATGTTAATTAACCTGTTGTTAATTTCTGCTATTTTTTCTAATTTGGGGCAGTTTTTTGTCTCAGGGTCAAACTTTGGTGGCTTATCTGGGGTAGTATACGCTTTGATGGGGTTTGTGTGGTGGTATGGTTATTTGGCACCAGAAAAAGGCTTATCGTTATCTAAGCCTATTGTTGGCTTTTTATTGTTCTGGTTAGTCTTAGGCTTTGTGGATTTATTGCCTATTAATATGGCCAATACTGCACATTTACTCGGGTTGATTTCAGGCTGTTTATTAGCTGTGTTTAGCGTAAAGGTACTACAAAAAAACTAGCGTTAATTATCTAACCATTGGGTAAAGAGTAATTTTTTAATTAATGGTTTGCCTGTTTCTTGGGTGAGCAACTCTTTTACTTGCTCTTCACATAATAATTGAATTTCTGAGCGGCCTTTAATCGATTTTACTTTGGCCTCTGGTTGCTTGCCGATAATATTGATAATAGCATCGCGAAGCAATGGTGAGTGGTGCTCTACTATACCTAAATTATCACCTTCAACCATTAATTCTACGGTTAAACGTACGTAACCCATTTTCTTTTTAACTGCGACATAATTGGTGACAATATCAGGTTCAAAACCAAAGTAAGCATAGTCACTGGCCTTGCTTGTTAGTGGCGCTAAAATAACGGTTAAAATTAATAAATATTTATACATGGTTTTACTTCTTGAATTCAAATCATAAGGGCAAAAGCTTGCTTGTACTCTTATCATAACCCGAAATTATGTTTTTGCCTGAATAAAATTGAATTTTTTTGGCAATTTGCTCATGGGGGAAAATGAGATCCTGATAAAACAATGGTATCATGGCCTCGATTTTAACTCGGCTATTATCTTATGAATTTGCAGTCACTATTTCCCGTTACCTTATCCAATCATTGGCAGAGTGCCGAGCGCTTTACTATACCCGACTCCTTGTTAAGTTGGTTGCTCGACCCTAATTCATTAACAGCACGCTTGAAAACACGCTGCCAAGATTTTCGTGTTGAATTATTGGGACAGCAAGTAGAAAGTTGCCAAGAAGCTGAAGTATTTACGGGTATTAGGGTAGGTGAAAAGGTTTTAGTGCGAGAAGTCTTATTATATTGCGACGAAAAGCCACAAGTTTTTGCGCGTAGCTTATTGCCTTTATCAAGTCTTACTGGTGCAGAGCAGGCACTGGCAAACCTAGGTACTCAATCTTTAGGACAAGTGTTATTTAATAACCCTTCTCTTGAAAGGCAAGCTATTGAAGTCGCTAAGTTTAGTGCTAATAGTACCGTGGCTAAGTTAGCGACTGATTTACAGTTAACGGTTAAGCATGATTTGTGGGGGCGTCGTTCTATTTTTGTTTTAGAGAATAAGCCTTTGATGGTTGCTGAGGTCTTTTTGCCTGATGCTTTTGCTTATCAACAGCATTTTGAATCGGGTTGTGATCATGATTAGTAAGTTAAAACAAAAATGGTTGGCGATAAAACTAATCACACGAATGGATAAACCTATCGGCACCTACTTGTTGCTTTGGCCAACGTATTGGGCGCTTTGGATTGCGTGCGATGGTTGGCCGAGTTTACACCTTTTATTAGTCTTTAGTCTGGGCGTATTTATTATGCGTAGCGCCGGGTGTGTGATTAACGATTTTGCCGATCGTAAGGTGGACGGCAAAGTGGAACGTACCAAAAATAGGCCGTTAGTTTCTGGCTTGATGACAGAAGACGAAGCCATTAGCCTTTTTGGCGTGCTAATTGGTATTGCCCTTGGTCTCGTTTTAACCCTAAGTTGGCCAACCATTTACCTTTCTGTGATTGCTCTACTTTTAGCGGCCTCCTACCCTTTTATGAAGCGTTATACTCAATTACCGCAAGTGGTGCTTGGCGCCGCTTTTAGTTGGGGCATGATCATGGCCTTTTCAGAAGCACAAGGTGAAGTTCCGGCTATTGCTTGGCTGCTTTTTGGTGCCAATCTACTTTGGACTGTTGCCTATGACACTATGTACGCCATGGTTGATAGAGATGATGATGTGAAGATTGGCGTGAAATCTACCGCGATACTATTTGGCGAAAAAGATAAGCGCATCATTGGTTTTTTACAGTTAATGGTGCTGGGTTTACTCTTTACGCTTGGTGATATATTAGCCTTTGGTTGGCCTTACCAGTTAAGTTTAATTATTGCGGCGGGTATGTTTGCCTATCAGCAAATGCTAATTGTTAATCGAGAGCGTGATAAATGCTTCCAAGCATTTTTGCATAATCACTGGGTGGGTATGGTTATTTTTATCGGTATTTTTGTCGAGTATTTGTAATCCATTTGATAATTGCTCTCGTTTTCAATTAACGCCTGATCATTAACAGCTTCTCTGCCCTTTCAGCGTCCCACAAGCTTTATCATTCTTTTTCAAGAGTATGTCACTAGGTTGCAAGCGTATAGTTAAGACTAAATATCTAGACATCGCTATCTAGAAAACTCAGACGTTAATACGTATAGTATTAATAAATCGTAGAAAATAACACGCTCAAATATAAGGAAGGAAGATGAGAAAATCTGTTTTTATAAAATTAGCACTTATATTGTCGCTAGGGCTCTCAGGGCTGGTCAATGCGGCTGATGGAAAAGTTTATCGTTGGAAGATGGCTGAAACTTGGGGGCCCAATTTTCCTATTTTTGGTGAAACCACTAAAAACTTAGCTAAAACAGTAAAAGAGTTATCTAACGGGCGTTTTATCATTCGCGTTGACTCATCCAATAAGCATAAATCACCGCTAGGGATCTTTGACTTTGTCAAAAGTGGCCAATACCAAATGGGGCATTCTGCGTCTTATTATTGGAAAGGGAAAAACTTCAACGCTTTATTTTTCACTACCGTACCTTTTGGTATGACAGCACCAGAGCAGTACGCTTGGTTCTATCATGGTGGCGGCATGGAGTTAATGAAAAAAACCTATGATAAGTATGGTATTTTATCCTTTCCTGGTGGTAATACTGGTAACCAAATGGGTGGTTGGTTTAAAAAAGAAATCAATTCAGTTGATGATTTAAAAGGCTTGAAAATGCGTATTCCAGGCTTTGCTGGAGAGGTGTTAGCAAGGCTCGGGGCGAAGCCAACGAATATTCCTGCCGGTGAACTATATACCGCATTAGAGCGTAATACTATTGATGCCCTTGAATGGGTTGGTCCGTCATTAGATTTACGTATGGGCTTTCATAAAATAGCACCTTATTATTATACTGGCTGGCATGAGCCGGGTGCAGAATTACAGTTTATGGTAAACGAAAAAGCTTATAATAAACTGCCAAAAGATTTACAAAAAATTCTCACGGTAGCAATGAAGATGGCTGCTTTTGATATGTATGTTCAGTCATATCATGAAAGTGCTAAAAACTTAGCGACATTGAAAAGCGACTATCCCAATATCAAAATGCGCTCTTTCCCTAAAGCCGTCATGACGGCAATGAAAGAGACTAATGATATACTCTTGAAAGAGTTTGCTGCTAAAGATCCAATGACAGCAGAAATACTGAAATCGCTACAGGATTATCAAGCTAAAGCGCGTGCTTGGACTAACTTATCTGATCGCGCATACTTAGATACCACAGATCCTAAGTAACATTTAAAGTGCTAGTAGCAGGGGCTTTACTTTTTTGAGTAACTAGCAGCCCCTGCTTTTTTATGCCAGTCATGAAGCCTAATAGCAAAGGCAATGAAATTGAAAATCGCGAGAATACGGATGAAAACAAGTTTAAAAATAATTGGTAAAATTATTGATGTGCTCGGTAATTTTTGTAGTCTATTGATGCTGTTAATGATACTCAATGTTTTCTATGACGTTATCATGCGTTACTTTTTCAATGATGTCAGTATTGGCATGCAAGAGCTAGAATGGCACTTGTTTGCGGCTATGTTTATGTTTGGTATTGCCTATACCTTAAAAGAAGATGGCCATGTTCGCGTCGATATATTTTATGATGCCATGTCTAAGCGTAAGCAAGCCTTTATCAATATATTTGGCGCAATTATCTTTGCTTTACCGATAACATTACTGATTGGTTATTACAGTATTGATTACACACTAGAGGCTTATACCATGGGTGAAGGGAGCGGAGATCCCGGCGGCTTGCCTCATCGCTGGATTGTGCGCTCAGTAATTCCTTTATCCTCTTTTTTTCTCGTACTTGCCATTCTTCATGTCGTGCTTAGTCAAATTCAAGTATTAACCGCTTCCTCTACAAAAGAAGGGGCACAATAATGACAGGATTAGTCCTTTTTGCTATTGCCCTCGTTTGTTTATTCTTGGGGTACTCGGTGGCGTTTACCTTTGCCGGTGTTTCACTCATTGTTGGCGCATTAACACTGGGGATCGACTTATTTGAGTTTATGCCTTATCGCATTATGAGCATTATGGAAAACACCATTCTTATGGCTGTCCCCATGTTTATCTTTATGGGCATAGTGTTGCAAAAAACAGGCTTAGCTGAGCGACTGTTAGAGTCGGCAGCAAAATTGTTTGGCGGCATGCCGGGTGGTGTAGCTATTTCCACCATAGTGGTTGGTGCTTTATTGGCAGCCTCTACGGGTGTTGTCGGCGCCAGTGTTGTTGCAATGGGGGTTATTTCTCTGCCTGTTATGCTAAAAAACAATTACCATCAGCCTACGGCAACAGGGGTTATTTGTGCTTCGGGTACCTTAGGGCAAATTATTCCGCCGTCAATCATCTTGATCATTTTGGGCGATGTGATGGGAGTGCCTGTTGGCGATCTATTCAGGGCGGCAATTATTCCGGGTATGTTGTTGATCACTGCTTATGCTATTTATATTTTAATCTTAGGGAAAATTAAACCAGAGTTTTGTCCAGCCATTACCGTCACTGACAACAAACGTGAACTCTTAATGCAAGCATTGAAAGATATTGTGCCGCCATTAGTGCTTATTTTAGCCGTATTAGGCTCTATTTTTTCAGGTGTTGCTACCCCAACGGAATCTTCTGCGATTGGCGCTGTAGGCGCTGTTATTTTATCCATTTTTTATGGCAGTTTTTCTGTGAGCAAAATGCATGAGGTATCAAAAGAAACAGTTAAAGTAACCTCCATGGTATTTGCTGTGTTAATTGGTGCTACTGCATTCTCCATGGTATTTAGTTACTCTGGCAGTGAATATATTATTGAAGATTTTTTTATGGAGTTACCGGGGGAGAAATGGACATTTATCATTCTTTCCATGTTGGCAATTTTAGTGTTAGGTTTCTTTATTGATTTTATTGAAATCGCTTTTTTAGTGGTGCCTATTTTACTGCCCGTAGCGATAGCGTTAGATATTAATTTAGTGTGGTTTGCCATTTTAATTTCCATGAATTTACAAACCTCGTTTTTAACGCCACCGTTTGGTTTTAGCTTATTCTATTTAAAAGGAGTGGCACCAAAATCGTTGAAAACCTCGACTATTTACAAAGGGGTTATTCCGTTTATATTGATGCAAATAGCTGTGCTGTTATTGGTTTTATTATTCCCAGAGCACTTGATTTTTTCTGGCTAAATTTACCCAATAGATAAGTTAGACCAGTGTCTAGGTTAAGCGACAGTGACAGGAAAAGTGATGCGATTAAAAGGGAAGTTAATTAATTGGAAGGGTGACAAGGGTTTTGGTTTTATCATGCCAAACGGCGGTGGAGAGCATGTTTTTATTCATAAAACAGCTTTTGTTAATCGACAGCGCACCCCAAAAATAAATGATGTTATTACTTTTTCTATTAGCAAAGATAAGCAAGGGCGCTATTGTGCAAACGAAGCGAGCTATTCAGGTGAAAAGCTTAAGAAAAAACAGGCTAGCAAGGTAAATAAATTTTCCATATACCTAGCCGTGTTATATTTAATCGCTATTTTCGGTGCCTTTATTTTTGGTTATTTGCCTTCATTTATAGCGCTCGCTTATCTTGCGCTTAGCATGATCACTTTTATCGTTTACGCTGCAGATAAATCTAAAGCAAAGCGTGGTGCACGTAGAACGCCTGAAAATACCTTACATTTATTGGCACTACTGGGTGGCTGGCCTGGCGCCGCTATTGCGCAGCAAACGCTACGTCATAAATCTCAAAAACGAGCATTTAGAATAGCTTATTGGCTCACTGTTATGATTAACTGTGGCGCATTCGCTTGGTTACTCTCACCCAACGGCAGTAATATATTAACCTTGTTGAAGTAACGTGCTCATTAAGGAGCTCTACTAAAAACAACTGTTTATATCGCTTAATTATTGAACTCATCCTTATTGACAACAAAGGCCTCCTCAATGGAATTAGCAAACTTTTCGATAGAACTCCTACTCATGCTCTTGTTAGTTGCGACGGTTGCAGGCTTTATAGATACACTAGCAGGAGGCGGCGGATTAATTTCTCTACCTGCACTGATTTTAAGTGGTATCCCTCCCTTAGCTGCATTGGGAACCAATAAACTTCAAGGAAGTATGGGAACAGCGACCGCCACCTTAACATTACTTAAACAAAGAAGAATTAGTTGGTCGGAGAATAAACCTCTTATGATCTCTGCTTTTATTGGCTCAGCCATTGGTACGGTTATTGTTCAGTTTATTGATACGGAAATCTTGTCTTTTGTTATTCCTTTGGTGCTAGTATTTATTGCCGTTTATTTTTTAATTTCCCCCAATAGCCAAGTAAAAAGCAATAAAGCGCTGATCTCAGCGAGCAAATATAAGGTTATTGTTATTCCCACCATTGGTGCCTATGATGGCATGTTTGGTCCAGGTACAGGGTCTTTTTTTGCACTGGCAGGTATCTCATGCCGAGGCCATGAAATAGTGTCCTCAACGGCCATAGCGAAACCGCTTAATTTTGCGACAAACATAGCCTCTTTGATCGTTTTTCTAGCCGCAGGGCAAGTTGTTTGGCTTGTTGGTTTGGTCATGATGGTCGGGCAGGCAGTTGGCGCTTGGCTAGGATCTCATATGCTGTATAAAGTAAATCCTGCCTATTTACGGGGCATTGTCGTGTTAATGTGCTCGGGTATGTTGGTGAAATACAGTTATGCTATGGGATGGTTAGCTTTTAGATAGCAATTGTTAATATTGCCTTTTTAATTTTAGCCATTGCTTACTAAGTCACAAGTAAAACGATAGCTAGCGTATACTCTGTACTGTTATGTGACTAATTTCATCCTATTCATAAACCTATAACCGAGCTAAACCATTTTATGATAAAAATTAAAAACTTTGAGCACGATAAATTAACAATTAAAAATTGGCACTTAACAAAAAATGAAAGCTGGTGTGTTTTAGGACGAAATGGCTCGGGTAAGCAATACCTTGATCAGCTGTTAACCGGAGTGCTTCAACCTGTTGCTGTAGATGATTTTATCCTTCCTAGTGTCGATAAAGTTGGCATGGTTTCCTTTGAAAGCCAGCAAGATATTTATGAGCATGAGTTAACAATTGATGCAACAGACTATATTGATGCAGAGGACGTAGGTACCAAGGCGAAAGATTTTTTACCTAAAGATAAATTGAATGATGGGTTAATCAGTGAGTTTGGTTTGAGTCATCGGCTTGAAGGTGGTTATCGGCAATTAAGCACAGGTGAAGGGCGAAAGTTACTCATCTTACAAGCGATATTTAATGGCGTAGAGCTATTAGTATGCGATAACCCTTTTGATAGTTTAGATGAAGCTTCCTGTTTAGCGTTGTCCAAAGCATTAGAGCGACTCTCGACAAAAGGGATCAATATCTTACTGATGCTAAGTAACCGACAAGATATTCCCCATTGGTGCAATAACATTGCTTTTATTGAGCGAGGACAGCTTGATGTTGTTGGTAAGCTTGACAGTGAAGAAACCAAACGTCAGCTCGATGCCTTATTAATGCCAGCGCCAGATGATATTGGTTGGCCTTCTACAGTACAACAGCTAAGTGATTATAAGCATTCATACTTAGTCAAACTGAATAAAGGCAAGGTTCATTATAATGGCGTCAATGTTTTTGAAGATCTCGATGTCTGTATTAAACCTTTGCAACATACCTTGATCACCGGCGCTAACGGTAGTGGTAAGTCTACGTTAATGCAGCTTATTACTGGGGATTGCACCCAATGTTATAGTAATGATATTCATGTATTAGGTTATCAAAGAGGCTCGGGAGAAAGTATTTGGGAGCTTAAAAAGCACATGGGTATAGTGAGCTCGGAATTACACCGACAGTACCGAGTTAATGGGGATTTGCTCACAGTAGTTATTTCAGGTTTTTATGACTCTATTGGTCTTTATCAACAACCTGAGCATCATCACATAGATATTGCTCGTCAGTGGCTAGATAAAATAGGTTTATTGGCGCATCAATGCACACCTTTTCGCAGCTTAAGTTATGGTGAGCAAAGGTTAGCGTTAATTGCCCGAGCGCTGGTTAAATCACCTTATTTACTCATTTTAGATGAGCCGACACAAGGTTTGGATGAGCTGAATAGACATAGATTATTGAACTTCTTAGAGCACTTATCTGAGCAAAAGCACAGTACCATGTTACTCGTTAGCCACCGTAAAGATGAGTTCTTGCCAATCTTTAAGCAACATATAAAGCTATAAGTTTTGTGCTCTTATGATCTCAAGATGATTTTTCTAACCACTCTTTAGGAGACATACCCAGCTTCTTTCTAAAAACTCGCGCTAATGCGGAGCCATTTTCATAACCAACGGCATTGGCAACCAGTGCCACAGGTTTATGTTGTTGTAATAAACTCTTGGCGACAGCAATACGCCAGTCAATCAAATAATCCCCAGGACTTTGGCCGACGGTACGCTTAAAAAGCTCGGCAAATTTAGAACGTGACATTAAGGCAAGCTCGGCCATGGTTTCTAATCCCCATGGCTGTTCAGGCGCTTCATGCATAGCAAGTAAGACTTTCGATAACTGAGGGTGAGCTAAACCTGCGAGTAGCCCATAGTGCATAATATTGTTATTGAGTACATGGCGAAGCACATGAATAAGAAACGTATTGGTAAGCAAATTAATCATGGGTATTCGCCCGCAGCGATCTTGAAATGCTTCTTCAAACAAACATAGCGCGGTTTGCTTAAGTTTTTGACAATCACTGAGTTTAAAACACAGCAGAGCTGGCAGCGCATTGGCAATAGGGTTTGAGGTGCTCTCGTCATAAATAATATTGGCACATACCAATTCAGGTGGATTATCTTCACTGCCAATAAGACGGTGTGCATGCGGCGTTGGAAAAAACAACACTGTCGGCTCATCAATCAATTGAGAAGTGCCTTTCTCGTCAATAATGGTTAACGCGCCACTGCGTAGTAAATGCAAGTGTCCTTGGTTGGGCTCTCTGTTGAAATTACTGATACCACATAAGTTGCCCGTGAAGAAAACTTCGGTGTTCATCGAAAAGCGCTGCAAGATAACTGACAGTTGATCCATATTTTTCTCACTTTTGATTGTTTTGGACGATTGGGTTCAAAGTTAGGACTATGTCATTCCTTTAGCCTAATTGAAAGCCCTATATTATCAACCAAGGACGACATCCTTATTAATTATTAAACTTTGAACATTACATTCTGGAGAACAAAATGAGACTTTCATCATTGATTAAAACAACTTTCGCTACCTCAGCATTATTGGTTAGCAGCTTGAGTTTTGCTGCCAACATTGAAGTTAATGCAAACGGTAATGACTTGGCATTAAAAGGTTACGACACCGTTTCTTATTTCACCAAAGGTGCCCCGACTAAAGGATCGAATAAATTTACAGCGGCATACAATGGCGCCATTTATCAATTTTCAAACGCGGCAAACCGTGACTTATTTAAATCTGAGCCAAGCAAGTATGCACCTCAATACGGTGGCTACTGTGCCTTCGGTGTCACCATGAATAGAAAATTTGATACTGACCCAACAGCGTGGCATATCCGTGGCGATAAATTATACCTAAACCTAAATAAAGACGTGCAAAAGAAATGGTCAACTGACATTCCTGGCTATATCGAAACCGCACAAGTTAAGTGGGTTGATATTAAGGGCTTAACTGAAGCGCAAATCGAAAAAGTATACGAATAACAGCTAATCATATAAGTGAGATTTTAACGATGAAACAACTAACATCAGCCAATGCTATTGATGATCTGATATCACAGCACGAGTACACATTACTTTATTTTAGCGCCTCGTGGTGTGGACCTTGTCAATCAATGTCACCAATCGTTGAGGGTATATCTAGCATAATGAGCGATCGATTTAACACCATTAAAATCGATATTGATAATGCTCCTACAATTGCTGCTGATTATGGCATACGCAGTGTGCCTACCATGATGTTAGTTAAACATAATGAAATTATTGACCAACGTGTTGGCGGGTTACCGCCACAGCAATTAATGCAATGGTTAGAGCAACATACCTAGTTGCTCACTTGATAAAAATAGAGGATTTATTATGAACAATAAATTATTAGTTAGCGCAGCATTAGCCGCCGTGATTTCTACCGGCGTAGTTGCCCCTGCAGAAGCAGGAGGCAAGAAAGAAAAATGCTATGGCGTGGCAAAAGCGGCACAAAACGATTGTGCAAACCTAGCGGGCACTCACTCATGTGCAGGGCAATCTAAAGTTGATAATGACAAAGGTGAGTGGAAGTTAGTGAAAAAAGGCACTTGCTCGACACTGGGTGGATTATCGAAAAAAGAAGCCAAAAAGTTATATAAAGAGACAAAAAAAGCGTAGGAGAATGAATATGTTGGTAAATAATAAAGCGTTATTAGTGGGCGTGGGGTTAAGGCACCCACATTTTACCGACATATTAACCACGCCTAAGCAAGTTGATTTTATTGAAGTGCATTCTGAGAATTTTTTTGGCCAAGGAGGCGCAGCATTATCTGTGCTTAATCAGGTAAGAGAAAAATATCTTGTTAGTTTGCATTCAACATCAATGGGACTTGGCTCTAAACATGACATACCGATGGCGTATTTAGAGCGCTTAAAAAACTTAACGCAGATGATTGACCCCTTTTTGATGTCCGAACATGCCTGTTTTACCTGGGGTAAGCAACATGGACAAACCATGCATAGTGGCGATTTATTACCTATTGCTCATACCCAGGTCAATTTAGCGCGCATGTGTGAACAAGTAGATAAAGTGCAATCGTTTTTAGGCAGAGAACTTATCATTGAAAATGTGTCTGCCTATGTAAAATTTGATGGCAGTTATTTATCTGAGGCTGAGTTTTTAACCGAGCTTTGCCAACGTACAGGGGCAAAAATATTATTAGATATTAATAATATTGCTGTTAACAGCTTGAACTTTGAGGGCGGAGATATTCAGCAATCTGTTGCTGATTATATCAATGTTTTGCCTGTAAACAGTGTTGCACAAATTCATCTTGCGGGTTGCCAAATACCAACAATAGGGCAGTTAGTGATTGATGATCATGCGCGACCTGTTTCTGATGAAGTTTGGCAAGGGTATCAATTGGCCATAGCACGATTTGGCGCTGTGCCTACGTTGATTGAATGGGATAACGATTTGCCTCAATGGTCTGTGCTGATTGAAGAAGCGCAAAAAGCACGTGATATTGCACAGACTATCTTGCATAGGGAGCAATTATGAATGCTCCCTATGCAAATAATGATGAACCTATCGAAAATGAACAACAAGGCTTGTTAGCCGCGATATGGAGTGATGATGCCAAGGTTATTGCTCAGAGTGGTTTTGATGTTGATGGCATTAATGTTTACCGCCGAAATTTATTGGCGAATGCAGAGCGCGCCTTAAGTATTAGTTTTCCCACTGTTTTTGAATTACTTGATAGTGATGTTAGTCAGCACATAGCTCATCAGTTTTTAAAATCATCACCTCCTAATCAAGGGGATTGGGCGCAATGGGGAGCAGCTTTAGCAGGTTTTATTAGCACGACAGAGGTTGGTTATGAATACCCCTATCTGGCCGATTGCGCTGCGTTAGATTGGCAGGTTCACTGTGCATTGCATGGTATAGATCAAACGTTTGAGCAATCGTCATTACAACTACTGGGGGATTGTCAGCCTGAGCATATTATTGTCAAGTTCAATGCAAACGTGAAGTTGCTTGAAACAAAATACCCTATTGGTGATATTTTTTATGCGCATCATGGCGTGGATGAGCGGCAACGAAAAGCGTCATTGAATAATGCACAGCAAGCACTTGCATCACCTTTAGCAGCGCAAACTGTGATGGTCTATCGGCCTGAATTTCAGCCAAAAGTAGCCACCCTTATGACTGGTGAAGCTGAATTTATGCGCAGTTTAATGTCAGGACAATCACTTGCTAACGCGCTTAATAATGCAAATGGAAACAATCACTTTTCATTTGAACACTGGCTAGTAAAAGCCATCGAACGAAATTTAATTTACACCTTTAAAGAGAATTAATTATGAATACCTTAAAACAACGTCTGATACCTTTTAGTCAGCTTTATATTTCACTGGCCAGTAAAATTAGCTTATTAGAGCCAGTTGCATTACTCGCCGCTCGTTTTTATGTTGGTTGGGCATTTTTTGCTTCTGGGCTAACTAAATTAAGAGACTGGGACAGTACCTTGATGTTATTTGAATATGAATATCAAGTGCCAGTATTACCCTTTGAATTAGCCGCTTATTTAGGCACGGCTGCAGAAATCATACTTCCCTTGTTACTTATGGTGGGAATGGCTAGTCGTTTTTCTGCCTTAGGCCTGTTTTTTGTCAATATAGTTGCAGTGATCAGTTTAGAAGACATTGCAGCAGCAGCGTTTGCCGAACACGTGTTATGGGGAACACTTTTATTACAAGTGGTCATTTTTAGTGGCGGACGCTTAGCGTTGGATCGCTTTATCGAAGAGCAGCTTTTTAATACAAAAGTAAAATAGCGGAGAAATTAATATGAGTATACCTATACCACATCGTCCGAGCGGATTTTTACTGGGCGATGCCGCCGCTCAAATAACGATTGATGCCTTTATTGATATTCAATGTCCCCATTCACGTACCATTTGGCCTACCTTGCTTGAGGTTGCCAAGCACTACCAAGATAAATCGGTCAGCTTAAGGGTTCACTTGATAACGCTGAGTAATCACCGACAAGCTTGGGATATGAGTTTAGGTTTGTTTGCATTAGCTGAGGGAGATGCCAATAAATTTTATGATTTCACCACCTTTATTTTTGAGCGCCAATCACAGTTTTATAATGGCCGTTTTCTCGATAAAACTCATGCCGATCTTTTACAACTTGTGGCGAGTTTTGCTCAGGAGCATGCAGGTCAAGATCGTGAAAAATTTATAAACAGAATGGCTGACAGCGATATTTATCAGCAAGCACGTACTCCTATTCGTTATGCGGCTACGAAGGCCGTTTGGGCAACACCGACATTATTCATCAATAATGCCAATAAAGTGCCTGTTGATCACAAATCAACGCTTGCTGATTGGCAAGCGGTTATTGAACCATTATTACCGGTTTAACAGTCAAGAATAAACGCAGAACAAACACGGGGATTGAGACAATGAGAACAAAAATAGAATTTTCTAGTCAAGGACAAAAGCTAGCCGGATTGCTTGAAACGCCTGACAGTACAGTGCGCGCTTATGTATTATTTGCCCATTGTTTCACCTGTGGTAAAGATGTTGCCGCAGCCTCACGCATTAGTCGATTTTTGGTACAACATGGTTTTGCCGTTTTTCGATTTGATTTTACCGGCCTAGGTAATAGTGATGGCGACTTTGCTAACACCAACTTTTCATCTAATACTGAAGATTTACTCTCAGCGGCAACATTTCTTGAAGAAAATTATGAAGCGCCGCAATTACTCATCGGCCATAGCCTTGGCGGAGCCGCTGTATTAGCGATGGCAGCACAACTGCCAAAAGTGAAAGCGGTAGTGACTATTGGCGCTCCGTTTGAGGCAGGCCATGTTATCCACAATTTTGATGCCCATCTTGAGACTATAGAGAGTAAAGGATGTGCAACAGTGAATTTAGGCGCGCGTGAGTTCACTATTAAAAAGCAATTTTTAGATGATTTGCGTAATCAAACAACTGAACACATAAAGCACCTGAATAAAGCGTTATTGGTCATGCACTCTCCTGTTGATTTAACTGTTGAGATTGCCGATGCCGAGAAAATTTATAAGGCTGCTAAGCACCCTAAAAGCTTCGTTAGTTTAGATACCGCGGATCATCTGTTATCAAAGTCTAGCGACAGTGAATATGTCGCCCAAACAATTTCGGGCTGGGCAAGTCGTTATATTCCAGCAGCTAAAACATCGAGCCCTAAACTGGCTAAAGGGCATGTTATGGTGGCGGAGCTTGATCATAAATTTCAGCAGGAAGTCTTTAGTGATCACCATCACTGGTATGCCGATGAGCCTGTACAAGTAGGCGGCAAAAACTCAGGGCCAGATCCTTATGAGCATCTACTCGCGGCTTTAGGTACTTGCACTGCGATGACAATTCGAATGTATGCGGATCGTAAAAAAATTCCTCTCGAACACGTAGAAGTGTCTTTGTCACATGAGCGTAACTATTTGGAGGATGCAGGCAGTGCCGAGAGTAAAGGCTTAAAGATGGAGTCGTTAATTCGTAAAGTTCAGCTATTTGGCGCATTAAGTGAACCGGAAAAAGCACGACTTATGGAAATAGCTGATCGCTGTCCGGTACATCGTACTTTGCATAATAACCCGCAAGTAGTGACTTCACTTGTTGATAATTAAGCTACTGATTGTGCTGGTTAGCTAGATATATTTCTCTCTGCGTAGATAAAGTATAAATATCACAATGGCATGTAACTGGTGCAACAGGGTTGTCCATGATATGTTTCTCAACATTGTACTGAATTTGAGAATATTTATGACTTCTGTGGTTAAAAATGAGCAGTCAAATAATCAACCAAACAATGGTTTGTTTAATCGATTTTTGGCTACGGTCGAGTTTCTGGGGAACTTACTACCCCATCCAATTACTTTATTCGCTATTTTTTGTATTGCCATTATTATTGGTAGTGGTATCGCCGATTGGTTTGGTTTAAGCGCGGTAGATCCTCGACCACTGGGTGCTAAAGGGCGCGATCCAGACGGTGTTATTGAAGTTGTTAGCCTGATGTCAGTTGAGGGCTTACATCGTATTGTTACTAGCTTGGTTACAAACTTCACTGGTTTTGCTCCACTCGGTACTGTTTTAGTCGCAATTTTGGGTGTGAGTGTTGCAGAGCATTCAGGGCTATTATCAGCGACAATGCGAAATATGGTTATGGGGGCATCTAAGCGCCTTGTCACTTTTATGATAGTTTTGGCGGCAATTTTATCAAATACCGCTTCAGAGTTAGGCTATGTGGTATTGATCCCAATGGCGGCGATGATTTTTCATAGCCTTGGTCGCCACCCTCTTGCTGGTTTAGCTGCTGCTTTTGCAGGTGTTTCAGGTGGTTATAGCGCAAATTTACTGCTTGGAACCATTGATCCCTTACTTGCGGGTATTACCACACCGGCAGCACAAATGATTGATCCTGAATATGTGGTTGGCGCAGAAGCTAACTGGTATTTTATGATGATTTCAACCTTCCTTATCGCTATTTTAGGAACAGTCATTACCGAGAAAATTGTAGAGCCTCGCCTTGGAAAATATGATCCAAGTGATGCTAGCATTGACCTATCGGCGAACACAGTTGACAAAATTTCACCATTAGAAAAAAAAGGTCTTCGCTGGGCTGGCTTTACATTCATACTCATGTGCATTGTATTAGCCCTTAGTATCGTTCCTGAAAATGGCATACTACGAAATCCTGAAACGGGATTAGTAGCGGGCTCTCCTTTTCTCAAGGGAATTGTTGCATTTATTTTTATTACTTTTGCCATCCCCGGTTTTGTCTACGGTAAAGTGGTAGGAACAATGAAAAATGACCGAGATGTGATTGATGCAATGGCAAAAAGCATTAGTTCAATGGGGCTTTATATCGTACTGGTATTTTTTGCTGCTCAATTTGTCGCATTCTTCAAATGGACTAATTTTGGCACCATTATAGCGATTAAAGGTGCTGCAATGTTGCAAGCTTTAAGCCTTACAGGGCCAGAAGTATTTATTGGTTTTATTTTACTCTGCGCGTTAATCAATTTAAGTTTAGGCTCATCTTCAGCGCAATGGGCTGCCACTGCGCCTATATTTGTTCCTATGCTTATGTTAATTGGCTACGCTCCTGAAACAATTCAAGCAGCTTATCGAATTGGTGATTCGGTCACCAATTTAATAACGCCAATGATGAGTTACTTTGGTTTGATTTTAGCCGTAGCAGCAAAATATAAAAAGGACATGGGGATTGGTACTCTAGTCGCAACAATGTTGCCATACAGTATAGTATTTTTAGTTGGTTGGGTTGTTTTATTCTATGTCTGGGTATTTGGTTTTGGTTTGCCAGTAGGTCCAGCATCACCAATTTACTATCAGCCTTAATTTGATTGTGGTGCTTTAGCGCATTTAGTTAGCATCATGCTCAATCTCGGCTGTTCTTAATGTTTCTAATTTTGCATAGAGGTGCTCGGTAAAAATATATGCAAGCTATTCGCTCATGGCGCTAAAGAATGCCCTTAGGTACAACGCGCCTTAATTTTACTTTTAAACGCTTTAGCAGCGCTTCTTCGCCATCAGGATTCCATGAATGAGTAACTAACCATGCATTTTCAGGTTGCATTTCCTCTAACATGCCCGCTTTAACCTGCTTTGATAACGCTTTTGATGGAATAAGGGTAATACTTTCAGTATTTAAGTTAGCGCTACGTGGGTCTAAGTTAAAAGTACCGATCACCGTTATTGCATCATCAATAATCATAGACTTTGAATGTAGCCCAAATATCGGCATTGTTTTCAGCTGTCCTTGCATCACTTCCGACATCACTTTTTGTCTAATTTGTGCGTCAGGTTTAAATTCATAAATTTCTACGCCGGTATTTAACAGCGCTTTTCTGTCTCTTTGATAACCGCTAAATGCTTCTAAGTTATCGTTAGATGCCAAACTGTTGGTTAGTATTTTTATTTCCACACCTTTATCAACAAGGGCTTTGAACAGGTTGCGACTTAACTCGGTAGTGATTAAATAGGGAGTTTGAATAATGATAGATTTTTTAGCATTTTCAACTAGCTTGACGAGACGCTCAGTTGATAGCCCGCTACCACCTAAAAATACATTTTTATTATTTTTACCCGGCAAATCTGAAATATACTCAACATTGCCAAGCCAGTGAAGATGTCCTGCTTGTTCTATTGCTTTGAAAACGGATGGAAGATCATGTATTTGGCTTCTTATTTTTGGGACAAAATTGGCGGGGTTACAGGCGTATTGATGTAAGGCGTCATAGTTGGTGTTAAATACCTCTTTACTGCTGACTAGGTCTTCTACAGAGACACTTAATTCGCTGTGCCAAAATTGGTTAAATGAGTTTTTAATCTCTGCTGTTTTACCACCAAGCAACAGTACATCTCTGTCTCTGAAGTTATACGCATGGTCATAACCAAAATATTCATCGGCAACATTTCTACCGCCAGTAATTGATACTTTTGAGTCAACGGTGAACGTTTTATTGTGCATTCTTTGGTTAAAATCATGAAAATTAGTTGCTAGGTTATAAAGCTTTTCAGCAATATTTTTACCTATATTAGCCATTGGGTTGTACACTTTTATCGATAAGTTTTCATGGGCGGCTAATTTCAATAACTCATCGCCATGCGCCTCAATCATAATATCGTCAACCAATACTCTTATTTTTACGCCTCTTTCTGCGGCTTTTACTAAATAATCAACGGCGATTAAACCAATATTGTCAGTTGAAAATATAAAGTATTGAACATCAATAGTTTGCTCAGCATGCTCTGTTAGCCAAGCTCTCGTTAGCATGGCTTCAGTACCTTGCTCTAAAACATAAACGCCTGTGCTTTGTTGCATTCTTTCTTTATAGGGGGCTAGGTATTTTGACAAGGCTAATTGGGGCTTTTGCTTAACCGAGGCGCAAAAATCTTGATTGGAGTCTAGAATGTGATCTTGCTCGGGAGAAGAGAAGTTAAATAAAAAAATAAGAGCAATGATTGCTAGACAAGAAAATATGATGAGCTTTTTAGGCGAACTCTTTTTCAATACTTCCATGCTACCCTCATTAATTAATAGAAACCTGTTAATCTTTTTTTCTAGCTTATTGTATGACAAAGACTGCGCGATACTAGAGTTATTTGAAAGAAATAATGGTTTATATCATGGCTTGTAATGTCTTGTAATGTACATTTCATTTTTATTCATACAGTGTTACTTAGTAGTAAAGTTTTTTATTAGTTGTGAAAGAAAACTACAAATCAAGGATATTATGATCATCAAAATACCACGTGCTATTTTAAAGGCTTTCGACTTAATAATCTTGAGTCTGGGGCGTAGGCATATAAAACATCAGCGGTTAAATAATTAGGGATAAAATAAATGAAACTCAATCAAGTTCTTTCGTCTATCAACCAGGTAGAAAAATCTAAGTTTATTTCTTGTTTAGATAGATTATGCTCAGGTGCAATGCACGATGACAAGCAATTAGCAAAATCTGTAAGTAAGATTGATGGCCAAATAAAAAATGCATCTGGTAGTGAAATAACAGCTTTATTTTCCTTGGTATCGTCATATTTCAAAAAAGAAATACAAGAGCAAATTGCTATGTCTGGTGCGCAAATTGGCTTGTTAATTAACATTCTAACAAGAGACGGTAATAGTATTGCTAGAACCTCTTGGATTGAAAGCTTATACAACAAGGAATGGAGTAACTTAAAAAAATCAGCGAAAGAACTACAAGTAGAAATTGACTCAAGTGAAAATTCAGATGAATTTGATAGAGGAACGCAACTAAGTATTTATCAAGATTGTTTAAAAGTAGCATTTCTCAATGATGAAAAAATAAATCGTGAAGCCAAAATAACTGATGATGAAAGAAGTATTCTCAATGTACTGGCTGATAGGTTAAATATCTCAATGGATGAAGCGTCAGCAATAGAGCATATTATTGACCCAGTACCACAAAATAATGCATTAGATGGCTTAAATGCCCTTAGAGAAATGGGGGTTTTATTTATTAACCGTAAACGCTCGGAAGTATTTGTTGCTGATGAAGTCGTTGCTATTTTGAATGAATTACAAGGCAAAGAGCTGGCTGACAAGCATACCTTGCGTATTCTTCGTAGCTTAAGTGATGCGGAACTTTCAAATATATTAAAACACTATGGAAAGAAAGTACGAGGTATTGAAAGAACAGAAAAAATTCATGAAATAATCCATTCTCGTATTGCTATTCGTTACATATTACATCGTGATATTTTTGGTTCAAATGAAACTCAAAACCAAAGAAAAGAAAGGCTTAAAGCTTTAATAACTGACTTAGATTTGAATGTAGATAAAATTGGCACAACACTTGACGATAGAATCGATGTCATCATCAATACACTTAATCAATCTGCTAATGATGAGTTTGAAGCGTTGAGTGCTGCTGGCTTTAAAGAGTTATATTCAACTTTGCAAATTCACTTTCCAAAGCTTGAAAAATTATTAAAAAGTGAATTTGAACTTGAGGATTCTGAAGAGCTTGATACCGATAAGCTTCGTGCATTAAGCATAACGCCTGTTGATATTTTATATTTGTTAAGTAATGACCAAATTAAAGTTGTACGAGACAAGATGTCATTATCAAAAAGAGGTAATGCTCGTCAGTTGATTTTAGAATCTTTTGCAAATGCCAACGATAAGTTAATCGAAAACTATCCAGCACTTGCCAAAAGAGATTTAGCAAGCTTAAAAGCTGCTGGTATTGAAATAGCAGAAGCCGAAATTGGCGTTAAGTTTGAAGAAATAACAAAAGAAATATTTGAAACATTACACCTTGTCGTTGATGAGGATATTCGTAAGGCTATTAATACAGCTAAAGATAAAGCAGATATTATTATTTCGCTAAGTGATAACGATGTGATTATTGGCGAAGCTAAAACCTGTAAAAATGGTGACTTCGCCAAATATTCTACAACATCAAGGCAAGTTAAAGCATACGTTACTCGATGTGAAAACCAAGGTAAGCGAGTTGCTCAGGTTTTAATTATTGCTCCAAGCTTCTCTAACGATTTTGTTGAAAGTGCAGAAATGGATACGGAAGTAAATATTTCTTTACTAGAAGCAGAAGGATTGAAATTAATTTATGATGCTTTCAAGGCTCGACGCCATCCTAAGTTTTCTGCAAGGCTTCTGACTAAGGGTGGCTTGTTAAAAGCGGGGCTAATAGCTAAGAATATTTAACGTATAACATGGAGGTAACCAAACCCGATCCAGCTATACTTGCAACAAACCGATCGGTTGGTTATTATTCACTTGACTACTTTCGTTCAATATTAAGAGCTGTACAAATGAGTGATGCTGAGCAAACCCGCCAAAAAATTCTTGCCGTAGCCGCTGATGAAATCCATCAGCATGGTTTTCAGGCGACTAGTTTATCCGCGATTTTAAATCGCTGTGGCATTTCTAAAGGTGCGTTGTATTATCATTTCACTAATAAGCTTGAGTTGGGCTATGCGGTCTTTGAAGAAAACTATGTGCCGCTATTTTTGGAGACTTGGCAGCCAGCATTGAACCAAGACGATCCTATTGAAGGTTTGTGTGAGTTTTTTACCTCCATGTGTGACGCCATGGTGTGCAGTGAGGCTGTTACCGGTTGTCCATTGAATAATCTTTGTGAAGAAATGGCAAATGTCGATGAAGGTTTTCGTTTACGCATTTTGTCTATGCAACAAAAACTCAATGGAATGATTGTTGATGCGCTTACAAAAGTTCAAGATGAATTACGTCCAGATTTAAAGCTAAGCCAAGTGGCTTATTTTATTGTCGCGACTTTTCACGGCTCTACATCATTAAGCAAAAGCTCACGAAATAAGGAACTGTTTCAACAAGTGATCACTGAGCTTTGTCTATATATTCGTGCTTTGAAAAAGTAATTTTGCTATTTCTACGCTATTCTTAGTGCAATTGGATCTAATTTAAGCATTTTATTTATTGATTAACTATTTGCAAACCAATCGGTCGGTGGTATCATTTCGCCAAATAACAAACCGAGCGGTCGGTTTGTGTGAAGAATAATACTTTAACCTAATGGATGAATATAATGAACTTGCTCGCGCGCACTCTTTTTACATTGTTGCTCATGTTTTCTTTAGTGGCAAAGTCTGCTGAAGTCTCTCAACCTTCGCCTTATGTTGTGCTAGAGAATGTTGGTAATCAGCTTTTTACCCGTATTGCTGCTAACCAGCAAGAGATCAAGAAATTTCCAAAAATAATGAATGTCATTGTTGAAGAAGAGTTGATGCCTGCTATTGATTATAAGTACGCAGCGTATCGAATTTTGGGTAAGCACTTGAAAAAAACCACTAAAGCGCAGCGTGCTATGTTTGTTCAGTCAATGCGCAGCTACCTAGCTCGTACTTATGCTAATGCATTGAAGCAATATAAAAATCAGCAGGTTATTTTTGAACCAGAAAAGCCAACGAAAGATAAACGCATTGTGGCGATTAGAACTCAAATTATTGAAATGAACAAACCTACCATTGATGTGATATTTAAAATGCGTAAAAACAAAAAAACAGGGCAGTGGAAAGCTTATGATATGGTGGTTGAAGGTATTTCGCTGTTAAGCAGTAAGCAAGCTGAGTTAGGTAAGAAAATTGCTAAGCAAGGTGTTGAGCAAGTGTCGGTTGAGCTTGCTGCTTTAGTTAAGTAATACCATCAGTCGTTATTTATTTCCCATTTAGTATTCATTTGTAGATTGAAAAGGCAGGCTAGGTATAAGCCTGCCTTTTTGTTTTTTTAACGGGCGATGCTTTGTAGCACTTCAATAGAGACCAAATTAGTGACTGTGCTTTTTAAATCTGCCATGGTTTTGGTAGCGATAAGCAAGCCATCTTCGTCAATGTCAATATAATCGAGTGAGCGCATGGTATTGATTAGTGTTGCTTGTGCTTTCTTGTCGATAAACTCAGGTGCGGTAATATTATTTAGCACAGATAAACGTTTTGCGATGGCAACTACTTTTTCTTCTAAGTTGCGTTTTGATATTGGCGCTAAACGTGTGGTTAATGAGCTGATAATAACCAACCGTTGCAAACTCTCATCCATGCATTCAGCTAATAAATTTACCTTACTAAGGTGTTCGTTATTGTCTGTTAATGCCCATGTTACCTGTGAGCTGTCTGACGTATCTGTTTGCGTTGCCATTTCATGCTTTTCTAAAGCAATTAATACCTGATCTATTTGCTGTTTTAATTGCTCAGGTTGTTGCCATAAAAATAAGTCGTCTTTTAAAGTGCTTAAAATACTGACCGTTTGCGCTACTAGTTGTTGGTGAGATATGCTGCTGTGATGAGTCAATAGCTTACATACCAATGCAATTAATGCGTAAGTATGCAAAATGTTGTTGCGATAGTAGCGCATTTCTAAACTTGCAGATTCATCTAGCGAGATAATGGTGCCAAAACTGTCTTCGGAAACGGTGACTTTATTCAGGGAAATAACATGCGCTAGAATGTCTTCGCCTGTTTCAGACGGTATGGTTATTTGATCGCTAAAAGGTGCTTGTCGCTGAATGTCTAATATAAAATCTAACTGCTTTTCTAAGTCACTTTTACTTAGTGCTTTGTTTTCACTGGCATGCAAAATTAACGCGACTAAGGCAACACCGTTAAGTGCGGCGCATTGGTTAATACTTAACATCAGCTCATTAGCCATATCATTGACGGTTGGCGTTAACCAACTTGGCTTTTGAGGGTCGATGGGGTTAATCGCGTCTTTCCATGTCGGTACATTTTGATTTAAGTAGTCATTAATATTGATAGGCTTACCAAAGTTGACATAGCCATTGCCATAGTTGCGCAAGTTTTTAATTGCTTTTAGCACACCAAAAATAGACTCGTTTTTCTTTTCGCTGCCGCTTAACTCTTTGTGATAGGTGCCTACTTCCATAACATGTTCGTAGCCTAAATACACAGGCACTAGAGTTAATGGTCTGTCTATGCCACGCAGTAAGCTTTGAATGGTCATGGCTAACATGCCCGTTTTAGGTGAAAGTAAACGACCTGTGCGGCTACGACCACCTTCGGTATAGTATTTGACTGAATAGCCACGTTCGAATAATAACCCTAAGTATTCTCTAAAAATTGTTGAGTAAAGGCGATTACCGGCAAAACTTCGACGAATAAAGAATGCGCCACCCTTTCTAAAAATAGGGCCTGCAGGCCAGAAATTTAAGTTGATGCCAGCAGCAATACGCGGGGTAACTAAGCCTTCTTGTAAAATGATATAGGTCAGTAGCAGGTAGTCCATGTGAGAGCGATGGCAAGGCACATAAATGATTTCGTGACCATCTTGTGCTAATTCTCTTAGTACTTTTGAGTTACTGACTTTAATGTCGCTATATAAACGTCCCCAAAGCCAACGTAATATTCTTTCGCCAAGGTGTATTAACGACACTGAGTAATCACCCGCAATTTCTTCCATGATACCTTGAGCTTGTTTTTTGACTTTTGCTTCACTGATATTTTTGCTTTTTGCTTCATCGCAAATAATGCGTTTTACCGAAGGGTTAGCAAAAAGAGCGGTAAACATTTGCTGACGGTGAATAAGGCGTGGCCCTTTGGCTGCAATGTTTTGGCGATGAAAGTGAAAACGGGCAACCCGTAATAATTTATGTGCTGTCGCTTCATCGTTGCCATGATGATCTGACATATAGCGTAACGACAAGGCTTCGCTAAAACGTACTAGGCTGTCGCGGCCTAAAAATAAAATAATGAAAAATTTACGAAACCAGCTTGGTGATTCTTGCTCTGCGAGTAAAGAGGCAACGTTAGCATTGTTCTTTTCTTGTGTGGGCGTTCGGCCCCAAATAAGATTGACAGGAATTAACTGAACATCAAGTTGCTTGTCTTCATCATGCTGATTTAGCATGGCGAGCCCCTGACTTAATGCTTTAGTTTTACCGCGTTTTATGCCCAAAACGGATGATGATTTTGCTAAACATACGGTTCGATCGAAACTTTTGTCTTTGATAGTCACCTGACTAAGGGGATCTGGCAAGTTTTGCTTTTTACAGGCAATTTGCAAGGCTAATAAGTCGCTGGCAGATTGATGACTTATCACGTAAAAAATAGGTTTAGAGTCTGTTTCTACTGGCGTTTTTGCATCAAGAACAATATTACTGCGAACTAATAAGCGCACTGGAAATTTAAGGAAAAAGTAGAAAAAAGAACGCAGGAAATTCATCATAATGCTAAAAATGTTCGTTTGAATGGATCAAAAGGCGAAGTTTAGCATTTTACTCGAGTGACTTCAAAATGCCTTATCTTGAAAATGTGCTTAATATGAATGTTAGATTAAGCACATATACAACGGTTTCTGCCTGAATTTTTTGCTTGGTATAAGGCTTCATCGGCTTGCTCGAATAAGTTAACCCAACTTTGCGCATTACCACTTTGTGCAACACCAATAGAAACAGAGATTGGCGGCAAATAGGTATTGGTTTCACGCTGAATTAATTTCAGTTTTGAAATAGCCTCGCGTATGGTCTCTGCCACCTCTTTTGCTTGTGCAATATTTTTATTGGTCATTACCACAACAAATTCTTCGCCGCCAAAGCGTACCGCTATATCTTGCTCGCTCGTGTGATCTTTAATGGTTTTAGCAATACGTTGTATAACCTTATCACCAATAAAGTGACCAAATTTATCGTTAATCGATTTAAAGTGATCTATATCTATGGCAAGAGAAGAGTGAGTATCTTGAAGACTTAATTCTTGTAATTTTTCATCGCAACCACGGCGGTTTAATAGGCCAGTTAATGAATCAACTAAGGCTTCCTCGCGTGATGAGGCCAACTTTTCTTTCAGCTGGTTAATTTCTTGCTGCGTAGACGTTAATTCTTTGGATAACGCCTGATGTTGGTTTTTGGCGTTATTGATGGTACTGAATAAATAATTCACTATATTTTCCAGTGACGCATGATGTTCAGTTTTGTTTAGAATTTTGTCTAATTTTTTTAAACTATTCGCGGCTTTATCTTCTTTGCTAACTTGTTCGCTGATATTGTTTAACGTTTTCGTTAAAGACTCTTCAAAGGGAGCCAAAACGGTTTCTTCAACCTGCTGGCTAAATGAGACATAACGAGAAAATAAATCAGCAAGAAAATCAGTGCTGATGATATCTCCGCTTTGTAATTGTCGATCGATCGCCGCCGTTAACAGCTCATTTTCATTGCTGATATAAAGGTAAATAACCGCATAATTTACTGGGGTTGGAGCAATCGTATGACTAGATAAAAAGTCATGAGTATGTTCGCTGAATTTAGAAGTGACTTGATAGTTATCTTCAAAAGACATAGGTTATTCCTAAGCTCACTGGTAACTTGTTATTATTTTGTTACATATTTTAACGTTATATGTTGCAAGTAACAAGGCTTTACACGGTGAAAAGGGGTGATTTACAAGACGAAATCGACTGATAAATAAACGATTAGCCCATAATTACGACTAAAGTATGAAGGAAAGGTTTTGCAGAAAATTGCTGTGTTTGTAGATGTACAAAATATTTATTATACGACACGAGATGCGTATCAGCGCCAATTTAACTATCGCCTACTCTGGCAAGAGCTCGCAGCTCAAGGTGAGGTAGTCATTGCCAATGCTTACGCCATTCAACGTAGCGATGACCAACAACATAAATTCCAAAAAGCGCTTAAGCATATTGGTTTTGATATTAAGCTTAAACCTTTTATTCAGCGTGCTGATGGCTCTGCAAAAGGTGATTGGGATGTTGGTATTACTATTGATGTTATGACTGCCGCGGCCAGCAAAGAAGTTGACACTGTGGTGCTACTCTCTGGTGATGGTGATTTTGATATGTTACTGGCGCATGTTAAAGCTTGCTATGGTGTGAAAACAGTTGTTTATGGTGTTGCTAATCTAACCGCTAATTCTTTAATAAATGCTGCAGATAGTTATCATAAAATAGATGCTAGCCTTTTGCTTTAGTAACAGCTAACGACGCGTTTACTAGCAATAGAACTACAATTCACATAATGAAATTAGAAGAATAATATGAATGAGTTAGCGAATACTTTTGGGAAGATAGCTTCATTTCTTTGGGGCTTGCCCTTGGTAATATTGTTAGTGGGAGGGGGTCTGTTTTTTGTATTTCATAGCCGATTCACCCCGTACTTTTATCTTAAACATGCTTTAGCTATTACCACAGGCAAGTTGGCGGGGGAGCAAAAAGCTGACGGAGATCTCAGTCATTTTCAAGCACTGATGGTGGCGCTTTCTGGTACTTTAGGGTTAGGTAATATCGCCGGTGTTGCGGTGGCCATTACTTTAGGTGGCGCGGGGGCAATATTTTGGATGTGGGTTACTGCTATCGTTGGTATTGCCACTAAATTTTATACGGCCACATTAGCAATACAATATCGTGGTTTAGATCGCAGCGGCCATCTTCAAGGCGGCCCCATGTATGTTATACGTGAAGGGTTAGGAAAAAAGTGGTTACCACTTGCTTGGTTGTTCTGTATCGCGGCAATGTTTGGCGCTTTACCAATCTTTCAAATTAATCAATTAGTGCAGGTGCTAAGAGACTTTATTGCCATTCCGAATGGTTTGGCAACCGCGAATGAACATTTCACTTTTGACTTAAGCGCCGGTGTATTGCTGTGTTTTATGATCACCTATATTGTGATGGGTAAGCTTGAACGATTAGCAAAAGTCACCAGTACAATTGTGCCTTTAATGGTGATTTGTTACTTCTTACTCACCCTTGGCGTACTCATTTTAAACTTCTCAGCGATTCCTCAAGCCTTCTTTGCTATTTTTCACGGGGCATTTAGTAGTGATTCTGTTGCCGGGGGCTTTATTGGCTCGGTCATCTTAATTGGCGTACAGCGCGGCGCTTTTTCTAACGAGGCAGGTATTGGCACTGAGTCTATGGCTCACGGCGCAGCAAAAACTAATGAGCCTATTCGTGAAGGGTTAGTTGCAACTATAGGGCCTATAGTCGATACCTTGATAGTATGTACTTGCACCGCGTTAGCAATATTGGTTACCGATGTCGCTGATAGCAGCTTAACGGGGGTTAGTTTAACTGCGCAAGTGTTTGAACAGGCGTTTCCAAATATAGGGGGGTATTTATTAACTCTTGTCGTGTTCTTTTTAAGCACAAGTACTGTCCTGACATTTTGGTATTATGGTAGCAAGTGCGCTGAATTTTTATGGGGCCCACGTATTGCGCAAGGCTATGTGTGGTTTTATTTACTGTTAATTATAGTAGGGGCCGTTTCTTCACTGGCTTTAGTCATTAATTTAATTGATATTATGTATGCTTTAATGGCGATTCCTACCATGATTTCTACAGTGCTGCTGGCACCCAAGGTGCGAGAGTTGGCTAGGACTTATTTTGGCAAGATTAATTGACACTAGTACTAAGGTATTAATTTAAATTTCAGATTAACACGTTACACTAAATACATTAGATTAGTAGATATACGTAAGAAAAGTTTCTTTTGACATTTGTCATCCTAAGTTTGACTGAGCGCCTTGTGTTATACGCTCAAGGTTTCGTCTAAAACACATGCAAAATGGCCACTGTCTCAGTGCCTCGATGCAAAGGAGTTAACTTGAAGAAAACTGATACTAGTAGTTATCAACACTTTTTGAAAGTTGTTGATTGCCAACAAGCCTGCCCAGCACACACCCCCGTACCCGAATATATTCGTTTAATTGCCGAAAAGCGCTATACAGACGCGTATTTAATTAACTGGAAATCGAACGTTTTTCCGGGAGTTTTAGGCCGAGTTTGTGATCGCCCATGTGAGCCAGCATGTCGCCGTGGCCGTGTTGAAGATACGCCTGTCGCCATTTGCCGATTAAAGCGAGTCGCGAGTGATCTTAAAGGCGATATTTCTGCCTTTTTACCTAAAATTCCACGTAAAAAAAATGGTAAACGTATTGCCCTTATTGGTGCCGGTCCTGCCTCTATGACTGTTGCGCGTGATTTATTACCGCTAGGCTATGATGTTGTTCTTTATGAGAGAGACGCAAAAGCTGGCGGTATGATGCGAAGTCAAATCCCCGCTTTTCGCTTACCTGAAACGGTACTCGATGAAGAATTAAATTACATTATCAACATGGGGTTAGAGTGTCACTTTGGCGAAGAGATCAACAGTTTAGATAATTTATTGCAAGCCAACTTTGACGCCATTTTTGTTGGTACAGGCGCACCTAATGGGCGTTGGTTAACCATACCCGGTCATGATAAAGCTGGCGATCAAATTCAAACGGGCATTAGCTTTCTTGCCAATGTGAGTTTTGAGCATGTCAGTGAAGTGCCTAAAAAAGTTGTGGTGTTAGGTGGTGGTAATACGGCTATGGACTGTTGTCGCACTGCAAAACGATTGGGCGCAACCGATATTAAAGTGCTAGTACGTTCAAGTTATGAAGCGATGAAAGCCTCACCATGGGAAAAAGAAGACGCTGCCGCTGAAGGCATAGCGCTTATGCCAAATTATAGTCCGCTTGAATATGTGATTACCGATGGCAAGCTTACCGGCATGAAGTTTGAGGAGGTTGCGTCTGTGTATGACAAAGTGGGTAACCGTACCTTACAACCCACAGGTGAAATTCTACATGTTGATTGTGATATGGTGCTGGTGGCAGTAGGTCAAGATACGGCATTCCCTTGGATCGAGCGTGATATTGGTATTGATTTTAACCAATGGCAACTACCTAAACTCAATAAAAAATCACTGCAATCTACCCATGCTAAAGTCTTTTTTGGCGGTGATGCTGCTTTTGGCCCTAAGAACATCATTTCTGCTGTCGCTAATGGTCATCAAGCGGCTATTTCCATGGATTTATTTTGTCAAAATGCCGATCCAGTACAAGACAGAAGTGATAGCTCTTTTAGCTTAACGAGTCAGAAAATGGGCATTCATGAATGGAGCTATCAAAGTACTATCGATCATCAAGCACGTAACTTAGTGCCACATATTGCTTGGGAAGAAGCGGTGAAGCAACTTGCTGCTGAAGTTGAGCTAGGCTTTGATGAAAAGCTAGCACTAGAAGAAGCGAGCCGATGTTTAAACTGTGATGTACATACGGTCTTTACAGAAAGTACATGTATCGAGTGCTCGGCGTGTGAAGATGTCTGCCCAATGGACTGCATTAACTTTGTTGAAGAAGAAGTTGATGATAACCAAGTCGTGAAACAGTTTAGGGTTGCAGAATTAAATGCAGAGCAGCCGTTGTTAGTATCAGCACCACTGAAAACAGGTCATATAATGGTTAAAGATGAAGATGTTTGTTTGCATTGTGGCTTATGTGCAGAGCGTTGCCCTACGGGCGCTTGGGATATGAAAAAGCTAGAAATTACTAATACTCATGCCACCATTAAAGGAGGCGCAAAATGATGACAGCTAAAACGAGTATGCTTATTGATAACCCTGAAAGTAAAGACGCGACAGCGAAAGACAATTATCAAGTAAATGACTTTGTTGTGCGTTTTGCTAACACTAACGGAACCGGCTCTGCTAGCGCTAACAATATGTTTGCTAAAGCGATTTTACGCATGGGAATACCGGTTTGTGCTAAAAATATTTTCCCTTCAAATATTCAAGGTATGCCTACTTGGTATGAAGTGAGAATTTCAGAAAAAAATTATTTGGGGCGTCGTGGCGGAAAATCTGAAATGGTTGTCGCGATGAATGCGCAAAGTATTGAGGAAGATATCCAGAGCGTTAAATCGGGAGGATATGTGCTTTATGACTCGAGTAAGCACCTGTCTGATAACCTACACCGTGACGATATACATTATTTGGGCATGCCAATTTCCAGTATTTGCCTTAAGGAATATACAGATCCCCGACAACGTCAGTTATTTAAGAATGTTATCTATGTCGGGGCATTAGCCGCGTTATTAAGTATGGATTTCACCTTGCTTAAAGGCTTGGTTAGAGACCAGTTTAAAGGGAAAGAAAAACTCATTACGCCAAATATTTATGCGCTGGAGTTAGGTTATCAATATGCTAATGAACACTTTATTTGCCCACTAGCTATTAAGGTTGAAGCACGAGATCTCGTCAATAATCGAATCTTGGTTGATGGTAACACCGCTTCAGGTTTAGGCGCTGTGTACGGGGGCGCAACCGTGGTGGGTTGGTACCCGATTACGCCATCGACATCGGTGATTGAGAAATTTGCTAGTTATTGTCACCGCTTACGAATTGATCCTGCCAGCGGTAAAAAGAATTATGCCATAGTACAGGCAGAAGATGAGTTGGCGGCTATCGGCGTTGCAATTGGCGCTGGCTGGAATGGCGCGCGCGCGTTTACTGCAACTAGTGGTCCGGGCGTTTCCTTGATGACTGAGTTTCTTGGCTTGGCTTATTTTACGGAAATTCCAATGGTGCTGGTTAATGTGCAAAGGGCAGGCCCTTCAACCGGTATGCCAACACGTACTCAACAATCAGATATTTTAAGCTGTGCTTATGCATCCCATGGTGATACCAAGCAAATATTATTATTCCCCGATAGTCCGACAGAGTGTTTTGAAATGGGCGCTGAGGCATTTGATATTGCTGATTTATGCCAAACACCCGTCATTATTATGTCGGATTTAGACTTAGGCATGAATGATCATCTAACCGATGAATTTCAATGGCAAGATGATAAAGCCTATCAACGAGGCAAATTATTGGATAAAGAGCAACTAGACGAGTTAAAAGAATTTGGTCGCTATTTAGATGTGGATGGCGATGGCATTTGTTACCGTACTTTACCCGGAACACATTCAGAAAAGGGCGCTTATTTTAATCGAGGCACTTCTCGTGATAATTATGCTCGCTATACGGAAAAGCCAAAGCATTATGTCGAGAATGTTGACAGATTAACGCAAAAGTTTGTGACAGCGCTTAATTACTTACCAAAACCCGCCATAGTGCAAGGAAAGAAAAGTGCCAAAGTTGCCTTGATTTATTATGGTACGACAAGCCATCCCATTACCGAGGCAATAGATGAGTTAAGTAGTCATGGCATCTCTGTTGATACCTTGCGTATTAGAGCGTTTCCATTTCATGATGAAATTACGCAATTTATTGAAAAGCATCAGGATGTATTTGTTATCGAACAAAACCGTGATGGTCAAATGAAAACTCTGCTTGTCAATGAATTACAAGTTGATCCGAAGCAACTTACCAGCATTATTAATTATGATGGTTTACCTATGACCAGTTACCAAGTGGTGCAAGGTGTCTTGTCGCGTTTTTCAGATAAAGAAGCGGCGAAACAAACTAAAAAGAAAGCAGGTTAGGAGATTACAATGAGTTATGTAAAATCAGCATTTAAACATCCGCGCTTACCTGTTAATGATTTAGGTTTGACCTACCGAGACTATGAAGGTGCTTTGTCAACGCTTTGCGCAGGTTGTGGTCATGATGCACTAACTTCTGCAATTATTCAGGCTTGTCATGAGCTCTCTATTGAACCCCATAAAGTTGCAAAACTGTCGGGGATTGGTTGCTCTTCTAAGGCTCCGAATTATTTTTTAAATAAAGCGCATGGCTTTAATTCGGTACATGGCCGCATGCCTTCTGTTGCAACGGGTGCGAATATGGCAAATCAAGATTTGCTATATTTAGCCATGTCGGGAGATGGTGATAGTGCATCGATAGGCTTTGGTCAATTTGCCCACGTGGTTCGTCGCCAGTTAAATATGGTTTATATGGTTGCGAATAATGGTGTTTACGGATTAACCAAGGGGCAGTTAGCTGCGACAGCAGACAAAGGGGTAAAAAATAAAGCAGGTGATTTAAGTTTATTCACTGATATAGATCTCTGTGTGATGGCGCTACAGTTGGGAGCGTCTTTTGTTGCTCGTAGTTTTTCAGGAGACAAAAAGCAATTGGTGCCGCTTATTAAAGCAGCAATGAGCCATAAAGGGTTTGCCTTTATCGATATTATATCCCCTTGCGTTACCTTTAATAATCATAATGGCTCTACTCGCTCGTATGATTACGTACATGATCACATTACCACTGCAGCTGTTACAGATTTTGTGCCCGTCAAAACTGAAATCACTAGTCGTAGCGATAGCGGCGAAAGTGAAGATGTTTGTTTGCATGATGGCTCAATTATGCGCATCCAAAAACTGAGTGAAAACTACGATAGTAGTAATGCCAGTAAAGCGATAATAGATATAGAGCAACATAAAGCAAAAGGTGAAATATTAACGGGATTATTCTATTTAGAAGCTACAGCCAGTGAGTTTCACGAGATAAATAATACCTGTGATACGCCGTTAAATAAGCTTGATCAAGACGCGTTATGCCCAGGAAAAAGAGTACTACCAGGCATAAATAAAAGCTTTCGCTAGTACTTATTGAAGCGCCCCGCTATCACTCAGTTATAGCTCCTTCCCTAAATTGAGAGTATTAACATGAACAGTTAATACTCCTTAACTTCTTTTTGTAAACTATTTCAATCATCAAATGGCCTTTGTTGTTCAATATAATATGTCATCAAGATGTGATTACATCAAATTTCAAAAATACTTTAGTTAAATTCATTTTATTTATTTGCTTTTATATCAATGTGTTGTCGGTAATTTCCTCGTTTGTTTGAAATTTCACTCGACGTTCAATATTTCAGTGTGTTACTGTTTGTTAAATTGAACACCTGAGTGATATTAAGTAAAACGGTATTTTTATGAAGCAGGCACTTAAACCCGTTGTCGGTATTATTTGTGATAAAGAGATTCTTGGCCCACATCCATTTCATGTAGCGGGTGAAAAATACATTAAAGCGATCAGTGATTTTAGCCATTGCTTGCCAGTATTGATCCCAGCAATGGCGGATGAAGCTAGCTTAGAGCAATTATTGACCATGTTAGATGGTATTTTGCTCACTGGCGGCTATTCCATGGTTGATCCGCTGCATTATCAAAGCCAAGCAGCTGAAGCGGGTACTAAATTGGATACGGCTAGAGACAATACAAGTTTACCTTTGATCGTTAAGGCTGTTGCCCAAGGTGTTCCGGTATTAGGTATTTGTCGAGGCTTTCAAGAGATGAACGTTGCCTTTGGGGGGAGCTTACATCAAAAGCTCCACGAACATGGTCAATATAATGAACACCGAGAAGATAAGCACTTAACACTCGCGCAGCAGTATAGCGCGAGTCACCTTGTTAATGTCATCGCAGATGGTGAGTTAGCAAAAATAGTGCAAAAAACAGCGTTTGAAGTGAACTCATTACATACCCAAGGGGTAGATAGATTAGCAAAGCCTTTAACTATTGAAGCAGTAGCAGAAGATGGTCTAGTCGAGGCTTTTTCAGTTACCAACAGTGAGTCGTTTGCGATGGCAGTGCAGTGGCACCCCGAGTGGCAGGTAGAAAAAAACACGCAAAGCACACAATTATTTCATGCATTTGGTCTGGCATGTGCAAAAAGAAAAGTGAGAAGTATTAATGAATAGTTTATCTGGTAGTTCGACGAGTGACACAATGAATCAAATAGTTAAGTGGCTAGAAGAGAACAAGGTTAAACAAGTACAGTGCTTAATTGGCGATCATACAGGTGTAGCACGCGGTAAAGTATTACCTGTCGAAAAATTTATTAGCGAGCAAGGCTGCCGATTAGGTGAAACCATTTTACTGCAATCTATTGTTGGCGGTTATGCGGCAGACGGTGTGTTGTGGTCACTTTCAGATCCTCGTGATGTTGACATGATATTAAAGCCTGATGCTAATGCTTGTTACTTATTGCCTTGGCATGATGAAAAGACAGCCATGATCATTCATGACTGTTACACACCTCAAGGTGAAAAAGTGACTTTTTCACCGCGTAATCTATTAAGAAAAGTTATTCAACTGTATGCAGAGCAAGGGTGGCAAGCCGTGGTTGCCCCAGAAATGGAGCTGTATTTAGCCAAAACGAGCACGGATGAGAACCAAGAGCTACAAGCGCCAGCGGGTAAGTCAGGCAGGGTTGAAGCAGGTAGGCAGTCTTTTGGCATAGATGCCATTAGTGAATTCGATCCGCTAATGAAAGATATCTATGCTTGGGCTAATGCACAGGGCTTAGGGCTTGACGTGGTGGTACATGAAGAAGGCAGAGGTCAGTTTGAGTTTAATTTTGATCACGGTGATCCGTTAATGTTAGCAGATCAGGTCTTTACCTTTAAGCGCACGGTAAAAGCTGCGGCAGAAAAACACGGCATTACCGCGACTTTTATGGCGAAACCTATTTGTGGTCAGCCAGGCAGTGCTATGCATATTCATCAAAGTATTGTTGATACCTCAACAGGTAACAATATTTTTGCGGATGAGCATAGCGAATCAGGTTTTAGCGAACAGTTCAGTCATTATTTAGGCGGTCTACAGCGTTTCATTCCTCAAGTGATGCCAATGTTTGCTCCAAATGTAAATTCCTATCGACGATTTTTAACCGGGGAGTCGGTACCCGTTAACTTGCATTGGGGTATTGAAAATCGCACGGTTGGTTTGCGCGTTCCTGATGCACCTAGTGCCGCTAAACGTGTAGAAAATCGCATAGCTGGCGCTGATGCTAACCCTTATTTAGCGATTGCAGCGACACTAATTTGTGGCTATATCGGCATGATGGAAGGCCTTGAGCCGAGTGCAGAAACAACAAGTCGAGCCAATGGTAAATTATCTGATAACTTGCCGCTGAATATTGATTTAGCGATTGAGTTAATGTCTGGCAGCGAGACGATTAAAAAATATTTAGGTGAAGAGTTTGTTAGAGGCTTTATTGGTACGAGACAAGCAGATTACGATCATTATAAAAGCGAAATTTCTGCGTGGGAACGTCGATTTTTACTGACTAACGTATAGCGGTTAGCAAACAACATTTAATCAAATTGGGAGGCCTGTTATGTACAGCGAATTACAACAAATAGATATCGATCACCATTTCACACCATTTAGTGATAACAAAGAGTTAGCTGATAATGGCTCACGCGTTATCACTCATGCAAAGGGTGTATATATTTATGATGAAAATGGTAATAAATTACTTGATGCCATGGCTGGGCTTTGGTGTGTCAATTTAGGTTATGGCCGACAAGAGTTAGTGGATGTTGCTACCGCACAAATGACAGAGTTGCCTTATTACAACCTCTTTTTCAAAACGACCCATGCACCAGCGGCAAAATTGGCAGAAAAAATCACTTCGCTTGCTCCTGCGCATATGAACAAGGTATTTTTTACTGGCTCAGGCTCTGAGGCTAACGACACTGTTTTTCGTATGGTGCGTCGCTTTTGGGATTTAGAAGGCAAGCCAAGCAAGAAAACCTTTATCAGCCGCGAAAATGCTTATCATGGTTCAACAGTTGTTGGTGCTAGCTTAGGTGGCATGGGTTATATGCATGAGCAAGGGGATTTACCAATTGCTGGTGTTGAGCATATTGATCAGCCTTACTATTTTAAAGAAGGTGACGGTTTAACCCCAGAAGCATTTGGTATTAAAGCGGCACAGTCGCTTGAAGCTAAAATTCTCGAACTGGGTGAAGAAAATATCGCTGCTTTTATTGCTGAGCCGTTTCAAGGCGCAGGTGGTGTTATTGTACCTCCAACAACATACTGGCCTGAAATTAAACGTATTTTAGCCAAATACGATATTTTGTTAGTGGTGGATGAGGTGATTTCTGGTTTTGGCCGCACAGGTGAGTGGTTTGCTAGCCAGTATTATGATTTAACGCCAGATCTCATGCCAATCGCGAAGGGATTATCATCTGGATATTTACCGATTGGTGGTGTGATTGTTGGTGATAGAGTTGCTACCACGTTAATTGAAAAAGGTGGAGATTTTAACCATGGCTTTACCTATTCAGGGCACCCTGTTGCCGCATCAGTCGCGCTGAAAAATATCGAGTTATTAGAAGCTGAAGGTGTTGTTGAGCGTGTTAAAAATGATATTTCCCCTTACTTGCAAAAGCGTTGGTTAGAGCTAGCAGAGCATCCTATTGTTGGTGAAACTCGAGGTTTAGGCATGGTTGCCGGGCTTGAGCTTGTTAAAGACAAAACCACGAAAGAACGTATTGCTCCTGAATGTAAAGCGGGAGGTGTTTGCAGAGACTACTCTATGGCGAATGGTTTAATTATGCGACCTTGTGGCGATACTATGATTATTTCACCACCGTTAGTTATTAGTCATGCAGAAGTTGATGAGTTAATTGAAAAAGCGAAAAAAACCTTAGACCAAACTGCTGAGTTTTATAATCTCTTGTAATACATATTAAGCCACTCTTTGCAGTGGCTTTTTTATTTTACTTTGAGAGAAAAGATCATAAAGTGAGTAAATAATTATGCCAGAAGTTCCTATGACTCAAACACCTATGCCTCCAACAAAGCCATCGTTCAAGCAAAGTTTTATGAACCATTTCCATTCGTGGGGCTACCAAGGATTTAAGTACTTGGTGTATACGCTATTGGCGATTAATGTCTATTTGTTTTTCCGTGAGGAATGGCTTGCTAGTAAGGTGATTTTTGCTAGCGGCATTACCCTAGATAATATCATCGAAGCTTTTTCATCTACCATAGATACAGGGGCTTGGTTGGTACTCTTGCTATTGTTCGAGTTGGAAACTTATGTCATTGATGATGATAAATTAACGGGCGCAACCAAGTGGTCTTTACATGGTATTCGGGCTTTTTGCTATATATTTATCTTGTATTCTCTATACGGTTATATGACCAAAGTGGGTCTTATCTATGACTTTTCACCGGAAAAAATAACGGATTTATGCCGTTTAAGTAAAGAGTGGAAATTTATGGAAACATTGAATGTTTATAATGAATTTACCAAGGACTCTTGTCTCAGTTTATCTGTTGCGGGTACTGAGTATTTCAGTCACGAAGGTTATAAAGTCATTACTGATGCTAATACATTAGCGGATGTTAAAGGCCTTGCTTGGGTGGATGTTATTAATGCGAGTGCATGGGTCTCAGTGGTGATCATGCTAGAAATTGATGTTCATACTCAGCTAGGTAATATTTCCAGTAAAATTTGGGAAAAATATAACCGCTTCGTTAAAGTCACTGTCTACAGTATTTTATTAATTGCGGCTGTTTATTGGGGAGTAACCGGGAATTTCCTTGAATTTTGGGATGCTTTTCTTTGGATTGTTGCCTTTGTCTTAATTGAAATGAATATGTTTGAATGGCAAGCCGAAGTAGCTGAACGTAATAGCAAATCAAAAGTCGTTAAGGGTAATTAATGTCCAGCTATTGGTATTTAATTATTGCCATTGCCACTGAAGTCATTGCCACCAGTGCGTTAAAATCAGCAGAAGAATTTACTAAACTTGTGCCAAGTGCCATTGTGGTTATCGGTTATTTGGCTTCTTTTTATTTTATGATGTTGGTATTAAGAACGTTACCTGTGGGCATTACTTACGCTATATGGTCTGGAGTAGGTATTGTTTTGGTGGCGATAATTGCTATGGTACTTTATCAGCAAGTACCTGATTTACCTGCCATGATTGGCATGGCACTCATTATTACGGGTGTTGAGTTATTCACTTATTTTCAAAAACGGTGGCGCACTAGTTTTTAATTAAGTGTGAAAAATTCAACTTAAATATTGATTAAATCAATAAATTTCATGCTAGTTTTGCTATATTAAGATTAATTAACCTTAATAGGGCAAAGACTAGCATGGATACACTCTCCAAACTTGCCATAGTAATTAGTAATCCAAGTAAAAACGATGATTACAAACTTGAGCAAATTTGTACTAGTACCTTAGAGTTAATCACGCATTGTAATCGGGTTAGTCTGTGGGTCTTTTCTGAAACACTTGATGCGATCCATTGTTTGAAATGCTTTGAGAGTAACAGTGACACTTTTTCTTCCGGACAGCATTTGAATCAGGTTGATTTCCCAGAATATTTTAAAAAAATTTTGGTTGATGAAGTGCTTGTTGCTTCAGATGCTCGCCAGCATAGCGCGACAAAGTGCTTTAACAAACTTTACTTTGAGCCGAATAATATTTTTTCGCTATTTGATTATGTTTATCATAAAGACTTTGAACCACGTGGCATTATTTGTTGTGAGCGTGTTGGTGAGCAAGTTGAGTGGGATGAATCAGAAACAGCCGTGCTGCGTCGAATTGCCAATATGATGTCGATGTTCTTTTAGCTATTCACTTTTACGCCATACCGCTTACCTAGCATTTCGTGTTTATTGTTTATGAAGTAAGCGTTAGCAAAATTAACGCTTACTTGAATTCTTGACTTAATACCCAACGGCTTGGCCATCTTTACGAGACTCTGATGCTCCGTAATAGACCTTTTCTTTTGCGTCATACATAATTGCCTGATAGCCACCATAGCCACCAAGATCAAACTGAATTTTATGACCTCGAGCCATTAAGGCGCGTACCGTTTGATAATCAATATCTGACTCTATCGCTAATACACCACTGCTGTAGAGTGTTTTTCCGCTGGCCTGTGTTGGCTCGGTTGAGCCATAGTGTTGCCATCGAGTCGCATCACCGGCTTCTTGTAAATTCATACCAAAATCAATAATGTTCGTGATAATTTGCACATGCCCCTGTGGTTGCATAGCGCCGCCCATTAAACCAAAACTCATAAAAGGCTTGCCTTCTTTCATGACAAAGGCAGGAATAATGGTATGAAAGGGACGTTTATTAGGCTGATAGACATTGGCATGATTTTTATCTAGAGAGAATAATTGCCCTCTGTCTTGAAATACAAACCCTAAGCCCGGCACTACAACACCTGAGCCCATTCCTCGGTAATTGCTTTGGATCAGCGAGACCATGTTGCCGTCTTTGTCTGCTGTGGTTAAATAGATAGTGTCACCTTGGTACATGGCAGGGTTACCTGCATCAATACGTTTTGCTGCCCGCTCAGTAATTAATTTATTGCGGGCTTTGGCATACTCCTTATCGAGTAGTCCGTCTAAAGGCACTTGGTAATAATCCATATCGGCGTAATATTTAGCACGATCTTCGAAGACTAGTTTTTTTGCCTCAGTCATAACATGCAAACTTTGCTCAGATAAAAAGCCCATGTTAGCTAAATCATATTGCTCTAGAATATTAAGCATTTGCAAGGCAGCAATGCCTTGACCATTTGGTGGTAACTCGAAAACATCATAGCCTCGATAATTCACCGACACGGGTTTTACCCATGAAGAGCTATGCTCAGCTAAGTCGTTGTAGCGTATATATCCACCATTGGCTTTCATAAAGGAATCAATCTTCTTGGCGATATCCCCTCGATAAAATGCATCTCTACCACCTTTAGCAATTTGACTTAAGGTATTGGCTAACTCAGGATTTTTAAATATCTGTCCTTTTTGTGGTGCTTTGCCATTGATAGTAAAAGTGCTTTTAAAGCTACCTGCTTGTGGGCTGAGACGAGGAACACTCTTTTGCCAATAGTGGGCTATCAGTTCGCTTACGGGAAATCCGTCATTGGCATAATCAATGGCGGGTTGTAATATCTTCTTCATAGGAAGCTGGCCAAATTTATCATGCAACTCAAACCAGCCATCAACCGTACCCGGCACTGAAATTGGCAACATGCCATAAGGGGGTATAGTCTCGCGATTAAGCGTTGATAATTCTTGTTGTAACTTGGCTAAAGTCAAACTTTTTGGTGAGCGACCGCTGGCATTTAAGCCGTACAGTTTTTGAGATTTAGCATGCCAAACAATGGCAAATAAATCACCACCAATGCCATTGCCTGTGGGCTCCATCAAGCCTAATGCGGCATTGGCTGCTATGGCAGCATCTATGGCATTACCACCCTTTTTTAATACCTCTAGACCTATTTGACTGGCTAAGGGTTGGCTAGTGGCCACCATGCCATTAGCAGCGATGACTTCAGATCGTGTAGCGTTAGTTTTACCCGTTACTCTGTCTATATTAGCAAAGACACTGTGACTCATTAGTGATAGTAACAGCGTTAAAGATAAAGTGATTTTTTGATTATAAAGTGCTTTCAAGGGAGTGCCTCATCAGTCTATAGGTGCAGAATTAGACTAGAGACCCAAGGCACAAAAGTAAAGATAACTTAGCTTGTTTTTACTACAGCTTATCGGGTTATGTCTCTATGTCTTTCATTAGGCGTTTGTGGATAAAACGTGTGCCAATAAACACTATCGCGATCACTACAGGTACAGCAAAACCACTGACACGCTCATGGTTATAGTTAATGCCTAACGTGGGTAATGAAGTCAGCATGGTTTCAAAGAGCTGCATACCGTAATAACTAATGGCGGCTACGGACAAGCCTTCAACAGTTTGTTGTAAACGCATTTGTATATGCGCTCGACGATTCATAGACTTGAGTAATTTCTGGTTTTGCTCTTGTAGCACCATTTCAACGCGGGTGCGTAGTAAGTCACTGGCACGAGTAACACGCCTTGAAATGTCTTCTAAATGGTTAGAGGCTGTTTGGCAGGTTTTCACTGCAGGGGTAATTCTGCGCATCAAAAATTCTTGCAAAGTCATATAGCCTAGCATTTCGTCTTCTTTTAACTCATCCATGCGCTGTAATACTACATCGTAATAGGCATTGGTGGCAGAAAACCGATAAGTGCTTTGACTACGAAAATCTTCCACTTTAGCTGCGATTTTTGACACTTGGGTGAGCAACTCTCTATCGGTTTTTTCTGTGCCTAAAGCTATGCAAGTTGTGACTTGTTGCAGCTGTAAATCCAGTTGATTAAGTTCACTGTTAATGGCTTGTGCTAAAGGTAAACCGAGGGTGGCCATCAACCTGTAGGTATCAAGTTGCAATAGTTGTTGTACAAGTCGCCCAAGCTGCTCAGGTGATAAATCTTGCTGATGAATAAGGAAGCGTCCAAAACCATCTTCATGAAGTTTAAATGAACTCCACACCTTTGCTTGAGAGTTGACAGGCGCGCTGGCAATCAACGGCATATTATCAAAATATTGTTCAACCTTATGCTGTTCTGAATCGCCTATTCTCTCGCTTTCTACCACTAAGTGCACAGCGGCAATGACTTGACCGGGCATTTGTTCAAACCAGTCATTGGGCACATAATCGATGGCATTTTTGTTAAAAGGCTGATCGGTTAAAGGGGCTTGGTGAATAAAAGTATAAGTGGAATACTCTAAATGCCGTTCCCAGCGCAAACTGAATAAGCCAAAGTCTTGATAAAAGCAGGGCATGGTTTGAGCTGGAGAGTTAACCTGAAATCGATCACACAACAATGAGATAAAAGCATGCTCTTGTTGTTTTAATTTTCCTTGATGCTGAATGGCAATATGCGTGAGTTGAGCTGGGGTTGATATTGACTGAAAAGGTCGATTATGCAGCTCGTTATAAAGCTTCTCTCTTAGTGGGTGGATCGTTACATTATCGAGGTACTGTGTCGGTAGGCTCTTTATGGGTAATTCATTATTAACGGCTTTATTTAACAACATGCTATCCCCTAATATAGACAATTTTTACTTGTGTTGTTGAAAATTTAGAAGCGCAGACTGTAGCGCCTCTAATGGTTAATTTATATACCTTAAAAGTGGGAGGCGGCTACGATGAAGCCACCTTAAGATAGAAAATTTTCAGGGATCATAACGCTTTCTTACACAAACGGCTTATTTAGTCGCTGAATAAACAGTATTGCCGCCTAAGATGGTTTCGACGACGTTCACTTTGTGAATGTCGTATTTATCTACTTCAAAAAGGTTTTGATCAAGTATGACAAAGTCTGCTTTTTTACCGACTTCAATAGAGCCAGTTTCTGCTTCCATATGAAGCTGATATGCACCATCAAGCGTGTAACCCTTGATTAAGGTAGCTATGTCTAAACGTTCATGTTTACCCGGTTGAATTGGCGCATTCTCTTGCTCCGGTGTTTGACGAGTAGCACCAACTTCCATGTTAAACATAGGTGACATGCCGAGTGTGCCTGCACCAGATGCTGGGAAATCGCTACCAAATGACATTTTCACCCCTGCTTTTTTTAGGCTGTTAAAGCGAAAGTAACGGCTAAATTGATCATCACTGACAAATTCTTTACCAAATTCATCAAAAGATGCCCATAAAGGCGTGCTTTGGGCGATAACGTCTAGCTTGGCAAAGCGTTGAATATCATCGTCTGTCATTACTTGAATATGGCAAATAGTGTAACGGCTGGTGCTTTTGGCATCACCAGGACTTTTTCTGACCAGTTCAATGGCGTTTAATGTTTCTGAAATTGCACGCTCGCCTAAGGCATGAATGTGAACATCAATGTTCTCAGCACTTGCTTGGGCGATCATTTTATTCATTTGAGCTTGGCTAAAAACGTTTTCACCTTTATTGCCGGGCTCGCCCTGATAATCTTCAAACATGCCTGCTGTTTTACCTTCAATGGTGCCATCATTCATTATTTTAAGCATATTGATATGGTACATGTCACGTTTACTGATGGCGCGCTTATGCAAGGTTGCTTTAATGGCTGTATCAGCTTGTTCAGCTGTTGATGCCATATGAGAAGCTTTCATGCGAATGGTCATGTCACCTTGTTCAACAATGCGATCAAGCACATCGATTTGCATGTCACTTCCTTCTAGTGCACCCGCATCAAAAACAGAAGTAATACCGTAGCTATTCATTATCTTAATGATATCACTAGTACCTAACGCAACACTGTCGACAGTGACTATGCCTAATTCCGCAATGGCTGCTGTCGCCGCTTCTTCTAGAAAATAACCAGTCGGATTACCGTTTTTATCACGTTTGTAATAACTAAAACCAGGCTCTAAATCAGGAGTATTCTTATCAATGTTTAGTAACTCAAGTGCTTTTGTATTTCCCCAAGCACCATGAAATCCTTCATCCATTAAATAGACTGGTCTATCTGACACTACGGAGTCTAACATGGCTGCAGTTGGCCCTTCTGGGCCAAAGGCACTGGCTAAGAAGCCATAACCAAATAGCACTTTATCATCAGGTTTTTGCTTGGCATATTCACTCACTTGTTTTAACCAGTGCTCTGGGTTAGCAAAGCTGTCTAAAGATAAGCTACGCACATAAGCGCCACCCATTACAGGGTGTGCGTGAGAATCTATAAAGCCAGGTAATAACATTTGCCCATGCAAGTTTTGTTGTTTGGTCTGTTTTCCTACAAGTGATTTTATTTTTTTAAAATCACCTACGGCGATTATTTCGCCATCTTTCACGGCAACAGCTTCTGCCCAGGGTTGTTGCTCATTGACGGTATAAATTTTACCATTAAATAATATCAAATCTGCCTTGCTTGAGTGTGCCTTGGTGGCATTTGTTATAGGCGATATTATTGATAGCACCAATGTGAATATTGCTAGATATATTTTCATAATAGAGTTCTACCTTCCGTCATTGTCATTGTTTTATATCATTATTTATTATTGTTAAATTAGGGGGAGCCACTAAAAAGCGTCGAGCATTTTGTGATACATCATGCCTAATGCTAATAAGGGTGACCGTAAGTACTTGCCGCCCGGAAAAGCAAAATGTTTAACTTGCTCGAAGTATTTGATTCTGTCTGATTCGCCATGAATGGCTTCAGCCAATAGCTTTGCAGCCATGTGAGTCACATTCACGCCATGACCGGAATAGGCTTGTGCGTAAAATATGTTATCTGTTAAACGACCTATTTGTGGTAGGCGATTAGCGCCAATACCTATCATGCCACCCCATTGATAATCTATGTTTATGCCTTCAAGGTGTGGAAAGACTTTAAGCATTTTAGGATAGAGTGCAGCCTTGATATCTTTAGGATCTCGGCCAGAATAATTGCACATGCCACCAAACAATAAGCGTTTGTCAGCGGACAGGCGAAAATAGTCAAGGTCAATTTTTAAATCACAAACGGCATGATTTCCAGGCAGTAGCTGTTGATGAATATTCGCATCAAGCGGCTCTGTGGCGATAATATAACTGCCAGCAGGTAATACTTTATTGGCGATATTAGGGAGATTTTTCGGTGCTAAATTGTCCATATAAGCATTGCCAGCCAGTATTACTTTGTTAGCTTTGACTAGCCCTTGTGATGTTTTGACGGTAATAATATTGCCTGGAATAATTTCACTCACGGGAGAATCGGTATAAATTTCTACCCCTAAGTCTGCTGCGGTTTTTGCTTCGCCAGTGCAGAGGTTAAGCGGGTGTAAATGACCGCTGCCCATATCTATCATGCCGCCAATAAAATTATCAGAGCCAATAACTTGTTGCTTCAGCTCGCTTTTATCTAGCATTTTCACATCAAACCCATAGTCACTGTTATTTAGCCTTTGGCAATCTTGCGCTAAGCTTTTCATGTGCTTGGCTTTGCTTGCTAGGTCGCAATAGCCCATTGTCAGGTCACAATCAATTTGATACTTGTTAATGCGTTTAATGACTACATCATTAGCTTCTATGCCCATGGCGGTAATCGCATCAATACCTTCTTGGCCTATAGTATTTCTAAAATCTTCAAGTTCATGACCAATGCCACGAATAAGTTGCCCGCCATTGCGTCCCGATGCTCCCCAGCCAATTTTATGCGCTTCTAACACGACAACTTTATAACCGCGCTCAGCGAGTTCAACTGCGCTAGCAATACCGGTGAAACCACCACCAATGATGCAGATGTCCGCGTCAATTGCGTCAGTTAGCACAGGGTATTCTTGCTTGTATTTCAATGAGGAAAAGTAATATGAAGGTGGGTAGTGCTCTGTATGTATGGCGGTCATAACTGCTCCTCTAACTAACAAATCATGTAAAATATATTAATCGCTGTAAAATATAATAGACGATAGTAGCGTAAATAATCACGTAAGCCAAGCGTTTGTTTTACACACAATCAAATTTACTTTTTAGGATTCAAAAGCTATGAAATTCGCATCTAAAGGCGGTTTGGGTATATAATATTGAACACCAGAAAAAGATAATAATTTTATGTTAAAAACAAGGGGATACCTGTGGATGTAGGTGCCAGATTAAAATCGATTCGTCAGCTTAGAAATATTTCGCAGCGCGAGTTAGCTAAAAGGGCGGGTGTAACTAACAGCACTATTTCAATGATTGAAAAAAATAGTGTTAGCCCATCGATCAGCTCCTTAAAAAAAGTGCTTAATGGCATTCCTATTTCTATTGTTGAGTTTTTTGCTAATGATGCCAATGTTGAAAAAAATCAACAGGTGGTCTATCCCGCGGAAGAGTTAATGGATATTGGCTCAGGTGAGATAGAAATGTTACTTGTGGGTAAGTCTTTTCCACGCAGGCAAATGACCTTCTTAATTGAATCTTATGCTGCTGGTGCTGATACAGGTACCGAAATGTTGCAAAATGACGCAGAAGAAGGTGGTTATATTCTCGAAGGACAAATTGAGTTAACCGTGGGCGATGAAGTTTACCTGTTAGAAAAAGGCGATAGTTATTATTTTGATAACAACAAACAACATCGCTTTAGAAATATTTCCGAGCAAACTTGTAAAATTATAAGCGCTACAACCCCGGCTAATTTTTAAGCTAGTTAATGAAATGTAGCAAGGCAAACACCGTAATGCTGAGACTTAACGTTAAGTAAACACTTTGGCTTTTATAGGCTGTGATAATGGCGACGGTTGCCGCCAGTAAATAAGGGTTTGATAAACTGCCATTAAAGCTATTATCTTTTACAAAAATAATCGGCACCCATATCGCGGTTAATACCGCAGGAGCACTAAAACTTAAAAAGTGTGTTATTTTAGCGCCAATACGCAAGGGTAATTTTGGCGCTAAAAATAGATAGCGGCTGGTAAAGGTGATACATGCTAGCAGCAAAATGGTAAGTAAAATCATGATACGCTCCTTTTTACTGTGTTGAGTTTTGCTTGTTGGTTCACGGTGAGATAACCGCAATACATGGCTATGAGTGACGCCAGTACTAGTCCTAGCTCCCAAGCCATTAATTTGAATATTACCGATAAAACGCCGGCAACGACGACAGTAATCAACATGGCTAAGTTTGTAATTGAGGGGACAACTAAGGCAATGAATGTCACCGCGATAGCGAAATCAAGTCCTATGCTGGTTAAGTCAGGCAAGTAGTTACCGGCCACAATGCCGATGATGTTCCATAATAACCAGCAAAGATAAAAGCTACCGCCTGCCGCAACTGCATAAATAAGCCTAAGCTTTCCTTTCAAGGCCTTGGTATCCCCTGATAAAGCAAATAACTCGTCGGTTAATAAAAAACCTAAACTGCCACGCCATTGCATCGGTAAATTTTTGATCTTATCCCTTAAAGCCAAACCATATAAAAAATGTCGGGAGCTAATAATAAAGGCGGTAAAGAGTATAGTGGCTAATGGGGCGTTGTTATTCATTAGCTCAATCACGACTAATTGCACGGAGCCAGCGAAGACTAATGCAGGCATCAAAATAGCCTCTAACTCTGACAGTCCTCGTTGAATTGCTAAAGAGCCACATAATATGCCCCAAGGGAGTACTGCTAGGTTTAAAGGCATCATATCGATGATGCCCTTTTGTACCATTTTCAAATAAGCTTGTTTTCTTTTAAACGACATAACATCTCCATAAGTTCAGTCATTACAGCATGTCATGTTATGCAAGGTAAAACTTGTATGCTTTTGCGGTGTGCTTGCTATTTGAGTGTTACTTGATGCGCGTACTGTTTCGGGGCGATGCCATTAGCTTTTTTAAAATGACGGTGAAAATGACTTTGATCGTAAAAGCCGACTTGTGTGGCAACATTAACTACTTTATGCCCTTGCCTTAATAAGCGTTTGCTCTGTTGTAGTCGTTGTTGAATTTGATAGGCGTGAGGTGGCAAGCCATATTTTTTTTGAAACTGTCTGACTAGGTAAAAAGGGCTAAAATCAACTAAACTAGCGAGTTGCTGTAATGAAATATTTTCCTCTAAATGCTCAAGAATATATTGACGCACCCAGTCGAGTTTCAATATTGATGTTTGTTTTAAGCTGATACCTTGCTTACTTTGGCCATGCTTAAGCATTAAGCGTGTTAACACGCCATAGAGCATAGTTTCGCGTAGTAACAGGTTGTCAGAGTGAGATAAAGTATTAAAAAGAAGTCGTAACTCGTTAGCCATTTGCTTATCTTCAACGACAGCATTGTGAAAGTAGGGGGCAAAGCCATGAGTTAAGTCAATATCACTCGCGAGTTGGTTAAACTGACTTTCTGATGGAGAAATTCCTCGATATGACCAGCCTGTTTCCGTGCCTGATTGCCCCGTATGTACTTCATCAGCATTAACGAAAATAATACTGTGCTCTGGCGCAATGAAATTTTTCCCTGCACTTAGAAAACGTTGGCAACCTGTTTCAATGATATTGATGGTATAGGTTTCATGGCTATGTTTGGAAAAGTTGTGATGACGAAAGTTAGCATCGACCATCTCTATACCACCGAGCTCTTGATGAATTTGATATTTAGCTTGTTCTTTCGGTGGTAACATTTTAGCTCCTTATCGCTTACTTCTAATAATGTACTCTATATCTCTTTTTAATGTTTGTACAAAATTGCTCTTTTTAGAAAAATAATATTTTGTAGACAAAGTGGCAGAAGTTACAAATATATCCAATTCAAAAGAAAAGACAGCGTTATCCACATCAGTAAAATGAGCGGCACGCCAATGCGGACGAAATCTGAAAATTGATAACCGCCAGCGTTCATGACCAATAAGTTTGTTTTATAAGCCATAGGGGTGGCATAACTCAAGTTCGCGCCAAATAACACAGCCAGAATGAAGGGCTCAGGGGAAAGGTTCAGCTGAGTGGCAACCGAAATAGCGATGGGCGTTCCAATTACCGCTGCGGCATTATTTGACACAATATTCGTTAATATAGCGAGCAATAACATTAACGCGGAGAGGATCCCTCCAGGCGGTAATCCGTATACAGAGGCAACAAAAACCTGTGCAATATATTCCGCGCCACCTGTTGTCATCATTGCCGAGCCCAATGCTAAAGATGCAGCGACAATTAAAATAACTTGGGTGCTCAGTGCTGATGCAGCTTCTTCCCAATTTAAGCATTGAGTCATGAGTAAAATGAGGACACCGCAAACGGCACTTATTTCAATGGGTAAAATACCCAGCGCTGATAATGTGACTACGCCAAGTAAGGTACCTAATGCTATGGGGGCTTTGCTTGTTTGCGGTAATGACTCTGCACCATCAATAACGAGAAGCCCCTGCTTAGGTTTTAATAAATCGATTTGCTCTGTTTCGCCTTGTACCAGTAATACATCACCAATCCTTAAACGGGTCTTGCCTATACTGCTTCGGCCAATTTCCATTGCCTTACCTGCGCGGTGTAAAGCAACCACTGAGATAGCATGTTTATTGATAAAATTTGCTTGTTGTAATGTTCTGCCTTCAATGCCTGAGCCCGCAATAATGACAATCTCTGCTAAGGTTTGTTTATCTGCTTTTAACGGGTGCTCATCATCAACTTTATGCAGCCCAGAAAACAGCGTTGCGCCTAAAACAGTTTCATACTCTTTAAGCCTGTCAGGGTAATCATGCACTTTTAATCTATCATCTACGGTGAGTACAGTATCTGGTAAAGGTATTATGTTTTTGTTATCGGGGCCTCTTTGAATACTTTCAATTTTAAGTTGCCCATCGGTTAATTTAATTGCTTCGGCAATAGTTTTCCCGTTAATCTCACTCTCTTCGTTGATGTTAAGATAAGCACTAAATAATCGTGGCGAGGTGTCTGGCATAGACGGTGTTCTATTTGGGAGAAGTTTAGGAGCTACTAGCCATAAATAAAGTATGGCAACAACCGAGGCTATTAATGCAGGTTGAATAAAATCAAATAATCCAAATTCAGTTGCTCCCATATTTTTTGAAATACTCACCACTAATAAATTGGTTGATGTTCCTATGGTGGTGGTCATGCCGCCTACTAATGTGGCAAGACCCATAGGTAATAACATACCCGATGAATCTGTCTTATTACGCAATGAGACACTGATTAAAATAGGAAGTAACAGCACAACGACAGGGGTATTATTTATAAAGGCACTTAAGCCACCGGCGAGGATCAGTGTTAATAATAAAGAAAGGGCAGGACTTATTTTCCACAGCTTAGCCAAATACCGTCCAATAGGCTCTAATGCGCCAGTAAGTACAATTCCATGGCCAAGGATCATTAATGAGCACACGGTAATTAATGCTTCATGACCGAAACCAAAAAATAGCGAACTTGCCTCGAAATGCTCTCCAGCAGAATAAAAGGGAAATAAGGTAAACACTAAACACAGCATCGCTATTACCGCTAGCGATGAGGTTTCTAAGGGAGTATCTTCGCGTCGAAATAAATAGAGTGCTAATACGGTAATCAATAAAACCGCTAACGCATGATTATTGGGTAGGTCTGGAATATTCAAAAGGTGATACCGAGTAAATGAGTTAACCAATACTTCAGTATATACACATATTTCCTATTTATTGAATAACTCGCTTTAATTACAAGTGATTATATAAAGTGAGTTGAATGTTTTTCTCGTTGGGGGAGTAAGAAAAGCTTAGGAGGTGGGATAGAATATTAACGATAGTTCCTCTCTAAGCTTACGCTATGAATAAGGTAATTAATCACTTTATTCGTGACTAATTACCTTATCATCAAGACAGTATTAACTATTCGTTAGAAAGAATATTTAACTTTTATACCACCATTAACACCGCGACCAATACCAAACATGTTAACACCGGTATCGTCTAAGCCCGAATCAAAATATTCTTCATCGGTGATGTTATTGATGTAGGCAGATACAGACCATGACATACCCGTCGCGCTAAATTGTGCGCCAAGCAGACCATATGACGGTTGAGCGTAAATATCATTACCACCCATAAACTCATCGCCAAAGGTTTCGGTTTGCCAGTTATAAGAGACTTGCATAGCAAGGTCGATATCATTTTCTAGATACCAATAGTAGCTACCGACAAAGCTTACCGTAACATCAGGTGCCGCTAACTTTTGCCCCACCAATGATGAGCCGTCTAAGTCTTGACCTTCTTTAACTTCAGAATCTTGAATAGCTGATGCTATAAATAGTCTTAGGTTATCTGTTGGTAAGTAGGTAATATCAAATTCAATCCCTGTTCCTTCGGCTTGACCAATATTTTTGATCACGCTACCACCATTGGCAGCAAAAATACCTTGGAAGTCTTGATAGTCATAGTAATAGGCACCAATATTTACCTTTAAGGTGTTATCGATAAACTCACCCTTCATACCGACTTCAAAACTATCAACAATTTCTGGATCATAACTGGCTAATGTTGTGCCTTCTGGGAATTCACCACCGTAGCCTTCTTCAATCCAGCACTCTTCATCACAATCGTCAGTGAAATTGATATTAAACGCGAAAGTATTAAATCCGCCAGCTTTATAGCCACGTGAGTAGTTAGCATAAATATTAACATCATCCGTTAATTTGTGATTTAGCGCGACACGTGGGGTAAATTCAGACCAGTCTTGAGTTTCTTCAATCCACTCGCCACCCGTATGACCACCAACTAACCAGTAATGACCTAACCAACCGTCAGGCTCAGGTAAGTTTAAGGCAAATTCTTTTTCGTCATATGAGAAGCGACCACCAACAGTTAAGTCGGTTCTCTCTGTCATCGACCAAGTGATATCACCGTATATACCGTAACCTGTGTTTGTACCACGGGCATTGATCTCCTCACGAACGCCATTGACCCCTTCACCAGCACCCGGAATTTCGCCATCAGCTACTAAATCTGCAATTTCATCGGCATCGTCAACAGGGTCTAATCCGTACCAGCCATCAACAAAAAACTCATGACAGTCAGCATAATAGTTTTCTGGCTGGCTTGTATGATCAACCATGGCTTGATCCCATTCTTCTAAGTTGGGTAGCTGCGCACAGAAAGCGTCATCATCATAACCATTGTAGAAGTAAGAGCTAACCTTTTCTTGGTATGCACTGACGCCGATAAACCAGAAAATATCAGAATCTGTATTCGAGGTAATTCGAAACTCTTGACTGATGTATTCGTTGTCATCATTTTGAGAATAATTACCTAGCGGCATGGCAGTACCATCGTAATCTTCTAAATAATTCCAGGTATTATTTTTTACCGCGGTTTGAGAAAGAAATGTTACTGCGCCAAAATCATGAGTGAAATCCAAAGTTGCGGCAAAGACTTCAGCAATATCGTGGCCTTCATCACCTAAATCAGAGGAGATAGTGCGCTTGTCGCCTTCTTGCCAGACAGAGCGGTAAACACCTGGATCTTGCTCTCTATCTTCATAGTTTAGGCTTAACTTTAACTGACTATCAGTCCAGCCTTCATAGGTAAAGTTCATCCGTAAAGCGGTTACATTTTTATCGCGTAAGGTGCCGCCTTCTGTGTTTTTGACAAAGTTGTCGGCAGACTGGTGATAAGCTGCGAAGCGGATAAAGGCATCGTCACTTAAAGTGGTATTATAAACACCAGTCACTTCATACATGCTATCGCTACCAAGACCAAATTCAACACTGCCTTCTGTAGCATCAACGGCTTCATTGGTATACATGCTGATAGCACCTGAGGCAGCATTACGACCAAATAATGTTCCTTGTGGCCCTTTAGCAACTTCTACTCGTGACATATCAAAGAAACTTGATAATGAGCCACCGCTTCGGCCTTGGTATACACCATCAAGATATAAGCCGATTGAGGCGTCGCCACCAATACCGTAATCTGAGGTAACAATGCCACGAATACCGATAGTATCAATGTAGCTATCGTTTTCACTACCGCCATTTAAGCCCGGTGTATATTTTGCTAAATCGACAGCATTAGTCACATTAAAGTCATTGATGAAATCTTCACCAAAGGCACTTACTGAAACTGGTACTTCTTTTAATGTTTGCACACGTTTTTGCGTAACAACAATAACTTCGTAATCGTTTTTGGCTTGCTTTTCTTCACTTGCGGCTTCTTCGGCTAATGCAGCATTACTACCTAAAAAGGATGTAACGGCTAACGCTAGCAGTGATTTGCGATAGTTCATGGTTTGTCTTCCCCTCAATTGCTAATTCTCATAACTTTTTTGTACATGTGTTTTATTGCTTTTGTTATTTTTTAAGCGATTTTGCTTTTATTTGATAATACACACAGTGTAAAATAAATCAAACAATAAAATGCAAAAATGTAAAATTTATTTTTCATTCGTGTATTTCAAACTACTTTCATGGATGTTTATTTAGAAAGTTTTGATTTTATATTGTTGATTTTATGATGAATAAAAAATTTTTATTGGTTGTGCATTATTTGAAGCACAACCAAGGCTAAAATGTTAGATTTTATTTACAATTTTATCCAAGTAGCTTTTAACTCAGTATATTTGTCAAAGGCATGTAAAGATTTATCACGGCCATTACCTGATTGCTTAAAGCCACCGAATGGTGCGGTCATATCGCCGCCGTCCCATTGATTCACCCACACAGAGCCAGCACGAACAGCTTTCGCCATTTGGTGAGCTTTTGATAAATCTGAAGTCCAAATTCCAGCGGCTAAGCCATAAGGTGTATCATTCGCAATATTGATGGCTTCGGCTATGTTTTCAAAACTAATCACAGATAAGACAGAGCCAAATATTTCATCAGCAGCAATCGCCATATTATTATCTACTTCGCTAAACATGGTTGGCTCTATGTAAAAGCCGCCTGCTACAGGCTGTGCTTTATTACCACCACAACATAACGACGCCTTTTGTTCTTTGCCTTTTTCGATATAGCTTAATACGCGTTCATGTTGAATTTGGTCAACAATGGCACCGACATTGGTGTTAGGATCGAGTGGATTACCAGGTCGCCAGTGCTGCATCGCTGTTTTTACTAGCGCGATAAACTCATCTTTAATGCTTGCTTCTACTAACAGCCTTGAGCCAGCAGTACATACTTCTCCTTGGTTAAAACAAATTGCACCAGCCGCAGCATTTGCCGCTTCTGCTAAATTAGGCGCATCAGCAAATACTATGTTTGGACTTTTGCCTCCTGCCTCAGTCCAAACGCGCTTCATGTTCGACTCTCCGGCATATATCATCAGTTGTTTAGCAATACCTGTTGAGCCAGTAAATACCAAAGTGTCAATATCCTTGTGCAAGGCTAAAACTTTGCCGACTTGATGACCAAAGCCGGGTAACACATTAAAAACACCATCAGGTATCCCTGCTGACTTTGCTAGTGCCGCTAACTTAATTGCCGTTAAAGGCGATTTTTCAGAAGGTTTTAAAATAACACTATTACCTGCTGATAATGCGGGTCCTAATTTCCAACATGCCATCACAAGAGGAAAGTTCCATGGCACGATTGCAGCAACGACACCAACAGCTTCACGCGTAATCAAGCCTAATTCATTCTCACTGGTAGGTGCGACTTCATCGTAGATTTTATCTATTGCTTCTGCACTCCAACGAATAGAGCGAACAGCACCTGGAATATCAACATTAAGGGCATCAGAAATTGGTTTACCCATATCAAGGGTCTCTAATAAAGCAAGCTCATCGCCATGTTGCTCTATTAAATCAGCAAATTTGAGCATAATGGCTTTACGTTTAACAGGGGCAGCTTTAGACCAATCACCATGTTCAAATGTTGCGCGGGCGCAGGTAACCGCTTGGTTAGCTTCTGCCTCTGCACATAAGGCAATTTCTGCAAGAGGCTTACCATCAATAGGACTGATACAGGCAAAAGTTTCTTTATTCTGAGCATCAACATAGTCACCATTAATGAAGGCACGCCCTTCAATGGTTAAAGATTTTGCTTGCTGTTGCCAATAGGTGAGATCTGTTTTGCTCATAATAGTACTCCAAAATAATTAATGCTTTTTTAGCTTGAACATAAACTACCTAATTACCGCAGGTATTTCAATATATTTTACATAAAGGGGCTTTTTTGTCTTTATTGTTGATTATATTTGACATAAGATGCGCTTTTGGTGTTTTAAATATTTAACACCTGTAATTTATTAGATAAAAAATAAGTGGAGAATGTCATGATCCAATACCCAGATTCATATTATGCTGACTCATGTCATAACAATGAGGGCTACCCACAGCTATCAGGCGAATGTAGCAGTGATATTTGCGTTGTTGGTGGAGGATATAGCGGTTTATCAACAGCGATAGCATTACAAGAAAAAGGCTATCAAGTGACGCTTTTAGAGGCGGCAAAAATAGGCTTTGGCGCGTCAGGGCGTAATGGCGGCCAGCTAGTGAACAGCTTTAGTCGTGATATTGACCATATTGAAAAACACTATGGTCAAACAACAGCGCAGGCGTTAGGAGACATGGCTTTTGAAGGTGCTGACTGTATTCGAGATTTAATCAAACGCTATAAAATTAATTGTGATTATAAGCAAGGTGGTTTCTTTGCCGCTTTTACTGATAAACAAATGAAAGGTTTGGCTGAGAAAAAGGCACTTTGGCAACGTTTTGGTAATAACCAACTTGAAATGGTTGATGGTAAAGAGATAGAAAAAATTGTTGATACAAAGGCTTATGTGGGTGGTTTAGTGGATAACCATTGTGGTCATGTTCACCCATTGAAACTCGCTTTAGGTGAAGCAGCTGCGCTCACGGCTATTGGCGGAAAAGTCTTTGAGCAATCTAAAGTGATTGAAATTGAGCAAGTCAAAGAGGGACTGAATGAATCTGTGGTGGTAAAAACTGCTCAAGGTCGAATAACCGCTAAAACCTTGGTGTTAGCGGGGAATGCTTATATGGGGAATTTGCAACCTGAGTTAGCAAAGAAGTCTATGCCTTGTGGCACTCAAATTGTGACGACAGAAGTATTACCAGAGGCCTTGGCGAAATCACTTATTCCATCAGAATACTGTGTTGAAGATGTTAACTATAAGCTTGATTATTACCGGATAACCGCAGATAACCGATTACTTTTTGGTGGCGGTGTTACCTATGGTGGTGGCGATCCAGCGAGTATTAAAAATTTCTTAAAGCCGCACATGGACAAAATTTTTCCGGCAATGAAAGATTTTAAATTAGATTATGCCTGGGGTGGTGACTTTTTGCTGACAATGAGCCGTTTACCGCAATTAGGCAAAATTGGTAATAATATTTATTACACGCAAGGTTATAGTGGTCATGGGGTGAATACCTCACATTTAGGTGGAAAACTATTAGCAGAAGCTATTAGCGGTGAACATAGTCGCTTTGATGTTTTTGCTAATCTACCTCATTATAATTTTCCCGGCGGACGCTTACTAAGAGTACCTGCGGTGATGATGGGCGCTTGGTATTATGGCGTACGCGATAAGTTAGGTTTTTAAATTAGCCGATGCTCACTATGGTTAGCGCTTTAGTTTCTCAGCTTAAAATCCATTTCTCTTACTTGTATATTTACACCTGCAGCGGTTAATTCTTGATAAAAGTCGGCAAGGTAGCATGATTCAACCTGCCGACAAATTATGCCGTATTTTAAAATGGCAGGTTTATGACTTTGTAGTGATGCTGCTTTAAGCCAATAAAGCGCCTGTTCAAAATCTTTTTCAACATGCTGTCCATTTATATACATTGCAGCAAGATTTACTTGTCCTTTAGCATAGCCAAGATCTGATGAGGTCTGAAAAAGCTCAAAGGCCGTTTGTAAGTTTGTCTCACTAAACCTTTCTTTTAAAAAGGCTTCACCTTGAGTATTTTCTTTTTTACCATAAATTAGATGGCTGCTCGCTTCTTTCCTTCGCTCTGGACCGACTAAATTACCATACAACTTATTTCTAATGGGTCTTTTTGCCAAGTAAATAGCTTGGCTGTTATGCATGTCCTTTATTGTATTTAGAGGAATGTCATACCGTTTAGTCTCAAAATAATCTTTATAGCTCAATTGACCATATTGAATGCTAATAACAGCAGCACGCTGGCGTTGATAGTAAAGCGTGCCATAAACCAAGGTGATAATATCGCCTGTGATATCAACAACTTTAGCAATTCTGTATTTTTCTTTAGGTCTTAAACTGTCACTCAACAACCTAAAATCTAAAAAATAAATATCATTAATCTTCGGGTTTGAAATGATCGCTAAAGTTTGCTTCTCTTCAGACTTATAGCTTTTATACTCTACTATCCCAAAAAATAAGGCTACAAAGACTATAAAGAAAACAATCGTTTTGGATGATTTTGTTTTATTTGAAAACAGTAATGGGCTTGGGTTGGCAATAGCTTCCTTACTTTGCATTGACGTTTATCCTATTCTTTTAGTGATGATCTGCACAAGGCATGAAAGTAAAAAATACCCGATAAATTGGCCGGTAAGTAAAAGTATCATTTTTGGGGTGAAGTAGGTTTCTTCGCTGAAAAAGCTCAATACGAACATGGCTGGGGCAGCGAAGACTTTATATCCGGGTAATGATACTGGAGCCATGTAGTAATTGAATAAAAATGCGCATAACCCAATAGCTATGCCGATCAGCCCCCAAAGTGTAGAAAGTTTATAATTCAACGTTAATTTTCTTGTCATAATGTTCAAATATCACCGGTTGCGGTTTGTTAAAGCCCGTAATCTCGTTCTACTTTAGATATACGAACTTTAAACGATTTATACCATAATTGACGACCTGTTTTTTGAGCTTCAAGGTGCTCTGAGTTCGCTTTCCAATGCTTAATTGCATCTAAATCTGACCAATATGAAACCGTTATACCTAGCTGCTCTTTTGCCGACTCTACGCCAAGGTAACCTGGCTGCTGCTCAGCTAGCTCAAGCATTCTCTTGGCCATGTCGCTATAGCCTTTATCACCATCAGTACGAACAGATGTAAAAATAACAGCATAATAGGGCGGTTTTGGGGTGGCAGCTAACATGGGCATAGAAACTCCTTTTGAACAATGTTCTTTTTATGTACTTACTTTTACCAATAAACTTGCTTGCTTAATGCCTTTACGCAATGAGAAGCACCTGATATTGGTTTGATTGTACTTCCTGTCAACGGTTGACCAAGCCAGCCTTCAGGGTAAGTTAATGTTAAAGGAGCTTTTACATGTTCTTCGCTCACATGAGTAAAACCAACTTTTGAATAATACTTAGGGTCACCGTAAGTAAATACCAAATCAACCTTATTTTCTTTTAAATGTTCAAGGCCAAAAGTAATTAATTGCTGACCAACGCCTTGCCCTTGATGCTCAGTATGAACTGCCACGGGAGAAAGAATAAAGGCGTTGCTATTGTTTTCAAAAGTTAGCCGACTAAAGAAAATGCAGCCAATAATTTTATTTTGAGATGTCGCGACAAAACCTAATATTTCTTGAGCATCAGTTGTTGTGATTAGCTCTGATACTAACTTACCAATCAGCGCCCCTTCTTTTTCACCTTCAGAGTTAGAAAATACTGTAGTAAAAAGCTCAATAACTTCTTGAGATTGATTTGAATTGAACGCTGAAAGATTCATATATTTACCTGCAAACTACCTTGGGAATATTTCTAGAGTACTTATTTTTTATTATGTGCCTATTGGCGACAGTCTATTAGATTTTTTTTACTTACTGTAATTACAAACCGTTTATTAAACTCATTGTTGGTTAAGTAACCACAGGCACCCGTTATTATCTTATCGTTAATGTTAAATGTATAACGGTAACTACCATCATTTTGAGAGAGTGAATAGTAAAGGGTATTTTTTTGCTTAACCTCAATAGAGCCAAAATTTAAACGGCTTTTTGGTAAACTCACAATTGCTTCTGTTATAACACTCTCTGACTCATTTATGACTGTAACACTCGGGTTTATAAAGAAATACAGATAATATGAGGCAACAACAAGAAAAAGCAGAGTAGCAATTGTTTTAATAAGTAAATTCATCAATTATCTCATTGGCACATAACGCCTATTTAATGGGGCGCAGTAGTTGCTTATGATAAGCCCTGAAGGAATAAGGTAGTTAACTACTTTTTTTCCTTGTTAATCCGTTTGTTAGGCATTCTCGCCAATCGCCATTAAAACAGGCATATTACCTTTTGAGCTACTCATTATAAAAGGGCTATTAACTCTCGTATTTACAAAGCCACTTGCTAAAAATGCTTGCTTAACCCTTTTTTCTGATAACCCTATATTCGATGAATCATCATTAGAAAGCCAGTCCCATTGCACAAACATACCCCCTTCTTTTAATTGGGATTTTAGTAAACTTAAAGTTGCTTCATAGTCAGGTAGAAAAGCACAAACTGACGATGCCACAATAAGATCAAATTTGTTTGCTAATTCAGGGCGGCTTTGGACTAACTCCTCTGACAGGTAATCAGATATTGACGATACATTATTTAGCGCCTTTTTATTTAGGTGCTTTATCATTTCTGAAGATGCGTCTATTGCAACTATACTTTTAACGGTTGGACTCATAAGTTGAGTTAGGGCACCCGTACCACAGCCAAAATCAAGGACGGTTAAGTCATCAATATTGATATTATCTAAAAGCGTTGCAAACGCGTTTTTTGCATACTCTTCAACAGTAGGATCTACATCCCAGTTTTCAGCGTATTCGTCCCATTCATTACTCAAATCATTCTCCCCAGAACATAATTAATCTAAATACCTAACTAGCTTGTTTGTCTAATTTTCAATTCTTTATGTTGCGAATGCCTCATTAAACGATAAAAACTGTTGATTAAACTAAGCGACGATGGAAGAAACCAGCAGTTATTTGTTCTTTTAGTTATTTGTTAGTTTTTCTTTACTTCTTGAAGCTCATTCATCGCGAATGACTCTTCTATTAATGCAAAACCGTAACTACCAGAAATAGATATGACATTGCCATATACACCAGCGTCTTGTAACTCTGCGGATAAACGAACAAAGTAGTTTTTATTGGCTTCAAATTTATATTCGATATTCATTTCATCTGCACGCCAGTTAGACATAAAAGCACCTTTTTTTACAGTGAGTTTATGAGTCCCTGGAGGTAAGGTTATAACCTCGTAACCACCATTACTGAGATCAAAGCGATCTGTTTCATCAATTTGGATTGTAGGGGCGGCAGCGCCATCTAACATAGCCCAAGGTCTATAGATATAAACTTTGGCTTGATTAATATCTAAGCTTTCTAGTTGACTGAATTTTGGCCCTGTAGCATTACACGCTATAAGAAGTAATGAACTAGATATTAAAAGAATTATTTTTTTGAACATTGAACCAATCCTGTGTGAATAACTAAGAGCCAATAAGAGGCTGATTATAGTTTGCTACTTGTGCTGTTATACAAGCATTTTAGCGATTTTGATAATATGAGCTAAAAGCAATAATCCGCCACACACCATGAGCGCTGTTCCTGTTGAGGTTTCATTACTCGAAGCTGAAATACCTCTTGAACTTTTATTGTCTCTCAGTGCTTTCCCTTTGATTATAAGGGCAATCGATACAATAATCACAACGCCGTCTATTATCAAAGAAGACATTAACTCAGCTTCCATAAAATTTCCTCGAAAACATATCACGCCTCATTAAGCGGTTAAAAGTAGTTGGTTAAAATAAGTGGCGATGTAGCTTTGAACTAACCCCATCTTACAAGGCCGATAATTGCAGAAGTAGCATAAAAAAATTGTAAGGCAAAAAATGCCCAGCGTTTATCTAAATAGCCCCAAGCCGCAAATAACAGTGCTGAAACTAATAACAAACTAAATCCAAGTATTTCGTTACCGGTATTTGAAGCAATAAGAAGCGCATAGATCATTGCCAGAACTGATCCCAATACTTCGAAAACGGTGACTAATTTGTTTCTATCCAATTCCCACTCCATTATATAAATTATCTCAATGTGGAAGTACTAAATTATTAGTGCTTGGTTTTAACTGGCTTGTTATGCGTTTTTGAACACTAGCTTAAACCTTTCACAAACAATGGGCATATCTTCACTGGGTGTAAATGGAGTATTCTCAAGCTCTCGATGATAATACTGCCAATGAACTTGTTTCCAGTAGGCAAGACTTTTGTCGCCTTCACCTTCTAGCTCAGCGTACTCTTCGGTAATTTCATTAAATGGTACTATAGAAATACTCGTCGTTTCTATAATACATTGCGCTTCGCCGTTCCAATTGGTAACTATGTTAAGATCACCCACTTTAGGTAATGGCTCTTCATTCACTTGATACCACCAGAGTGAAGGCGAAGTTGCCATTTTTATATTATTCAACACTAATGTTGCGCACTCGTTCGCATCAATTTCATTATCACAAAAGTGCCAAGATCTCAGCTTCCTTGAAGGCAAATTAAAAGAATTGAAGTAATCTTCACTGATCTTTATTAATGACGAATGCATAATTTATCAAAACTCATAGCGCCCATATTAACAGGCGAAAAATTGTTGGTTAGAATTAGCGGCGAAGGAGCAAAGGCCAACAGTTATTTTTCCTGATTAATTGGCTTGTTAGGGAATACCCTACTCAAAAGCCTCAATTTGCTTGATTAGTGACTCTACAGATAAATCAATCCCTGTAAGATTTTGACCGCTGAGATTAACACCTATCAATCGTTTTTCTCTATTAGTATGGGCGCTAAAACATCCTTAAAGAATAACCAAGAGATCTCTCTCGGTGAGTAGTCCCCCAACAAATCAGGATTAAGTTTTTTGAGCTTCATAATTCTGGATTTAGTAGACCAAAGAGGAAAGGAAACTTGATCACTGTCGGCATCAAACTCTAAAGCGTCGCCATCTTCAGTTTCAGCAAACCACAATATTTGCTTTTCTGAGACTTCTTCATAGAATTTATTTGCTTGCGAGCTTCCACTACACATCCATATCATTTCCTTTTGAGTGGTTTGTATATACGAATTTTTCCGCCAATTTTCTTGTCATAAAGTGACTATGTGGATCGACTTTATAATCAGCAAATGGCTCGCAATAAGTGAACCCAAACTTCTCATACAGGTTTCGAGCAGGCAGGAAGAATTCTTGAGTACCAGTTTCTAAACTAACTTTCTGATAACCATTATCGATGGCTGTATTTAAAACATGAGTTAGGAGCTTTGTTGCAACACCCGACTTTCGAGAAGAGCTAGTCGTTCTCATTGATTTCAATTCAATATGATGGGGTGTTAGTTGCTTAACAGCTAGGCAACCTTGTAACTCATCACCAAGCCAACAGCTAAAAAAAGTAATGTCTAGTGATTTAAGTGAGTCAACGTCTAGAGCATGAACACTTTCTGGAGGTGAAGTTGCATACATATCAGCTAAATGCTCTTCGAGTAATTTAATAACTTCACCATCTGATAAATCGTCTATTTTTATTTTCAAACTTCGGGTTTTCCTTATTCGTATAACGCTCATTTAAGGCTGATAATTATTTGCTAAAATTGTGTGGCGAAACCGAGCAAACTGTTACGAATCCGACTTTAATGCCTTGTAGCTAAATCATTTATGAAAAATAGCTATTTTATTACCATCCAGATCTCTGAAATAGGCACCATAATAAGCACCATTATTTCTTTCTCCTGGTTCACCTTCGCTACTAGCACCTAACTTTAACGCCATTGAAAAGATCTCATTTACCTTATTAACACTAGAGAGAGTAAACGCAACCATTGTTCCATTACCATTAGATGCTGGCTCACCATCAAAGGGAACT
>JAPHTO010000006.1 GCA_026196955.1 Colwellia sp. | reverse complement strand
CGGTATGCAAACACCAGAGCAAGTGCATCAAAAAAGCCAACCGCTTGCGCGATTGGCTTCAACTTAAAAAACTGTCAACGTATTCTAGGACGAGACACTGAAAAAGTAATTCCTTTGCACTACACTTAGCCTTACTGTATGCTGCACGCCTTTATACCAATTGTACGTAAGTAACGTTTTACCTACGGCTCCCGCAGTTTTATTTCAAGAGAATCTATATGAGTGCTACCGCCCCTAAATTTACAGAGTTAGGCCTGTCTGAGCCATTATTAAAAGCGGTTGGCGATCAAGGTTATGATACTCCTTCACCTATTCAGGCCCAAGCTATCCCCGCGGTGATATCTGGAAAAGATGTGATGGCAGCAGCGCAAACAGGTACAGGTAAAACCGCAGGATTCACACTACCTTTACTGCAACGACTCAGTAGTCAAAAAGGGGTGAAGGTTGGCGCGAATAATGTGCGTGCTTTAGTCTTAACACCAACCCGTGAATTAGCCGCACAAGTGAGCGATAGCATTGCTACCTACGGTAAATATTTAAATTTACATTCAACCGTAGTGTTTGGCGGCGTTAAAATTAACCCTCAAATGATGCGACTTAGGCAAGGGGTTGACGTCCTTGTGGCAACACCGGGGCGCTTGCTAGATTTATATAATCAAAATGCGGTGAAATTTTCTCAATTAGAAGTGCTTATTTTAGATGAAGCCGATCGCATGCTTGATATGGGCTTTATACGCGATATCAAAAAAATCATCGCGCTACTACCAGCTAAAAGACAAAACTTACTATTTTCAGCCACCTTTTCTGCTGATATTCGAGCGCTAGCAAAGGGCTTGGTTCATAAGCCGTTAGAAATTTCAGTCAACCCTGAAAACTCCACTGCTGATAAAGTCACTCAATGGTTAACTGCGGTCGATAAAAAACGCAAGCCTGCCGTACTTACCCATTTGATTAAAGAAAATAATTGGCAACAAGTACTGGTTTTTACCAAAACTAAACATGGCGCAAATAAGCTAACTCGCCATCTTGAAGCGGAAGGGTTAACAGCCGCTGCAATTCATGGTAATAAGAGCCAAGGGGCGCGCACTAAGGCACTTGCTGCTTTTAAAGAAGGCCTAGTGCAAGTTTTAGTCGCGACTGATATTGCTGCCCGTGGTATCGATATCGACTTATTGCCAAATGTCGTTAATTTTGATTTACCTAATGTGCCTGAGGATTATGTCCATCGTATCGGTCGTACAGCCCGAGCTGGTAATACCGGTCACGCGGTGTCTTTAGTATGCGCTGACGAGCTAAACCAGCTTTGGGACATAGAGCATGTTATTCAGCAGCATATAGAACGCAAGGTGTTAGAAAAGTTCATACCGGTTAATGAATTAGGTGAATCCCGAGCGATTCGCCCTTTGAAGGCGAAAAAACCTAAAAAGCCCAAAAAAGCGAAAACTGAAAAAGTTGAGCATAAGGATGGACAGCACCTTAATAAAGGGCATAAATCACAATCTAAAAAGCCTGAAGCGACAAAGAGCAATACTAGTAAATCGTCAGAAAAGAGTGGTAAGGCACGTCGAAGTAAGTCTTATGCAAATAAAAAGAAGCAAACAAATAATAGCAGTTCGAGTTCACCTGCTAAGCGTTAATCAATTTTAGCATCGCTTATTTAGTCACAGATTCTGTTGCTTTTAAATAGCCTAGATTCTTTAAGCTATCGTCAGTAAAAGTGTCAACCACATCACCAATAATAATTAAGCTTGGCGGTTTGATATTATGGCGTGTAACTAACTCGTCTAAATTGCTAAGTGTTCCCTTGATAACTTGTTGATCACTACGGGTGCCTTTTCGAATCAAAGCCGCAGGTGTGTTTTCGCTACGCCCAGCATTGATCAGTTGCTCGGTGATAATAGGTAAACTTTTTATACCCATGTAGAAAACAACTGTTTGCTTTTGATCGTTTAAAGTGTGCCAAGGTAGGTCAAGTGCACCATTATCTTGCACATTTCCGGTAATAAAGGTGCAAGATTGCGCAACTTGTCTGTGGGTCAGCGGAATGCCTGCATAGCTAGTGCATGCTGAGGCCGCTGTCATGCCGGGTACAATATGACAAGCAACATTATTGGCTAATAAAAATAGAGCTTCTTCACCGCCACGGCCAAAAACAAAGGGATCGCCACCTTTTAATCGCAGTACTTTTTTATCCCGTTTGGCGTGATCAACGAGTAATTGGTTTATCCCCTCTTGTGGTACACGGTGGTCGGCCTGCTTTTTACCAACATATACTCGTTCACAGCTATCAGGTAATAATGCCATTACTTCTTGGCTGACAAGGCGATCGTAAATAACCACCTCGGCCTGCTTTATAAAGCGGTATGCCTGCAAGGTGAGCAAGTCAGGATCACCAGGTCCGGCACCAACCAGGGCAACTTCGCCAGCTTTAAATGTTTGTTTATGGGGAGGAGGATTGTACAAAGAAGGATTCATGAGAATATTAACGATTTTTAAATAATAATGTTATTAAAGCAAAAAAAGCGCCAAAAGGCGCTTTTCAAAATAATATAACTTATTCACAGCGGCATTATTTACTTAATGCGTCACCTAAATGTGGACGAATAGTTTTTAAAACTTCTTTTTGTAATCGTGTGCTACTGGCAACAATGTTACCTGATTTCACGTGGTTATGGCCACCAGTAAAGTCAGAAACTAAACCACCAGCTTCAATCACTAATAATTCACCTGCTGCGGTATCCCACGGCTTTAAACCGATTTCAAAGAAGCCATCTATACGACCTGCGGCAACATAAGCTAAATCAAGAGCAGCAGAGCCTGCACGGCGCATGTCTGATGTTTTTGCAAATAATGCCCCAAACATAGCCATATAAGCATTGGTGTGTTGCTTGTGTTTGAAAGGGAATCCTGTTGCTAATACAGTACCCGACAGTTCTTTATGTGCTTGTACGCGAATACGCATGCCATTTAATTGTGCGCCTTTACCACGGCTAGCAGTAAATAATTCACCACGAATAGGGTCGAAAATGACAGCTTGATCAAGTTTACCTTTGACTTTTATTGCGATAGAAACGGCAAAATGCGGGATGCCTTTGATGAAGTTTGTGGTGCCATCAAGTGGGTCTATTACCCATTGATAGTCGTCATCTGAGCCAGTTAATACACCAGACTCTTCACCAACAATTGTGTGCTCTGGGTATGATTTACGAATAGTTTCAATAATTGCTTGTTCAGCTGCAGTGTCGACACTGGTCACAAAGTCGTTAGAACCTTTAGATTCAACCTCAACTTTATCAAGTTGCTCAAAAGAGCGAATAATAACTTTTCCTGCATTGCGCGCAGCGCGCACGGCAATATTTAGCATGGGATGCATAATAGAGTACCTATTTGTAAATGGCTTTTAAAAGAACGATGTCGAACTAAGAGAATTAAATATAACCCTCCTAAATTCAAGCGCGCGGAGTATAGCAAAAATTTATTCCTTTGGCGATAAAGTTATCAAATAAACGTTTAAAAAATATGCAGCGGTGATTTTGGTATTTAATTCCGCCTAGTTTTATATAGGAAAATAAACTAACTTAAGCAATCTTTGTTTAGCAATTTATCGTGCTTTTTAGCAAGCACAGCAGTAATCTTCTATGCTAGAATCACAGACATTAAATTGAGCGTTCACAGTTCAGAGTAAAGCCGAGTAATGAGCAAAGAGTAAAATGTCAGATTCCAAAAAAAGTAATTTATTAGATAAAGTTCGCATCGTGTTAGTCAACACATCAGATTGCCGTAATATTGGCAGTGCAGCGCGCGCAATGAAAACCATGGGCTTAAGTCAACTCGTGCTAGTTGACCCTATTGAAATGCCTAATGGACAAGCGCAAGCGTTAGCCGCAGGGGCAACCGATGTGTTAGCAAACGCTAAAGTGGTTAGTACCTTAAGTGAAGCGATTGTTGATTGTGGGTTAGTGGTTGGTACCAGTGCTCGTTCACGCACATTACCTTGGCCAATGTTAGAGCCGCGCGGTTGTGGTGAAAAAATGGTGGCAGAAGCGGAAGAATATCCCGTTGCTTTGGTGTTTGGACGAGAAAGTAGTGGTTTGACGAATGAAGAATTACAACTGTGTCATTTTCATGTGCAAATCCCTGCTAATCCTGATTACAGCTCGTTAAATTTAGCTATGGCCGTACAAACACTAAGTTATGAAGTACGAACGAGTTATTTGTTATCACTGGATGATACAAGCCAAGAGCAAAGTACAGGTAATGGTACTTATATTGGAAAAAATAGCCGCGATAAAAAAACATCACAAGCAAACAGCCAAGATGATGAGCTTTATCCTGTGACTCAAGAAACCGAACGTTTTTATCAGCATTTTGAGAATGCGCTGAAAGCGACAGGGTTTATCGGCGATAAGCATCCAGGCTTAGTCATGACAAAGTTAAGGCGTTTGTTTAACCGCGCTCGCCCTGATGTTAAAGAAATTAAAATGATGCGTGGCATCTTAGCCTCTATAGAAAGAGCTTCGAGCAATAGCGCAGAGAAATAAAAAAGGAAAAAATATGTTTACCCGCATGAAAGAAGACATTAACAGTGTTTTTGATAGAGATCCCGCAGCACGCACTACCTTTGAAGTGTTGCTGAATTACCCAGGGTTGCATGCTATTTGGGTACACAGATTGAGCCATCGTCTCTGGCGAGCGAATTGGAAGTTGCTAGCGCGATGTTTATCTACATTCTCGCGCTGGTTAACAGGCATAGAAATTCATCCAGGAGCAAGCCTAGGACGTCGTTTTTTTATTGACCATGGCATGGGCGTTGTTATTGGTGAAACCGCTGAAATCGGTGATGATGTGACGCTATACCATGGTGTTACGTTAGGCGGAACGAGTTGGAATGCTGGTAAACGTCACCCGACATTAGAAGATAACGTCGTTATTGGTGCTGGCGCGCAGGTACTGGGCCCCATTACAATCGGGAAAAGTGGTAAAGTTGGCTCTAACTCAGTAGTCGTAAAAGACTTACCTGAAGGTGCTACGGCTGTTGGCATACCTGCACGTATTGTCAATAGTAAGAGCGGCAATGGTAATTCTTTACTTGATGCAGATTTAGGGGAAAAACTTAATGGCAGCCTAGGTAAAGAATCACGTGATAAAGCGGCGAAAAAATTTGGCTTTGATGCTTATGCCGTTTCTGCAGACAACCCGGATCCTGTGGCTAAAGCGATTGGTCGTTTGCTTGATCATATGCATTTAATTGATGATCGTGTGTCGAATATCAGCAAAGAAGTGAATAAAATTGGTGGTGATGTTTGCCCTAATAATTTGCCTGAGCTTAGAGTGGGCGAATTTGTTGAAGATGAAAAAGCAGCAGCTAAACGCCGTGAAAGTAAAGTTGAAGGCTTTGATCCTGAGATATAATCTGCTTTGTTTAAACGGGTAGCACTTCTTGAATGTCATGATATGCAGTGCAAAGTTTGTTACCAATAATATTGATTTATGACAAACACTATCAGAATAAAAGCAATAGTTGAGTAAAATAGTCAACTATTGCTTTTCGCTTTTAGGATCTTAGTGTAGAATACTTGAGTATATTACTCGGGTATATACTTGATTAAATTTTAAGGTTATGTAAAATTGCGCGCAAATAAGCTATTGAACATAAAATTGTCCTTGAAATAACGTTTACACTGAAGAATTAATTAGCGAATAAAATTATGAAACTAACTTCTAAAGGCCGTTATGCTGTTACAGCAATGCTTGATGTTACAATTCACGCAGCCTATGGGCCCGTTTCTCTAGCAGACATTTCTGAGCGACAAGCTATTTCTTTATCATACTTAGAGCAGTTATTCTCAAAGTTACGTAAACATGGCTTAGTTATTAGCATTAGAGGTCCTGGCGGTGGTTATCGTTTAGGGAAATGTTCAGCACAAATTGCGGTTGCAGATGTTATTTCAGCTGTTAATGAAAGTGTTGATGCAACTAAGTGTCAAGGCAAAGGTAACTGTCAAGGGGGAGAGCAATGCTTAACTCACTCACTATGGCAAGGGCTCAGTGAACGAATAGAAGAATTTTTGCAAAATATTACCTTGGCTGAATTAGTCGCCAAAAATGATGTAAAAACTGTGTCTCAACGACAAAATGACGAACATAGTCGTTCTAATAAAACACAGTCGTTAGAAACTATTATCAATATAAAAGATGATAGCCCCAATATTATGCATGATTGCTCATAAGCAATTATGCCGATTTTAAGTGGAGAAAGAGAGTAAATGAAGCTTCCTATTTATTTTGATTATTCAGCAACTACCCCTGTTGATAAACGTGTTGCAGAAAAAATGGTGCAATACATGACCACAGATGGTCATTTTGGCAATCCAGCATCACGCTCACACAAATTTGGTTGGCAAGCCGAAGAAGCCGTGGATATTGCCCGAAATCAAATAGCAGATTTAATTAATGCTGATCCTCGTGAAATTGTTTTCACCTCAGGTGCAACTGAGTCAGATAACTTAGCGATTAAAGGTGCTGCCAACTTTTACCATAAAAAAGGCAAGCATATCATCACCTGTAAAACAGAGCATAAAGCAGTGTTAGATACGTGTCGTGAATTAGAGCGACAAGGTTTTGAAGTTACCTATCTTGATCCTGAAGATAATGGCTTAATCGACTTAAATAAGCTTGAAGCAGCAATGCGTGATGACACTATTTTAGTGAGCATAATGCATGTAAATAATGAAATTGGTGTAATACAAGACATTAGCGAAATTGGCGAAATGTGTCGTGCACGTAAAATTATTTTCCATGTTGATGCAGCGCAAAGTGCTGGGAAAATTAAAATAGACATGCAAAACTCAAAAGTAGATATGTTATCTATTTCTGCTCATAAAATGTATGGCCCTAAAGGCATCGGGGCATTATATGTGCGTCGTAAGCCACGTATTCGCCTTGAAGCGCAAATGCATGGCGGTGGTCATGAGCGTGGTATGCGCTCAGGTACGCTTGCTACTCATCAAATTGTCGGTATGGGTGAAGCTTGTCGTATAGCTAAAGAAGAAATGACGCAAGATCTTGAACATGTAACGGCCATGCGTGATCGTTTATGGGCAGGTTTAAACGCTATGGAACAAGTTTTTGTTAATGGTGATTTTGATAAGCGTTATGCCGGTAATTTAAATGTTAGCTTCAACTTTGTTGAAGGCGAATCATTAATCATGGCTTTAAAAGATTTAGCAGTATCATCAGGTAGTGCTTGTACATCGGCTAGTCTTGAACCTTCCTATGTACTTCGTGCATTAGGTTTAAATGATGAAATGGCACATAGCTCTATTCGCTTTAGTTTTGGTCGTTTTACTACCACAGAAGAAATAGACTACGCCATCGATATAATACAGAAATCTATTGGTCACTTACGTGACATGTCACCGCTTTGGGAAATGTTCAAAGACGGTATCGACTTAGACTCAATTGAATGGGCTGGACATTAAGCTTTACCTGTTTAGGTAAAGTAAATGGCAGTTAGGAGAGAAGAAAATGGCTTATAGTGAAAAAGTAATCGACCATTATGAAAATCCGCGTAATGTAGGCTCTATGGACAAAAGTGATCCATCAGTAGCAACGGGTATGGTTGGCGCACCCGCATGTGGTGACGTAATGAAATTGCAATTAAAAATTTCAGACGACGGCATTATTGAAGATGCTAAATTTAAAACCTATGGTTGTGGCTCAGCTATTGCCTCTAGCTCATTAGTTACTGAATGGGTGAAAGGTAAATCAATTGATGAAGCCGGTGAAATTAAAAACACCGCCATTGCCGAAGAGTTAGCTTTACCGCCAGTGAAAATTCATTGCTCAATTTTAGCTGAAGATGCCATTAAAGCTGCCATTGAAGATTATAAAAGTAAAAATGGTTAATCGTTTTTAGTTAAAAAGAACAGGAAAAGTAGTATGTCAGTTACCATGACGCCAGCAGCAACAGAGCGTGTTAAATCTTTTATGGTTAACCGAGGTAAAGGTCTTGGTTTACGTTTAGGTATTAAAACGACAGGCTGTTCAGGTTTGGCTTATGTACTTGAGTTTGTTGATGACCTAAATGAAGATGATAATGTTTTTGATATTGAAGAAGTGAAAATTATCATTGATACAAAAAGCTTAGTATACCTTGAAGGTATAGAATTAGATTTTGTTAAAGAAGGTTTAAACGAAGGTTTTAAATTCACTAATCCAAACGCCAAAGGCGAATGTGGTTGTGGTGAATCCTTCAACGTATAACGGCTTAATTCTTTGTTATTTGGCTCAACTGCTGCGTTGAAAGTACTCACCTACTAGCGTAGGCTCCGTGCTTTCGCCTTGCATTAGAGCAAAATAACTGCGACTTTAACCATTATAAAGATGAACTTTTCTGGGTTAAAATTCTTTAGGTAGAAAAAGTGAATTACTTTCAATTATTCGACATTGAAATATCCTTCGATGTCGACTTAAACCAACTATCGAAAACTTATCAAAACCTGCAAAAAGCAGTTCATCCTGACAAGTTTGCGCATGCCTCAGGGCAAGAGCAATTGCTTGCGGTTCAAAAATCAGCAGAAATTAATGATGCTTATCAAACGTTAAAGCAGCCATTAAAACGTGCTGAATATATACTGACGCTACGTGGTGTTGATTTACCGAATGAGCAACATACTTTTGGTGATACCAGCTTCTTAATGAGGCAAATGGAATTGAGAGAAATGTTGGATGATGTTAAAACGGCTAAGGATGTTGATGCCGCACTAGACAGTGCGCAACAAGAACTTACCCAAGAGTATCAACATCATTTTGACTTGCTAGCATCACAAATCCTTGAAAATAATACGGCAGCTAATGTGCTTGCATGCGATAATTTGCGTAAATTGAAGTTTTATCAAAAACTCAATATTGAAGTTGAACGCTTAGAAGATAGCTTGTTTGACGATTAATCACTCTTAGTTTGATGTTGCTGTGATAATTATCGAGTAACCTCAAATTATATTTTACCCGATGAAATAGAAAATAATACCATGGCACTTTTACAAATAGCAGAACCCGGTCAAAGTACAGTACCACACGAACATAGACTCGCAGCGGGTATTGATTTAGGCACGACTAATTCTTTAATTGCCAGCGTGCAAAGTGGTACGCCCAATACTTTGGCCGATCACCACGGCCACGACATTTTACCTTCAATTGTTAGCTATCAAGGTGACTTGCCAGGTGAAAACGTTTTAGTCGGCGAGGAAGCTAAAGCCTTGAGCGTGAGTGATGCCCAAAATACTGTGGTTTCAGCAAAACGTTTAATTGGTCGCGCATTGAGCGACATTCAAAGTAAATATCCTTCTTTACCCTATCAATTTTGTGGTGATGAAAATCATCCTGAAATCATCACTCGCCAAGGGAAAATAAACCCTGTGCAAGTGTCAGCCGAAATTTTAAAAAATTTAAACCAGCGTGCGGAACAAGCACTAGGTGGCGAACTTACCGGCGTGGTGGTTACAGTACCCGCTCACTTTGATGATGCTCAGCGTCAAAGCACCAAAGATGCCGCAAAATTAGCAGGTGTTAATGTATTACGCTTACTTAACGAGCCAACTGCAGCAGCAGTCGCTTATGGCCTTGATTCTGGTCAAGAGGGGGTTATTGCTATCTATGACTTAGGTGGCGGTACATTTGATATATCTATTTTGCGTCTTAATAAAGGTGTTTTTGAAGTACTTGCTACAGGCGGCGATTCAGCGTTAGGTGGTGATGACTTTGATGTTGCAGTTGTTGACTATTTAGTTGAGCAAGCAGGTTTAACACGTCCGTTGTCACCTTCGCTTGAACGACAATTAATGCAACAAGCTTGTGCAGCGAAAGAGCAACTAACCAGTCAAGACAGTGTTGAAGTAAGCCTGACACTAGAGAATGAACAAGTTTGGTCAACTAACTTAAACAAAGCAACTTTTGATAAGTTAATTGCTAACTTAGTGAAAAAAACCTTACGAGCTTGCCGTCGTAGTTTAAAAGATGCCGGCATAAGTGCCGGTGAAGTTATAGAAGTGGTGATGGTAGGCGGCTCTACTCGTGTGCCATTGGTTCGCACTGAAGTTGAAAAGTTCTTTAATAAAAAGCCCCTAACTTCAATTGACCCAGATAAAGTTGTGGCAATTGGTGCTGCCATTCAAGCAGATATTCTTGCAGGTAATAAACCTGATAGTGATATGTTACTGCTTGACGTTATCCCTCTATCGCTAGGGTTAGAAACCATGGGCGGCTTGGTAGAAAAAGTGATTCCGCGTAACACCACTATTCCTGTGGCAAAAGCACAAGAGTTCACAACCTTTAAAGATGGTCAAACAGCTATGGCAGTGCATGTGCTGCAAGGCGAGCGAGAGTTAGTTGATGACTGTCGTTCATTAGCACGGTTTGAACTCCGTGGTATTCCGGCTATGACAGCTGGTGCTGCCCATATTCGTGTTACTTTTAAAGTTGATGCTGATGGTTTGCTGTCGGTGACTGCGATGGAAAAATCATCAGGGGTTGAGTCTAGCATTGAAGTTAAGCCTTCTTTCGGCTTAGATGACAGTAAAATTGCCCAAATGCTAAAAGATTCGATGAATAATGCTAAAGCAGATATCGACGCACGTATGCTTAAAGAGCAGCAAGTGGAAGCAGCACGCGTGATAGAGTCTATTCAAGCGGCTATCGCCTTGGATCGTAACTTACTTAATGACGATGAAATTATTAACATTGAGCAAGTCATTAAGTCGTTAGCAGATATTAGCCAAGGCGAAGATGCTGATGCTATTGAAGCGGCGATTGAAAAATTAGATCAAGCGACAGCTATATTTGCGGAGCGTAGAATGGATAGCTCAATTAATAAAGCATTAAGCGGTCAATCAGTAGAAAAATTGTAAATCATAGTTGCGAGTATAACGTCGCGAAAATAAGAGATTTTAAAATGCCAAAAATTATATTTTTACCTCATGAAGAATTATGCCCAGATGGCGCAGTTGTCGAAGCGGATAAAGGCGAGAATGTGCTCAATGTTGCTTTGAAAAATGACATTGGTATTGAGCATGCCTGTGAAAAGGTATGCGCTTGTACAACATGCCATGTCATTATTCGAGAAGGTTTTGATTCATTAGAAGAAAGTGATGAGTTAGAAGATGATATGCTCGATAAAGCATGGGGATTAGAGCCAGAATCACGTCTTGGCTGTCAGGCGATTGTTGCAGATGAAGACTTAGTCGTTGAGATTCCAAAGTATACGGTGAATATGGTTTCTGAGAATCACTAACAGATTTTGAAAGAGAAAATTGAAAAGGGTAATAGCAGTGATGTTATTGCCCTTTTTTCGTTTATAGAGGTTTTGGATGCCAATGTTTATCGAATGATCTCTTTTGGATAGAAAGTGGCCTGTGCTTTTCAAGCGGGCATTGTGACCGATTGGTGATTTTGGCTTTTTCATAATTAATTGCAAGCTAGTTTCAGAGAGAAAGCTGCAGGTGAAAGATAAGCTTAAAGTGAATATAGTCTTTAAATATGCTTAAATCAGCTCATTAGGGTTTAACAATTTTTAGTAACTAAGTAATTATCAACAATGCCTCAAATTCCAGAAGTATACTTTAAAACACCAAATCTTCCTGATGTGGGGTTTGAGATTATTGAGTTAGAAAGCCTTTATAGCAGATATGAGGCAGGCCATCTTCCAATCGCTAGTGATCCTCATCGAGTTTCTTTTCACAACTTGTTATTTATAACGGGTGGTGTTGGTGAGCATTTTGTTGATTTTCATAAATTTCCAGTCGAAAAAGGTAGTGTTGTTTTTATTAATCAAGGGCAAGTACATACTTTTGATGTAAAAAATAAACCATCTGGCAAACTCATTGTATTTACCGACAGTTATATTCAAAAAGTAGCATCTACGGTAGGCATACAAATATTTCCTCCCACTCACTTTATGACTTCAGCTTTGCCAAGTTTCAAATTGGAGACGAATACTGAGGAGCAGTTGTCCCAATTAGTTCCTGTTATTGAGGCAGAGTATCTATCAAAAGGTGCAAATGTAAGCTATTTACAAGCGCTATTTGCCGCCTTTTTGATTAAGGTAAGTGAGGCGAGGCCGGATATCTATCATACGGACATGACGCAATATCAAATAGAACTATTCAATCATTTTGTTGTTGTTTTAGAAGAAAATTTTACAAAATCGAGAGATGCTCATTATTATGCAGAACAGGTTGCAACAACCTATAAGACCCTGAATAAAACATGTAAATTAGCGACAAATAAAACAGCTAAACAGCTCATTGATGCTCATACTATCTTAGAAGCGAAACGGCGATTAACTGTTGAAAAAATACAAGTACAGCAACTCTCTGATTCACTTGGCTTTGATGAAGCGAGTAATTTTGTAAAATACTTTAAAAAACATACATTGCTTACACCGAATCAATTTAGAAAAAATAACTAGGGTTCAACTTTTACCATTTTTATTCCCATTCTTACCTGACTACTTTATAGCCACTGCTTTAAAATTCCCTTAACTAAAATTAAGCGGAAAGAAAAATGAAAATAAAGACTATCATCGGCCTATTGGTCGGGTCATTGTGCTTATCGGCATGTTCTAACTTATCATCAACTGTGGAGTCAGGTATGAAACTATCAAATCGAGAAAAAGCTGTGGCGTTACTAAATGCTATCGAAACTGGAAATCAAGAAGCTATTAATTATGTTAATCCGCAAAAATACACCCAGCATAACCTTGCTGTTGCTGACGGCTTGGCAGGGTTTGGCGAGCTGCTGCAAGCATTACCCAAAGGCAGTGCAAAAGTGAATGTTGTTAGGGCATTTCAAGACGGTGATTTTGTTTTTACCCACACAGATTACAACTTTTTTGGCCCTAAAGTAGGTTTTGACATCTTTCGATTTGAAGATGGAAAAATTGTTGAGCACTGGGATAATCTAGATGTTAAAGCAGATAAACCAAACCCAAGTGGACGAACGCAGCTTGATGGTACTACCGAAATAGTTGATATTGATAAAACTGAAGAAAACAAAGCGCTAGTTGCAGATTTTGTCAATACGGTTTTGGTTAACGCAGAGTACGACAAGTTAAGTCAATTTATTGATGGTGACAATTATTTGCAGCACAATACTGCTATTGCTGATGGTTTGTCAGGTCTTGGTCAAGCGATAGAAGCGATGACAAAACAAGGCATAAGTATGGAGTACTATAAGAACCACAAGGTGTTAGGTGAGGGCAACTTTGTTTTAACAATAAGTGAAGGTACATTTGCGGGTAAGGCTACTTCGTACTATGACTTGTTCCGAGTAGAAAACGGTAAAATTGTTGAACACTGGGATGTGATGGAGAGCATTCTTCCTAAAGAGCAGTGGAAAAACACTAACGGTAAATTTGGTAACTTTTAAAATAGCTGGGATCAGAGCCATTTTAAAACAGTAAATGCGGTTATGTTCACTTAATCTTTGTCTTAAAGTGAACTTGGACTTCCCTGATTTTGTTAGACAGTTAGTAGTTAAATTGTAGCTTTACAGTCCAGTCAGGAGCTGGAGGGCATGGCATATATATTTTTGGTCTTGAGTTGGTCGCATCTAATTATGACCAAGTTTCAGGAAAAGCTATTGCTTTAAATGAAGGTGTCGCGTCAATAGGCCATACTTTGCATGACTCATTAACAGCAGTGTTGATCGCTTTTATTGTTGTGCATGTTGTTGGCGCTTTAAAGCACCATTTAATTGATAAAGATGCAACAATAACAAGGATGTTTTCTTTTAAATAGCGATAACTTATTTGTTGCCTAGTCAAAAGCTTACTCATTAACTTCGCTAGATAAATAATAAAAGGCAGTAACATTAATATGTTGTTGCTTTTTTTGTTCTTATGGTATCTATAAAAACCATTATTAATTAAGTGTTTACAGTCGTTTTGTGTTGTGTTTTATAGCTCGTCATAGGCATTAAAAAAACGTTGTGGTGGTTGTTTTATTAGTGCCTTGTATTTTTCCCTACCTAATTGTTTATCAAGTTTTTGTGCCATCATGCCGCCCACTCTATACCAAAGCCTTTTTCCATCAGATAGGTTGTTGATTAAATTCCAATCATTTGAGGTTAGCGCTTTATTGCCTTGTTCATCGGCCTGCTTTTTAATGAACCTGTATATTTCAAAATATTCTGTAGTCATTTGTTGGATAGTGTTAGGGTTTTCAAGTGCTATATAGTCAGGATCTTCTAGATGTTGGTTTTGTTTACGCGCATGATAAGCCGCGTAAACAGCAGTGCCTTCTAGAAAGGTAAGGTATTGAACCAGCGTAAATAGTTGTTTTTTTGTTTGCACTTTTGAGATATCAGGAAAAGGATTATATTGCTGGAAGCCAACATGGTGCAGCTCATGAATGCAGTAATACCAAACTTCGTTTATTGATTTTCTAAATGTTTTATGGGCAAGATTTATTGAGGCATTTTCATCCATTGAAACACCAATATCATATCCCCAAGTGAAGTATAAGTGACCCTTAAAGGTAAAGTCGTTCGGCAAATACTGAACAACTTGTTTGATACAAAAATCTTGCTTTTTTTTATCTTTTTTAATCACTTGAAACAGCGAACTTACCTGAGATAACACTTCTTTTGAATAGCTTTTGTTAACGAGTAAGTCTTTAGCTATGTCTTTCGTTGAGCTTTCTTTTGAATAGTAGCCTGTTCGGTCTGAATGGTTTTTTAAGTGCTTCATAGCTTGAGTGTCAGCAACCGTCATTAATCGTAATAATGAAGGGCTCTCAAGGTATGCTATCGAAGATTTTATATGTTCAAAATCAAAAAAATAACTCTCATTATTTTCATGGGATTGCGCTTTCGCAACTTGGAAAAAAGAAACAACAATGAAAAAGCTAAAATAGAAGCCTTTGGTTATCTGCATTTTTCAGTCTCCGTTCAGAGAGGGGTCTATTACTATATTAGCATTTATCTAAAAATAAAAATGATGACAGAAAAGCGCATCGACAATTAATACCTTGAAAAGTTGGAGGGCAATTATTAGTTAATTTCCCTCCTGGCCCTTGAGAAGTGCTATTTATGTTGGCAGTTTGTTATCTGATTTAGTATTGAATTGGCTAACTTAGAAACTAGCTGGCGCATTTGAGCAACAGAATGATTATAACCGTCATTGTTTAATTGACTCTTATATAAGAAGGGGTGTTGAGTGTTTTGGCTCTCCTCATCTAAGGTAAACTGACCTGAGAAGATGACTTCAGAGTTTTCACTTACGTGAAAGTAATTAACTTCAATATTGATTGTCGATGAATTGTTACTGGCACCAGAGCTACGCATGGCAGTAAATTTACTGTGAGAGCTGTTAGCATTAAGATCATCGAGTAGTGACTTTTGTACGCCGGTGGCTAATGGCTCAACCCACATATGTGAGTTGGAATAATGCATTTGATGCTCATGCACCTGCATCGCCAAATAGGGTTGATTTAAATATTCTGGCATAGCGATTGAAACAGTATATGTGTTACATACATTTACTTTTTGAGGGGCATTACTTGGGGCCGCATTTTGTAAATTATTTAACATATAGTACTGCGTTTGCTCCGGTGGTGAGCTGCATCCAGATAGCAAGAGTAAAAACAAAATCAGAGAAATTAAGGAAGATTTCATTATTTATCACCTTTGTGTTTTTTAGGGACTAACTTATTATTATTACCTGAATTGAAAATTAGCCCATTGGGTTGATGTTTTAACTGGTTGAGCAGTGGTTTAAGTTCATATAAGGTATCTGATAATGTTTTCAGAGTTGCTTCTAATTGCTCATAAGCGTCAGAATCAGCAGAGTAGCTATGGCTCAACGTTGATAGGCTTTGCAACGTGGTATTTAATTCTTTGATCAACTCTTGTTGATGTGCACTTTGTAAAATACTATTGAGACTCTGGCTTGTATGTTGAAAGTCCTTAGTCATATTGGTAATTTCATTAAGAGTTTTATTCGCATTTTCAGCGGTTGTCTCGAGAGGAAGCTGATTCAGTTTGTCAATGAATACGCCCAATTTTTCAGTGATTTGAGTGAACTGATCTGTCACTGTGGGTATAACGGTATAGCCAGCATAAGTTTGAATATTATCTAGGGTTTGTTTTTCAAAGTGTTGTAATTCAACAAATAAACTTCCGGTAAGTAAATTGCCTGTTTTTAGTGTTGCTTTTAGACCTTTATGAATCCAAAGTGTATTTTGTTGATCCATTAATTGCTTACCGTCTTCATTATCAGGTAAACCAACTCTGCCAGGTTGTAAACTGATTAAAACAGGAATTTTTAAATCATCACTAAATAAACCATTTTGGTTGGTTTCACTGATATTGGTTGATTTCACATGTCCAATAAGAACCCCTCGGTACTCAACTGGAGCACCAACTTTTAAACCGCGGATCGTATTACTGACTAAAACAACGTAGTTGACGGATTGTTTGAACCTTTGGTCACTGGCTAACTCATAATTGGCATAAATATCAAAGTAATCTCGCTCTGTGATTTGTTGGCCTACCTCCATACCTGTGGGAACATCAAATGTGACGCCATTTGTTAACAGTGTTTCGAGGTTCCCTGTTTTAATTGATAATCCATCAGCATTTAAATCAACATTTAGCCCACTAACATCCCAAAACTTGGTATTAGTCGTGATCAACTTATGGTACGGGGCTTTGATAAAAACATTGTAGTAAACAATACGCTCTTCAAAATTAAAATAAATATCTTCAAATTGACCCACTGTTAACCCTTTATAAATAATGGGATCTCCTTTGGAGTAGGCAAATTGATCATCGCTGTTTAAGGTAATATGTAAACCCGGAGTGCCTAAAGGGGTGACAGGCGGTGAATCAAGTGCTTCAAACTCTAATCGTGCTTGTTTAGATAACCCCGGTGATATTTCTATATATACGCCAGAGATAAGGGTACTCAAGCCTGATACCCCAGCAAGCGATATTTTAGGTGTTACAACCCAAAAACTACTATCTTCAACGAGTATGTTTTCTGCACTTTTTGACATTCTAGCGGTAATAATGACGCCATCGGCTGCTTCATTGATTGAAATTGTTTCTACATTACCGATGTTTACATTGCGAAACTTAATTTTCGTTTTACCTTCTTCTAACCCTTCTGCTGATTCAAAATGCAGAGTAATTAATGGGCCTTGGTTTGCCCACTGATAATAAAGCATCCAACAGCCTATTAAGACGGCAATAAAGGGAATAAACCAAATTGATGATACTGATTTTACTGGGTTGACTGTTGCATCAACATGTTGTTCTTTATTCATTTTTATCCCTATAGATTAACTTAGAATCAAAACTCATCGCCGCAAGCATTGTCAGTATTACAACACCTGAAAATGCTACTGTTGCCAAGCCCGGTAGAATACTCATGATATTTCCAAGCTGGATCAGACTAACAAGAATGATAACCACAAAAATATCAACCATAGACCACCGGCCAACAAATTCTGCAATTCTATAAATTTTTAGCCGCTCGAATGTGAGGGCATTACTTTGTTTTTGTACGCTATAGTTTAGCCAAGCTAGCGCGATGATTTTACCGACAGGGACAAGAATACTTGCAATGAAAATGACTATGGCAATTGGCTGTGAGCCGTGTTCCCATAATAATAAAACCCCTCCAATGATTGTACTAGGATCGTCTTGCCCTAAAACGCGGGTGTTCATAATAGGAAGTACATTTGCGGGTATGTAAAAAACAACTGAGGTGATAATTAGAGCCCAGGTTTTTTGAATACTAAAATCTTGTGTGGCTACTTTATCGATTACTTTTGCGGGAGATTGGCTGATTTGAATTGTTTTATTTTCTGTATTTGAGTTAAACCTTAACGTTGTTAACATGCTATAAAATTGTTTTTTATCAAGGTGCACTAAGGTAAACGTCATTGAAAGTGAAAAAAGTATGTAGGTATAAAATGAAGGGCCAAAGCTAATATCAGCCAAAGACATTATTTTTATTAAACTGACCAATGCACCAATGATGAAAATTTCAACCATATTCCAAGGGATAAGATAGAAGATTAACGTCATCACTTTATGGCCACTTTTTGGGTAGACATCTCTTTTAATAAAGAGTGACACATAAATTAAACTGAGCAGTATTATTGTTGGGATGATGGTTATGGTTACTGCTTGTACTATGGCCAGTACAGCGTAGTTTTTCTCAACTAAAATTTGGAAGCTTTTTATAATATTGACACTTATTTCTATGCCATTGACTTTAAGTTTGAGAAACTCAAAAGAGAGTGATGCGATTAAGAAGATTAGTGCCGAAAATGATAATGCAATGATCCGCTCAGCTGCATTGGTATGATTGACGGATAATACATGCCTACATCGCGGACAGCTTGCTTTTTCTTGCTCTTTTAAAAAAGGCAGCTTTACTGTTAACCCACATTCAGGACAATCATCAATATTGTTTGATAGCATCATTATTCACAACTATTTTCTGACTCTTGATTATATTATCTACTTGTTTGTGGTAATTATAGTGTTAATTTGCTTATTTTTTATTACTTTCAATATGTTGAATTTCTAAAAAGGCAACAGACATTGACCATGCCACTAAGCTCAAACCCGTAAGTGATTCGATGCTAGTGAATAAACGAATTAAGCCATGTGGCACAATATCTCCAAACCCTAACGTAGTATATACCGTAGATGAATAGTATAAATAATCTGTAAATGAGGTTAAATCGCTACCACTTAACGAGCCAAACTTAGGGTTTGCTAACATCAATTTGTAAGCAATGGCGAAAACGCATATTTCAACCATATGTGTAAATATGAGACAAAGCATCACATTAAATATACGGCTTTGTCTCAAATTACCTTCATTATTATTTCTACTGTTTTTCAGCCACAGCATAACCCTTGAATGTATCCAGACACTGATCACTACTGTAAAAATAGCAATCAACCACTCAAGGAGAAAATAGTTAAACTCTTCCATGTTATAATCGGGTATAACTACGCATGTTTAGTTTTGTAAAACAGCGAATAAAACACAGGCAGTAGCACCATGGTAAGCAAGGTACCAAAAGATAGTCCTGCCATAATTGCAACTGCTAACCCTTGCCAGAATAAATCTGTCACTAAAGGAATTACCCCTAAAACCGTCGTCGCAGCAGCCAGAAATACCGGGCGGATACGAGAGATAGTGGCATCAATTATTGCTTGGTGCGGTGGTTTCCCTTCGGCTTTCTCAACATTGATTTGATCGACTAAAACAATAGAGTTTTTGATCATCATCCCCGCCAAACTCATTACGCCCAACAAGGTTACGAAGCCAAATGCAGCGCCACTTGATTGTAAGCCGACAGAAACACCTATCATTACAAATGGTATAAGTAACATAATGATAATCATAGGCTTAACTTCATTGAATAAAGCAACGAGTATGAAAAGAATAATAGCGACAGCCGGAATAACGCCCGGAATTAACGACATTTGTGAGTCTACGGTACTTTTAAACTCACCAAACCATGTTAACTTGTATCCTTCTGGCAACTGTATGTTGTTAAATTCGTTGATTACAGAAGCACGCAAGGTTGCAGCTGTGACACCTTGTACAGGCGTTGCTTGAACCGTAATTGCTCTATGTCTGTCATAACGCCAGATTATAGGGTTTGTCCATTCTGTGTCTATTCCTTCCACCACTTGAGCTAAAGGAACCGAAATAGTTTGATTTACAGGTTCAATCTGCAAGGTATCAAGATTATTAATGTTCCTGTCACCAATGCTTTCTCGAATCACAATTGGCAGTAATTCATCGCCATTTCGATAAGTACCAACAGTCATACCGTCATAGAAACGTTTGGTTGTGTTGGCAATATCAGAACGAGAAATGCCTGTTCTTCTACCATTAATTTGACTGTATTCAGGCACAATGTCTAATACTTGTTGGCGCCAATCTGTAGAAACTTCTTTGGCAATAGGTGAACGGCGTAATATTTCCATTGCTTGTTCGGCAATGTCTCTTAATACCGCGGGATCTGCGTCAGAAGGTCCCGAAAATCTTGCTTCAAAATCCCATGTTAAAGCTGGACCAACCGAGTACTTGCGTATTCTTGTCATCGCATTTGGAATATTGTTCACCAACCAAGTGTTTAGATCGTTAGTCACATTATTTAATTCTTCCAAATTATGAACATTAATAATTAATTGTCCGTAAGCAGGATTCGTACTTTCAGGCTCTACAGGAAGGTAAAAACGTGGCGGACCTTGACCGATAAAGGTTGAAACAGATTCCACTCGATCATCTTCTAGTAAGTAACTTTCAATAGGTTTAACTCCAGTAGAAGTTGATTGGATTCTGGAGCCTTCAGGTCCCCAATAATCAACCATAAACTTAGTCATTGAAGAGCTAGGGAAGAATATTTGTTTTACATTACCAAAAGTTCCCATTGCTACCGCGAGAAGGACAAGCATACTAACGACTGTCAGTAGACGTCTTTTCAATGAAAAATTTAATAATGCTCTAAAATTAGATAATAGTTTTCCTTCGGTATCATCTTCCTTTTTTTCTGCATGAAGCATGTACATACATTGTAAAGGGGTGACAGTAATTGAGATAACCCAGCTAACGAGTAGGGATATTGCCACAACAATAAATAACACCCGACAGTATTCTCCTGCGCCTTCAACAGAAGAAAATATGGGATAAAAGGCCATAACAGCAATGATTGTTGCTCCTAACAGCGCCATTGATGGCCCGGTTGCCGCTTCAACGGCGGCTTGTTCTTTATTTAAGCCTTTTTGAATTTTGACCACATATCCTTCGGCAACAACAATTGCGTTATCAACCATCATACCAAGGGCTATGATAAGAGCACCAAGTGACATTCTATGTAAGTCGATACCAAATACTGCCATCAGAACAAATGTTGCAAGTATAGTTAGCGTTAACGCTGTGCCTATTACTATGCCCATCTTCCAGCCCATGGCTAGTGTTAAGATCACTAAAACAATCGCTACCGCTTCGACAAAGTTGATAAGGAATGCTTTTACTGAATCATCTACTGCGGTTGGCTGCCAATGAATAGGCATTAACTCAATACCAACGGGAAGACGTTCTTTTAATTGTTCAAGCTTTGCTGTAACACGTTCGCCCATTTCTACAACGTTAGAGCCGTTTAATGGTGAAATTGATAATACAATGGCATCCTCGCCATCAAGTCTCATTAATGTTTCAGCAGGAGTGACATAGCCTTCAGTAATTGTGGCTATGTCACTGACTCTAATAAATTCGCTACTATTATCTCTCGATTGCCCGTGGATCAATAAGTTACCAATATCTGCCGGTGTTTTAAAACTACCTGTAGGGCGAATATTAAGACGATAAGTATCTGATTCAATATGTCCAGCATCAATAACCAAGTTTTGATTGCTCAGTAAGCTGTTAAGCGTTGATGTTGATAAGCCCAAGCTTGCAAGTTTAGCTTCTGATACATCGATGAAGATTGCTGCTTGTTGTTTTCCCCATAAACCGACTCGTGCTACCCCCTCTATTAGGCTGACTTCTTTTTGTAGCACTTTTACATAGTTTTCTATTTCGGTGTAGCTGTAGCCATCACCAATAACGCCGACCATCAGGCCATATACGGCACCAAAATCATCGACAACTTGAGAAGGGTTTGCTCCTTGCGGTAATTTTCCTTGAACATCGACCACTTTGCGGCGAAGTTTATCCCAAACCTGCGGAAGCCTATCTGACCAATATTCGCCTTTTATCTCAACTTTTATGAGAGAAAAGCCTGGTGTAGAGCGAGAGTGGACAGATTTAAGCTCAGGCATTTCCTGGAGCGCATTTTCAATTCTATCGGTTACTTCTTGCTCTACTTCTTGTGGAGATGCTCCCGGGTAGCTTGTTAATACTAAAGCATTTTTTACAGTAAATTCAGGGTCTTCAAGTTGTCCAAGAGAGAAGAAACCAAAAACACCCGCAATAGATAAAAGGGCAATGCTAAAGAAGGTTATGATCCTATTACGTATAACAAATTCTGTTAGATTCATTTTTGTGTTCCTTTTGCATCAAGCAGGCGTACCTTTTGTCCTTCACTTAAAAAGTGAACGCCTGCAGTAGCAATCCAATCGCCACTGGTTAAGCCATCTTGAATAATTAAGCCTTGTTCAACAACTTCCCCTTTTGTTACCGCTTTTTTAGACACTGTTTGTGACTCTTCATGATATATCCAAACATAAGTGGTTTTTGAGTCATTAGAGCTAAACACAGAATTTAACGGTATGATGATTTGCTCACCTTTGTCGCCTTTCTTGACCACTTCTCCCATGGCATTACCTGACATGCCCGGTAAAATATTCACACCTGCAGGCGGCTCCATAATTAGGCTAACCTGGTAGGTTCTAGTTGATAAGGATGCTTGGTTACTCACTTCTTTTATTTTTGCTGGAATAATGTCGTTTGGAAATGAATCAAAAATTACGCGAGAGTTAGTCACATAAGGGAGATTTGAAATTAAATTCTCAGGAATGTGAATATCCATTTCTATTTTTGATATATCGACTAAACGATAGACAGGCGTATTAGCGGTGATGTCTTCAAAATTATCAACAAAGCGTTGCACAATAATGCCGTCAAAAGGGGCTTTTAGGCTAGTGTAACTTAATCGATCAGTGGCAGAGTTTAATAATGCTTTAGAAGACGCTAAAGATGCTGTCGCTTGCTCAAAGGTTGCTTGGCTTTTATCAATCGCAGATTGGCTTACCGCGCCAGGATCAGAGCGTTGAATGCGTACCATTCTGTTGTACTCAAGCTCTGCATTTTTAAGTAGGGCTTTTGAGTTGGCAAATCCTGCCTTTGCATTGGCAACTTCAACCTCATAGTCTCTTCTATCTAATCCCGCTAAAATGTCACCTACTCGTACCTTTTGACCGACCTTGATTGGCATTTTTTTAAGCGTACCTGAAACCCGAAATGATAAGTCAACTTCTTGTGTGGCTTTCGCTATACCAGGAAATGACTTTCCTATTATTTGTTCTATTGATCCTATTTTCATCGCTTTAATAGGGCGAATGACTTCTTCTCTGACTTCTTCAGTTTGGCATGCAGATAAAAAATTAAGCATTAATGTCGCAAATAATATCTTAGTAATATTATTGTTTAAATTCATTGTGGAAATCTCCGTTATTTACTTTTCTAAACTAGATGGTTTGTAAGTTATATGAGTGAAACTAGTCACTGCTCCCCTTGAGACTACCATCCCAATTTGTGCGTTCTTCCATTTCGAATACTGTCTCATCTGAAAGTATGATAGGTGATTCGATTGACCAGCCGCCGCCTAAAGTTTTATACAAAGTAACTAAATTTAAGGCTATTTGCCCTGTTGCTTCTGCATGCTTTTGTTTAACGCTGACGACTTGCCTTAATGTATCTAAAACCGATTGGTAGTCTATTGCTCCATCAGTGTACTGCTGAATAGAGAGGGAGCTCGCTCTGTCGTACGAATTAGCACTTTGGTTAAGTAACCGCTCATATTGACGAGACTTGTTAATAGAAACTATAGCATCTTCTGTTTCTTTTACCGCCAATAGCACAGAATGCTTATATGACTCAATAGCTACCTGCAAACGCGCGTCGGTTGCTTTTATATTGTTCTCTATGCGACCAAAATTGAAGATGTTCCATGAAAAGCCTATTCCCGTTGAATACTGGATGGCATCACTTGAAAATAGATCGCTTAATGAGCTGCCATTTAATCCGCCAGCTTTTGTCGAGGTATCTGTGGTCACGCCAAAGCCAAAACTACCGTTTAATGAAAGTGACGGGTAGTATTCTGCTTCACTAACACCAAGCTCTGCATATTGGATTTTAGTTTGAAATTCTGAGTAACGAATGTCTGGACGACGTCTAAGTATATCTGTTGGTATACCTATATCCACGATCTTGTTTGAAGTCGGAATTGTTGACTGAGTTTTTAACTTATCAATTAAATTTAGTCTGTGAGTACCTAATAGAACGGCTAAGGCGGTTTCTTGTTGATGCAAAGCTTGTTCAATACTTGGTAATTGAGATTTTGTTTCAAACACTAAAGCTCTTGCTTGCTGCAGATCTAATTCTGTTCTACCACCATTTTCAAACCATGCTTTAGCAATTTCAAGAGATCTTTCTTGTAAGCTGATACTTTCTTTAACTAACTTTAGCCTTTGTTCATAGGTACGTATTTGAATATATGTGGCAGCGACTTCTGCAGAAATTGAAACCGCTATATCTCCATAGTTAGCTATCATGGCTAAATGACTTGCTACTGCTGATTCTCTTTGTCTAGATTGTCGTCCCCAAAGATCTAGCTCCCAGCTTGAATCAAAGCCAAAACTATATAATTGACTGTCATCTAATGGGAAGGGCTGAGCATGATCACTTTGTTTGCTTAAGGTGGCACTGGAATTCAGGCTTGTGTATGGATATTTATTGGCATTGGTTATGTCAAGTATTGCTCTCGCTTCAAAAATGCGCAAAGCAGCTTGTTTCAACGTTAAGTTTTGCTTTTGAGCCTGTGTAATTAGGGTATTTAATACCTCATCATTAAAAGTAAGCCACCAGTCTAAGCGGTTTGAAACATTAAGCTCATTCTTATCTGATTGTTTACTCCATTGTTCAGGTATATCTACTGTGGGCGCTTTATAATCAGGGCCAACGGTTGTACAGCCAGTTAACGCGGTAAAAACTAGTATTGCAAAGTACTTACTTTGCGGAATATAAGTTTTATTTTTTTTATTCATCATTATTATTAACCCTATTATTGCGATAGCTAACTTTCAAAGGCCTTCTTTATGTATGCAATATATTTCAATGAGTTTTTTTTTCAATTAGGCACAATTTGTATACTACCTAGTAAAAAGATTGAAAAAACAGTTGGGTTTTCAAGTTAAGGTGTTGAATTTTAATTGTTTATTTTTTTGTGAAGATGATAGGGATATTAGATTTATTATTACGATTTGATGTGTGGTGGCATTAGTCTTCGTAAGCTAGTGAGGTAAAATATATGTTATGCAATGTTAAAATGGTAAAATGAATGAATATCTTAACTTGGTTAAGTATGTATATAATTAATTTATCACTTGCCTATTATATGTTTGAAAAAATTGGAGTAAACAATGGTTGATGAGAAAAATGGCGGGAGAGAGTGCCCAATTGAAGAGACGATGAAGATATTTGCGGGTAAGTGGAAAGCCTCAATTTTATATCACTTAAGGGAAGGGGAGTGCCGATTTAATGAGTTAAGAAGACGTATACCTGGCATTACTCAGCGTATGTTAACTCAACAGCTCAGAGAGCTTGAGAGAGATGGCTTGGTTATTCGTAAAAGTTATGATGAAATTCAGCCTAAAGTTGAGTATTCATTAAGTGAAGTGACTCATTCTTTAGACGCTTTATTTGCAGCGATAGAATTGTGGGGAAGAACTCACGCACAAGTTATTGCTGAGGCTCGTCATGATTACGACTTACAACATAAAGCTGAGTTACTCTAAATAGCAATATGTTTTGACCGTCAGCTATGAGCTTGTGCCTATAAGATTGAACGCTAGACTCAGATGAATTTTAGGTTTTGCTAAAACAATATGATTGTGACTACAAAATATCGGTTAAGGCAATACCAATACCGAATCGTCGTTGATTGTGATCATAATCTATTAAGCTTTCACCGTAACCATCAAAGTATTGCGCATAGCCGCGCAAATTGCCCCACAATGGAAAGGTAAAACCAATCTCTATTGCGCCTTTGTGTTCAGCAAAATTTTCTCTTCCTTTAATGGCTATTTCATAGTCGTGCCATTTATAAAGTAAGCCAAGTTCAAAGTTACCCATGTAGTCATCGATATCTGGATTATCGTCACCCTCGTCACTGGCAACTATTACCCCCATTTCTGTTCTTTTTTCATCTTCGGGAATACGGAACCAAGGTTTGAATGACAACGCAAAGTTATTTTTTTCAAAAAGAAAATTAAAATATACTCTGTTCCAGCTACGTGATAATAAAACAGAACGTCCATTTGATTGGTGCTCTACACCAACAGTAAACCCTGTATTGCCTTCAAATGGGTGCCAATCAAGCGGTGCCATGTAAAAGAACTCAGGCTGATAATTGGTCTCTCTAAACGGTTTAGAGATATTATCTGAATAGAGCTGCCACCAAGATTCTATGGTGAAACCGAAAAAGAACTTGTCTCCTTCAATAAATAGGCTGCTATAGTTTAGTGGGACTTTAATGCTTAGTTGAAATTTTGCTTCTATATCCTCTAGATTGTCAGGCCAATTACCGACTTCACCGTAGGCGTCGGTATTAATATCATTGGTATAAGTGACAGGTAAAATATAATTAAGTTTGTGAGGGGTAATGACGTAGGGATTATAAATATTTTCTCTTTCGGATAAAATTCTGTTTGATATAACGCCTTGGTTTTTGGTTTTCTTCAACTGTTTGTTACATAAGTTTTGAATTTCTTCAACGGTTGTCGTCTTGGGAACTGTTTTAAGTTTTGCTGTTATGCACTTTTCTATTTGTAATTCATTGTCAGTTGTTGCATTGCTTATTTGTGGGAAAATGAATAAAACCAGTACAGAATATACGTATTTAACGATTGAATTATTTTTTTTATATATATTCATAATAAACTCTTTATGTAGAATAAGTCACTTAACGCTATGCCAGTTATTACGATTAGCACAGCAGCTAAATTGTTTAGTTACTATATATTTTTTTGGGGATATTTTTCAATAAGGCACATTTTGTATACTGTACAATCAAAAGTAGCTAATCAAGTCATCTTTTGAAAAGTGTTACTAAGAGTCATTGAACTTACGTGATTGTGTTTAGCGAGCTATTGAAAATTCTGATTAGCACAACTAGTCATATACTTTTGGTGTGGTTTAAATACTGTTTATCTTGAACAAAATTAAACCGTGAAAACTGACAAAAGCGAGTTATTGCAAATTTATTCGCGGTAAGTTTGGTTTATGTAATCTATTGCTATAGCTTCAGATGAAAAGCTTTTAACAGGTATTTTGAGTGACTGACATATTTCTTTAAAAATATAGGCGTTTAGCGGGCTTTCCTTTACTAGCGCAATAAACACACAGCCATTATTAACTGTACTCTCAATGTGTTGTTTAAGAATCTTGTGAGCGTCTGGAGTACCCAGTACTTCTTGATCATCAAGGATTTCTATTCTGCTCCATTGTTTGAAATTTTTACCTGAAATTTTTTCTTCAATCAGCGCCACCATGCCTTCCGCACCCTCTAAATTAATAGCCCCTGTTGGTCTACAAACGAGGATATTGTTTGTCCAGTGAATGTCGATGTTTCCGTGGTTTGAAAATTTCATATTATCTTTAATAGGTGTGTGAAGGAATACAGTTAAAAGGCATCAGATAAGCCAAATTATGGCTAGGTGAGTTGTTTTTTAGACTCGAGCTGAGGTGAGATTAATTATAGCTAAATTTAGTTTTTTTGGAAAGTTTGTCGGTGCTTAAATAGGCAATTATCGCCTTGAAACTACTTCGACCTTAGCAGAATAATTTAGCTCTGTGATTAGCGAATGAAAGACAATTGATGATCCCTTAAGTTAAACTAGGTAACTATTTGATATCATTGTTTTTAGTCGCTATCACATTTTCCTATATTTCTCTATTGAGTATTATTTATAAGCCAGTATGATATTGACTTACCGTTGATTGAGGTACTAAGTTGTGGATCTTATCGATACTGTTGTTTTGACCGCAGAGTAGCTGTTCAAATTCTTTGATCAATACTTTTTTATCTGGTGAGGCTTTATCACCAGCGCCTATATTGGTTAAATCAACCATAAAGCCATCAAATAAATGCTCTAGATCGTTAATGATCTCCATATTCAAAAATTGATCTTGATTATAAATACTTGGGTAGCCTGCTTTTTGTTTATCAATAGCAAAGTTGTCACCTTTAAGGTTGGTGATGCTGGTCGATTTATCACATGACAGCATACAGCCATTATCAATTCTTGGTTTTTCACAACCGACACTTTGTTGGAAAAAACACTGTCTGCTGGTCATTAATAAAATAGGGTGGTAGATACTATAAAAAAGTTTAAAGTTTTCAGGTCTAGCAATGCTTCGTATTTGTTGTTTATTAATTTCATTGGAAATAAATGCGCCACTACAGTCAAACTCCTCTTTGAGTGCCATTAAGGCATAAGAGTTAGTGGTATTTAAGAATGGGCCTGCTATCCATTTCACCCCAAGGCGATAGGCTTCATAAGCGATGCCTGTATTGTTAGTAACAATTAATTTAGGCTTAACTTGCTGTAAAATATTTAAGGCGACATCATAGTCTTTACCAATCAACACCGATGGAAACCATGGAATTAAGCGTGGATTTTCTTTGAAAAAGCCGACATATTTAGTACAGCCACGCTTATATGCATCGGGTAATTTAAAATAGATATCAGCATCGGTGATATTGGCTAGTGCACTGTCTGCTTCATCACAAATTAGCAGTGATAATTTCGCCTTGTTATTTGCTGGCTTGGCGTGGTTATCAAGCGCAGGTAGGCTTACTTCTGGCAATAGTGCTTTGTCATTATTTAATAACCTTGCTAGCTGCTTCTTAAGTGCCGTTAGCGCTTTAAAGGGAATGCTTAATCCTTGCACTAATTTGTCTGTGTTTATTTCAGTGAGCTCGTAACTGCTGTTGTTAAAACTTTTGAAACGCTTGTTGATAATGCTTTCATCAATACTTACTAGATCGCTTTGTGTGAGTTTTGCTGTTGATGTTACCGTATACTCTTGGCTTGCTTTGTTATCAATGACCTTGGCATGTATGGTGAGAGGCTCGTTTATAGCCCCTGAAAAACGTAAGGTGAGTGGTAGTTTTTCAATGCTTAAATAGCGTATTTTATCATGTACAGTCGCTTTAATTTCTTTGTTCTGTTGATGAAGGTTTTGCTCTACTTCGTGTATTTGCACAACCGAAATGGCGTTACTTTTATCTACAGCATGCTTGGTTGAGTTATCTCGCGGGTTATCAATAAACATGGATTGGTTTAAATCGCCGCGCAAAAAAGCGTTGGAAAAATCGCGGTTAAACACTTGATATAAACGTTCGCCATCTTGGGTTAATTCGCCAGTATTAATAAGGCCGTCGATCTGCTTTCGAAAGCTATCAACAACCGTGTGTACATAGTTAGCCCCTTTAATGCGTCCTTCAATTTTAAAGGAATGCACACCAGCATCTATCAATGCAGGCAAATCGAAAAAGGCCGAATTATCTTTGATGTTTAGCGGAAAGTTGTTACCCGCTGGCGTGGTTTCATACTCTTCACGGCAAGCCTGGCTGCAACGGCCACGGTTACCTGAATTACCAACACTTGCTGAGGTTGAATAACATAAGCCAGAAAATGCGACACATAATGAGCCATGAACAAAAACTTCAACTAGGGTATCGTGCTCTTTCGCCACTTGAGTTATTGCGGTGATCTCTCTTAGGTTTAACTCTCTTGATAAGTTAACGCGTGAAGCCCCTAATTTTTTCAAGAATGGGATTTGTCCGGCGTTATGAGTAGTCAGCTGTGTCGAGGCGTGAATATCTAACGTTGGAAAGTGCTTCTTGATTAAATTGAACAGTCCAATATCTTGGACGATTACGCCATCTAAAGTTGTATTAACTAATTTGCTCAATAATTTAGCGAGAGTTTTAAACTCTCGCTCTAAGATAACAATATTTAGCGTCAGAAAGATTTTACACTGGTATTGGTGGGCTAAACGAATAATCCCCACCAGCTCATCAAAGTAAATATTAGATGCTCGGTTTCGCGCATTAAAAGTATCTAGGCCACAATAAACGGCATCAGCACCAGCAATAATTGCCGCTTTAATGGCGTCAACATCACCACCAGGGGCTAATAATTCAATATTCGCTTTCATTTTATAACCTATTTCTACAACTTTAATGGGGCAAAACTTAAAAGAGGGGGATTTTACCCGTATAATGCGGTAATGAATAGCGATAAAGTTGTTTCTTGCTCCTTAATAAATAGCGTGCTACATCAGCATAAAATTAACCATTGATAATTTCACATGAAAACTACGCTTAATAACAATGCATTACCCATATTGTATTCTTTGAGAAACTGCCCTTATGCAATGCGCGCTAGAATTGCGATTTACTATTCACAACAGCCGATTATTTTGCGCGATGTAGTATTGAATAACAAACCTGAGGCAATGCTAAAAGCGTCACCCAAGGGCACAGTGCCTGTATTAGTATTGTCCGAGCAAAAGGTTATTGAAGAAAGCTTAGAAGTCATGTTGTGGGCACTAGGTAGCAATGATCCCGATAACTTCTTGCAAAGCCATAACGATGAGGCACTCACGCAGATGCTTACCGTCATTGCTCGTTTTGATCATGATTTTAAAGCGTGTTTAGAAGCTTATAAATGCGCTAAGCGCTATCATGAAGGCGATCTCATTCAGCATAGACAAGCGTGTGAAGTGCATATTCAGGACTTAGAGCAACGTTTAACTCAGCACCAATTTTTGATGTCATCAACGCCAAGCCTAATGGATATCGCATTACTGCCATTCATTCGTCAATTTGCTCGTGTTGAGCGACAATGGTATTTGCAATCACCTTACCCGCGCCTAAGAAAGTGGCTTAATAATTATTTACAAAGCCCGATGTTTACTAAAGTGATGGCAAAATTTCCGCTTTGGTCACCGGGCCATGAAGCCGTTATTTTTGGACCATCTATTTGTGGAAAAGTATGATTAATCAGCAAGCTTGTTTTACCCCTTTTAATGGTAATATTGATGATGTCGTTTTACCTAAACGCTTTACTTTTCCCTATTGCTATGAGCCTCACCCCCTGTGCTTATTAGCGGTATCAGCATTACAGCAAAAGCTAGAAAATCATAAGCCATTGCAACAAGAGCTTGAGCAAATAGGCAAGATGTTTGGTGTGTTAGTGGTAGAAAATACTGAAGGCAAGCTCGGTTACCTTACTGCTTTTTCTGGTAAATTAATGGTTGATGAAAACTCGCTTGAAAATACCATTAACTTTGTACCACCAGTGTTTGATCTTGATGCTCAAACGGATTTTTTTCATGCTGAAAGTGCAATTATTAATCGTTTTAATAGCGAGTTGGAAAAATTGCTTGTTAATCCACAACTCGATGAACATCAACAAAACCTTACACAGGTACTTGCTCAACAAGATGAGCAACTTGCTCATCACCGAAATCAAATGGCGCTTAATAGGCAAGCAAGAAAAATAAAACGTAGTCATGCACATGATCATTTGTCAGCGGCTGATTTAGCATCCACTCTTAAGCAATTAGCCCAAGAAAGCATTGATGACAAAAACACCTTACGTGATTTAAAGGCCTATTGGCATGATGTGGTGACTCAAAGTCAGCAAGAATTAACCGTTTTATCTGATGAAATTGACGGCATTAAGAAAAAGCGTAAGCAGCTATCAACACGCTTGCAAAAAAAGTTATTTAAACAATATCGCTTTTTAAATAGTGCGGGCATTGAAAAAGATTTGCTGGCGATATTTGAACAGGCTCCTTTTCCAATGCCGCCAGCGGGGACGGGAGATTGCGCTGCGCCTAAATTGCTACAATATGCTTTTAAACAGCAGTTTAAGCCCATCGCAATGGCTGAATTTTGGTGGGGTCAAACACCTAAATCCGAAATACGGCAACATAAAAAGTTTTATGGTGCATGCTCTGGTAAATGTCAGCCAATTTTAACTCACATGCTTGATGGCATGGCTCTTGATGATAACCCTTTACTGGTTAACCCAGCAGAGGGAAAGGCGCTAGAAATTGTTTATCAAGATGAGCATATCGTGGTGGTGAATAAACCGAGTGAGTTTTTATCTGTACCGGGAAAAGAAATTGAAGATTCTGTTTATTTACGCATAAAGCAACAATTTCCGCAGGCGACAGGCTCATTGATTGTGCATAGATTAGATATGTCGACCTCAGGGTTGATGGTACTGGCGTTAACCAAACGAGCACAGAAAAGCTTACAAAAACAATTTGTTAATCGTACCATTAAAAAACGATATGTTGCTTTGCTTGAAGGCGAAATTGAAAATAATCATTTGGCTGAGCAAGGACAAATTGATTTGCCTTTGCGTGGTGATCTTGACGATAGGCCAAGACAATTAGTTTGCTTTGAACAGGGTAAGCAGGCGAAAACTCAGTGGCAGCTTATCGCGAATGATAAGGGCAAGACAAAATTATATTTATATCCAGAAACAGGCAGAACTCACCAATTGCGTGTACATTGCGCTCATAAACAAGGCTTGAATATGCCGATACTAGGCGATGATCTCTATGGAAGTGATTACTATGACAGCCATAGTAATACCGATGAAAAAAACGCTCAACGCTTGCATCTTCATGCACAAAGATTAACGTTGAGCCATCCTATTACTAGGGCAGAGATGGTTTTTGAAGTGGATGAAGAATTTTAATTTTCATCCTGGAAAATATCTTCAATCGCCATTTTAAACAACCTTGCTGCCTTAAACGCCAGTGGTAAACTGGGATCAAATTTCCCTTTTTCTATGGCATTAATGGTTTGCCTAGAAACATCTAAAGCTGAAGCTAATTGCGCTTGTGTCCAGTCACGCTCTGCTCTTAATACTTTTAAGCGATTTTTCATTTGTATTTCCTATGACCCGCAATAATACCAGCTAGATAGGTTAGGCACATAATGACAACTAAGTGTCCAATTTCGGCTTGAAAGCTGATCAGCTTAATATCTTCAAGTGATTCATAACTTAGCCCAACGACCATGCCAACACCTAAAGTTAGTCCCATGGCATCAAACATGATTTTTTGCTGCATTTCGTCTAATCCTCGCAAATAAACTCTATTCGCTAATAACATGCCAAAACCTATGGCTAGATTTACCACAACGCTACTTATGGTAAGCAGGGTATTAAAGTCCCAAACAAATTTGGGGGCAAAAACGGTTATTGCCATAGATACGACCCAAGCCGCAGTCCACATTTTTAGGTTGCGGGTGTTTTTTTCGTTACGATCTTTGTAGTCACTTGTGATTGATTGCTCAGATTTACTCATGGTAAACACCTTATGCTAATAAACTAAGTTATTATAACGAGCTTTACATTATGTAAAGCTTACTTGACCACAAGTTTACTTGCTAATGTTTTTATGTCAAGTGTGTTTTACATAAAGTTTGGTTTTGATGACTTTTCTATGATGATGACTTACTCAAGTTTGCTCAAAACAGGTGGATTTCCCTAATCTTCTTTTTGGTAAATGAGTGGAAACCCACCCATTGTTGTCATGCAGGTTTTTAATCATGATTAAAAATTACATAGATAAGTTGTTTATTTTCAATCTATTAGTGAAATGTAATTGCTTGTAACTAAGTTGGCGCAAACCTTGCGATATAGCCTGTGCTGGTGAAAAACATTTCTAGTCACGCTTTTCACCAAGCTAAAAAATATTATAACAAGGGGAAAGTCAGAATGAGATTCAATCAGGTTACAGCAAAAAAAATATGTTTAGTGAGTGTATTAATGGCAGCATCAGGCTCAGTGTTAGCAGAAGAGGTGAAGACATCATTTTATGGTTCATTGCGCTTAGGGGCTGACTATGTTGATGCCGGCACTGTCGATGATGCTGCCAATGGTCGTGATTATCTAAGTCGAGTTGGCGCGAAAGCCTCAGTAAAGTTAACTGATACATTAACCGGCATTGGTAAAGTTGAATATGGTTTACGTGGCGATGACGGTGTTAATTTCGCGCAAAATAACAAGCCCGGCTTACGCCAAGTTTATGTGGGTGTTAAAGGTGATTTTGGTACTGTAACTTACGGCTCACAAACTATTTTATGGCATAAATTTGTGCGAAGTGCTTATTTCTCAGATGGCCTAGACTCACTTCGTCAAGGTGCTATTCGTGATGATGACTTTCTTCAGTGGGAGAAAACGTCTGGAAACTGGCGTTTTGGTGCCGCATTGCAAACAGAAAAACAAGATGGTGACTCATTCGATCAATATCAATTAGCGGCACAATACAAAGCTGGACCAGTTAAATTACAAGCTGCATTAGCCGCTGATCAACGCGGAGAAAACAATGGTAATTTATACGGCGTTAGAGCTTGGTACGAGGTTGCAGATAATCTAACACTGTCTGCGTTCTACCACTTAGCTGAAGAGGATTTTGATATGTACGCAGGTAATTCTTCTGGTAATGTTCGCTTAAAGAGTACTCAAGAAACTGGTGATGTCGGTGGCGTTACCGCCTGTAAAACAGAAGAGCGTTCAACGGCTGGTTTGTATGGCAAGTGGAAAGCAGGAAAAAACCAAGTACATGCCCGCTATGCAGTAAATTCTTGTGATATAAAAGGTGACGTGAGTTCAATAAAAGTAGAATATATTCGTTATTTTTCAAAAAGTTTTAGACTGTGGGCGGCATTTGAACAGCTAGATAGCGATGAAAGCAGGTTGCCATCAACAGGTGAAGATATGTCTGAATTACAGTTAGGTGCTCGTTTCGACTTCTAGTCTTTATGGCCAATCATGTAAGTTATTTAGGCTAATTTAATCGACGTTAAAACGACTTTATTAAGTTAGCCAATAGAAATTATTAGGAAGAAATTATGTTATTAAATAAAACGCTTATCGGTTTAGCTACTGGCATTATGTGCTCATTAACCTTCGTGGCTAATGCCGCGCCAATTGAAATTAAATTTTCTCATGTTGTTGCTGAAAACACGCCTAAAGGACAAATGGCCCTGAAATTTAAAGACTTGGTTGATGAAAAATTACCAGGAAAGGTTACCGTGAAAGTATTTCCCAATTCTCAATTGTTTGGTGATAACAAGGTATTAGAGGCAATGCAGTTAGGTGATGTGCAGATGGCAGCACCTTCATTGTCTAAATTTAAAAAATACACTAAAAAATTGCAAATATTTGATTTACCTTTTTTATTTACCGATATAGACAGCGTTGAACGTTTCCAAAAAAGTGCTGTTGGTATTAGGCTTTTACGTTCAATGGAACGCAAGGGGCTGATCGGGTTAGGCTACTTACACAATGGTATGAAGCAGTTATCAGCCAGTGCGCCATTGAAAGTACCTAACGATGCTAAAGGTAAAAAATTCCGTATTATGTCTTCTGACGTGCTCGCAGCTCAATTTATGGCGGTAGATGCCATGCCGGTGAAAAAGCCATTCTCAGAAGTGTTTACTTTATTACAAACTAAAGCGATTGATGGCCAAGAAAATACTTGGTCAAATATTTACTCTAAAAAGTTTTTTGAAGTACAAGATTACATCACTGAAAGCAACCATGGGGTTTTAGATTATATGGTTGTAACTTCTAAAAGTTTTTGGGATAGCTTGCCTAGTGATGTTCGCGCAGAAGTACAATCAGCGTTAGATGAAGCTATTGCCTACGGTAATGGCATTGCCGCTAAAAAGGCAGAGCAAGATAAACAGCAAATTATCGACTCAAAGCGCTCTTCAATCATCACTATATCAACAGAGCAACGTCAACTTTGGGTGACGGCAATGAAGCCAGTTTGGAAGCGATTTGAGCGAAAAATTGGTAAAGAATATATTGATGCAGCTATATCAGCTAATCAAGTTAACTAGCAGGTTTACTTACTTTTGCTGAGCTTAGCCTAGTCAGCTTTTTTTATTCTTAACACTAGTCAACCCCCTGATAATGCGTTTTGAGGCAGGGGGGATAAGCATATGGATGTGCTGCTAGTGATTGATTTAGGTCGGTTTTATCATGTTTTCCAAATTATCAAATACCATTGAGGAAAGCTTTGTCAGCATCTTGCTTGTGGCGATGACGCTGCTGGTCTTTTCAGAGGTTATTGCTCGCTTTTTATTTAATGCTGGTTTTCTGTGGATGGAAGAAGTCACCTTAACATTAGGTGCCTGGTTTGTACTTTTTGGTGCCTCGTATGGTGTGAAAGTTGGCGCGCATATTGGTGTAGATGCTTTTGTGCAATCATTACCCGAAAAGTCGCGTAAATTAACAGCGATTATTGCTGTTGTTTTATGCCTATGTTACTGCAGTTTGTTTTTATACGGTAGTTGGACTTACTTAGTAAAAATGTACAGCATCGGCATTACCATGGAAGATGTACATGTACCTCAAGTATTTGTATCTCTATTTAGCGATGACACATTATGGGATGTTTTTCGTATTGACAGTGAAGAGCCGCTAATGCCCTTGTGGATTTCTCAATCTATTTTGCTGTTAGGATTTTCTTTACTATTCTTCCGCTTTTTCCAATTACTGTTGCATGTTATTTCGGGTAAGGCAGACGGGTTCAAGTTTGCCGATGAAGCTGAAGAAAGCATGCATTTAGTGCAAGAAGACGAGCAAGAGACAACTCAAACAGACGAAAATGCCAGCCAACAAACCGAGGAGAAGCACTAATGACTATTGCGACGCTGTTTATTACGCTATTAGCTTGTATGCTTATCGGCATGCCTATTGCGGTTGCGCTAGGTTTTTCTAGTATGGTGACCATACTGTTTTTTTCTAATGATTCACTAGCTTCTGTTGCGCTTAAGATGTATGAAGCGACATCAGAGCATTACACACTATTAGCTATTCCATTTTTTATACTTTCATCTGCATTTCTGTCTACCGGTGGTGTTGCAAGACGTATTATCGATTTTGCTGTGGCAAGTGTTGGTCATATACGTGGTGGATTAGCCATGGCTTCTGTTTTGGCATGTATGCTTTTTGCTGCTGTGTCAGGCTCTTCACCTGCAACGGTTGCAGCTATTGGCTCTATTTGTATCATAGGTATGGTGCGCGCAGGCTATCCACAAAGCTTTGCTGCTGGTGTGATCACCAATGCGGGCACGTTGGGCATTTTAATTCCACCATCAATTGTGATGTTAGTGTACGCTGCCGCAACGGAAGTTTCAGCCTCTAGAATGTTTATGGCAGGCTTGATCCCCGGTGTGATGATGGGCACTATCTTGATGATTGCCATTTATATTGTCGCTCGCGTGAAAAATTTGCCTGCCCAGCCTTTTCCTGGTGTTAAAGTTTTCTTGCGCTCTGCAGTGATTGCTATGGGCGGTTTAATGCTTATATTCATCGTGTTAGGGGCTATTTATGGTGGTGTTGCTAGCCCAACAGAAGCGGCTGCTGTGGCGACTGTTTACGCCTACTTTGTTTCGGTCTTTGGTTATCGTGACATTGGGCCATTAAAAGCGGTTAAGTGGCGAAATCATAAAGAAGCGATTGGTCGAGCGGTTATGAGAAACTTGTCGTTAATGACGCTAGCTTTACCTAAAAGTTTTGCTGACAAAGAAGTGCGAAAAGTAGTGCTTGATGGCGCTAAAGTTAGCATTATGTTGCTGTTCATTATTGCTAATGCCATGCTGTTTGCTCATGTGCTTACTACAGAGCGAATCCCCCATGTGATAGCTGAAACCATTGTTGGATGGGGCTTACCTGCTTGGGGGTTCTTGATCATTATGAACATCCTTTTACTGATTGCAGGTAATTTTATGGAGCCATCGGCAATCTTATTGATTATGGCACCGATATTGTTTCCCATTGCAACCCAGCTTGGTATCGATCCAATTCATTTAGGGATTATTATGGTGGTGAATATGGAAATTGGTATGTTAACGCCGCCCGTTGGGTTAAATTTATTTGTCACTGCCGGTATCACAGGACGAAGTATGGGCTGGGTTATTAAGGCTTGCCTACCTTGGTTAGCGTTGTTGTTAATGTTCCTAGTCTTAATCACTTATGTGCCACAAATATCATTGTTTTTACCTGAGTATATTGATCAATTAAATGGCTATTAAATTTATTGAACAATGGTAATGTATTAAAACCCTGCACAAACTGCGGGGTTTTGTGTTAGAAATTATTGTTAAAAGAGGCATTAATGAGCTTAAAAAAGATAACCGCTAAGCGATATTTTGTGTTGTTAATGCTTGCACTTGGCTTCATTTTTACCATTAATGTTGCGAAGTTATTTGGCTTGCGCCTCGCTTATGCTGAGCTTGATAAGCAATCTAACAGTCATTTAAATCATCTGGTTTTTTATATTGAGAGTACACTTGGGCGTTTTGAAAAAATTCCTAAAGTGTTAGCTAAACACCCACTTTTGCAGCAGGTATTAACATCACCAAAGCAGAGTGACAGCGCGGAAAAGCTGAATTTATTATTGGAGGAAATAGGGAGTGTTACCCAAGCGTCAGACATCTATTTAATTGATAAATCGGGTGTTACGCTAGCGGCCAGTAATTGGCAGAGTGAGCGTACCTTTATTGGCATGGACTTTAGCTTTCGCCCCTATTTTACACAGGCGATGCAGGGGAGTTTAGCGCGTTATTATGCGGTTGGATTAAGTAGTAATAAGCGAGGTTATTATTTTGCTTATCCGGTTAAAAAACACACCGAAGTTATTGGTGTTATCGCCGTTAAAATCAGTATTGATGAAATAGAGAATCAGCATAAAGAGTCAGTTGGTGAAAACGATTATAATTTTTTGATTGTTGCCCCCGATGATGTGGTGTTTATTTCTGATCAAGCACAGTGGCGACTTAAAACCATTGGCGAGGTTGATGCTAATAAAACGGCACGGCTCAATAGCTCTCCTCGTTATTCAGGTAGAGAAATAAAAAATTTAGCGGTTGAAAACGTGCAGAGCTCGTATTTGCCGCAAGGCATCAGTGGCTCACTTTACAATATTGAAGGAGCTGAAGAGCAGCAGTTAGTTTTTGCTCAACAAAAACAGATGCTTGATGTTGGCTGGCGGGTACACTTATGGACGTCTTTATCGACTATTGAGCAGCAGAAATCATTTTTAACCATTATCAGCGCGAGCGGCTATTTACTCATTCTATTTTTGGTTTTATTTTCCAAAGAAAGAATGCGTAATGCTAAAAACCAGCGCAACGCTCGTCTTTTACTTGAGCAGAAAGTGAAAGAGCGCACCGCAGATTTAACGGCTAGTAATGCTTTGTTATCTGCTGAAATAGAGCAAAGAAAGCAAACCCAAGCACAACTAAACGAAACGCAAGAAGAGCTTATTCAATCAGCAAAACTTGCTGTTATTGGTAACATGTCTGCCAGTATCAATCATGAAATAAATCAGCCCTTAACGGCTTTGCGTAGCTATTCACAAAATGCATTAAGTTATCAAGAGCGTGGTCAAGATGATAAAACTCGGCATAATTTACAGCTTATTATTACCCTTGTTGATAGGCTTTCCAAAATTGTCAGTCAGTTTAAAAATTTCTCTAAAAAAAGTATGGGGATTGCAGCACAAGTATGCTTACAAGATTGTATTGATGCTGCGATAAGCTTAATAAAACATCAAGCGCAAAGTGAATCAGTACAGTTACAGTTGCAGTTGCCTGAAGAAAAAATATTTATTCTAGGTGATGATATTCGCTTAGAGCAGGTGCTTGTTAACTTGTTTAACAATGCTATGCAGGCTATGGCTAATGAAGATAATAAACAGCTAACTATTAACGTTTATCGAGAAAATGATATGGCTATCATCACGATTAAAGATAATGGCCCTGGGATTTTAGCGGGCAATCTAGATAAGATATTTGAGCCTTTTTTTACCACTAAGGAGCGAATAGGGCTTGGATTAGGTTTGTCAATTTCACAGCGCATAATTGAGTCGATGGAAGGAAAAATGGTTGTTGAAAACCATGAAAAAGGTGGGGCTGAATTTAAAATCATGCTACCCACCTATAATCCTTCTAATTCCAAATAGTATATAAATCATAAAATGATAAAAAATATGAATAATAAACCAAGTGAAAGCAATGATTTAGTGACAGTGTATGTCATTGATGATGAAGAACATATTTGTTCCGCAATTGAGCAAATGTTAGAGCTACAAGGCTTTAATGTGCACACCTTTTCCAATGCTGAAACACTGTTGAGTAAAGTTGAAAGGCATTGGCCAGGCATTATCATAAGTGACATAAATATGCCTAAAATGGATGGTCATCAATTGATGGAAAGAATCCATCAAATAGATTCAGGTTTGCCGATTATTTTACTCACTGGTTTTGGTGATATTTCTATGGCAGTAAAGGCTATGAGAAATGGCGCTTATGACTTTATTGAAAAGCCGTTTAATAATGAGCATTTACTGGATACGGTAAAGCGCGCTTTAGATAAACGGGCCTTAGTTTTAGAAAACCGACATTTGAAAAAAGAGCTGGAGAATCATGCCTCGCCTGGCCCGAGAATATTGGGTAATTCACCTTCTATTACCCATATGCGAAATATGCTAAACCAAGTGATGGACGCGCCAGCTGACGTTATGATTGATGGTGAAACGGGCTGTGGTAAAGAACTAGTCGCGCGTTATTTGCATGATCATAGCATTCGAAAGGATAAGAATTTTGTTGCGTTAAACTGTGGAGCTATTCCTGAAAATATTATTGAAAGTGAGCTCTTTGGCGCTGAATCTGGTGCCTATACAGGTGCTGATAAGCGGCGAATTGGTAAATTTGAACATGCTAATGGCGGTACTATCTTTTTAGATGAAATAGAAAGTACACCCATGTCATTGCAAGTTAAACTACTACGCGTACTAGAGGAGAGAAAAGTTGTTAGGTTAGGCTCTAATACCAGCGTTGATCTGGATGTGCGTATCATTGCCGCGACAAAAGTGGATCTTCTGGCTTTATGCGATCAAGGACACTTTCGTCACGATCTCTATTATCGATTAAATTTAGTTAAAATCGATATTCCACCCTTGCGTGAGCGTATTGAAGATGTTCCTTTACTCTTTTTACATTTTGCTCGCATTGCATCAGCGCGTTATCATCGTGAGCTAATTCCTTTATCTCAAGAGCATAAAGCTCGGTTAATCAGTCATGATTGGCCGGGTAATGTTAGAGAGCTCAGAAATTTAGCTGAGCGCTTTGTACTGTTAGGTGAGTTTGCTGCCTTTAATGAACAAGGCAGTGCAGGTAGTGAAAATACAGCGAATATGAGCTTGCATGAGCGAGTTGAGTTTTTTGAGCGCTCTTTGATTGAAGAAGCACTAAATAATAACAATGGTAGTATTAAAGGCACAATGGATGAGCTGATGTTGGCGCGAAAAACCTTGTATGACAAAATGAAAAAGTATGATTTAGCGCGAAAAGAGTTTAAATCATAAGTGAGTTTTTTAGGGGTAATTTGTGCTCGTTTCAATAAGCAATAAAAAACCCATCATCAAGATGGGTTTATTGCTTTAAAGTTGACACTTAAATGACGTAATTAAGCTTTAATTTCAGCATTGTGATAAACGTGTTGTACATCGTCACAATCATCTAGCATGGCGATGAATTTTTCAAAATTAGCTAAATCCTCTTCACCCTCAATATCGATATAGGTTTGAGGAACCCAAGTGATTTCTTCAACTTCTAAGTCAAACTCAGGCATAGAGTTGGCAAATTCTGTTTTGATTTTGAAAAATTCTGTATGTGGTGCGTAAACGGTAATAATGCCGTCTTCTAACTCAACATCAGTAACATCAATATCAGCCATCATTAAGTTTTCTAAAACGGCTTCGTCGTCTTCCCCTTTAAAAGCGAAAATAGCTTGATGATCGAACATATGCGAGACAGTGCCGGAAGAGCCAATTTTTGAATGCGTTTTAGTAAAACATTGACGAACATCTTTAATGGTACGATTACCATTGTCGGTCAAACAATCGATAATAACCATGCAGTTACCTGGGCCAAAACCTTCATAACGCGCTTCAACAAAATCTTCACCACCAGCGCCTGAAGCTTTTTTGATCGCATTTTCAATGACATGTGTAGGTACTTGATCTTTTTTAGCTTTATCAATTAAACCACGCAAAGCAAGATTACCATCGGGATCTAAGCCACCATTTTTAGCACAAACGTAAATCGCTTTACCGTACTTTGAGTAAACTTTGGTTTTTGCGCCAGCGGTTTTCGCCATTGATAATTT
>JAPHTO010000164.1 GCA_026196955.1 Colwellia sp. | reverse complement strand
TAAGCTATAAAGATGCTGGTGTTGACATTGATGCTGGTAACGCCCTAGTTGAAAACATTAAAGGTGCGGTAAAACGTACAACTCGCCCTGAAGTGATGGGTGGTTTAGGTGGTTTTGGCAGCGTATGTCAATTGCCAACGGGTTATAAAGAGCCTGTTTTAGTGGCGGGTACTGATGGTGTTGGCACAAAATTACGTTTAGCTATCGATTTAGCAAAGCATGACACTGTAGGTATAGATTTAGTCGCTATGTGTGTTAACGATCTAATTGTTCAAGGTGCAGAGCCCTTATTCTTTTTAGATTACTACGCAACAGCAAAGCTTGATGTTGATGTGGCTTCCTCAGTTGTTGAAGGCATAGCTGAAGGCTGTATTCAATCAAACTGTGCGCTTGTTGGCGGTGAAACTGCTGAAATGCCTGGCATGTATCACAAAGGCGATTACGATATTGCCGGTTTCTGTGTAGGTGTTGCTGAAAAATCACGCTTGCTTGACGGCACTAAAGTCGCTGCCGGCGATCAATTAATTGCTTTAGGTGCTTCAGGCCCTCACTCAAATGGTTTTTCATTAATCCGTAAAGTATTAGAAGTGAACAATACTGACACGAGTGAATTACTTGACGGTAAAGCAATTAGCGAGCACTTATTAGAGCCAACTAAAATTTACGTCAAATCTGTTTTAGCCTTATTAAAAGACGTTGATGTACACGCTTTATCACACATCACTGGTGGCGGATTTTGGGAAAATATCCCACGTGTTCTTCCACAAACCGCACAAGCCGTTATTAATGGTGAAAGCTGGCAGTGGCCAACAGTTTTCAACTGGTTACAAGAAAAAGGTAATATTACCACTCATGAAATGTATCGTACTTTCAACTGTGGTGTTGGCATGATCATCGTAGTACCTGAAGATAAAGTTGAGCAAAGTATTGACGTATTAACCGCTCATGGCGAAAAGGCTTGGCATATTGGCGCCATTAACGACAAAGCCGATGATGCTGAACAAGTTGTTTTTGCTTAAGGGCGTATACAGATGTCAAGTAGAATACTTGTTTTAATATCCGGCAGTGGTAGTAACTTACAAGCAATAATTGATGCTAGTTTAGTAAGTGGCTACCCGGGTGAAGTTGTCGGCGTTATTTCCAATAAAGCCGACGCTTATGGATTAACCCGTGCAAGCAATGCCAATATAACAAACCTTGCGCTTTCTCATAAAGACTTTGATTGCCGGGAAAGTTATGATCAGGCATTAATGACTGAGATTGATAAGTTTAGCCCTGATGTTGTCGTACTTGCTGGCTTTATGCGTATTTTAACGCCAGCTTTTGTGCAACATTATCAAGGTAAATTACTCAATATCCACCCGTCTTTATTGCCAAAATACCAAGGGCTTAATACCCATCAACGTGCCATAGACGCGGGCGATAAAGAACATGGTGTCAGTGTACACTTTGTAACCGAAGAGCTTGATGGTGGCCCAGTAATTTTACAGGCTAAAGTCCCTGTGTTTGACGGTGATACAAGTGACGATCTCGCTGAGCGCGTACATGAGCAAGAACATAGAATTTACCCTCTCGTTGTTAAGTGGCTATGTCAAAAACGCCTAACAATGCTTAAAGATGCTGAGCAAGAACAAGCTATTTTAGATGGTAAGATACTGTCAGTATCAGGCTATGCCAACGACGAATAAACTGCTAGTAAGTTGTGTGAGTATAAGGTAAGTTACTAGGCTTACCTTTCTCTATTTTATACAATTTGCATAGCCATTTATGATTACCAAAAAACCTTCTAAAAAATCTCTTTTCCTACCCCTTTTATGCTTATTACCCTTAATGCTAGTAAACACTACGCAAGGTAAAGAAGCACAACAACATGAGCTTGAAAAACTGATCCCCGCATTTACTGCTAATTACAGTGTTTTACATAAATCAGACCCTGTTGGCAGTGCTATTAGAAAGCTAACTTATCAAGGCGATGGCACGATAAATTACCATTACCAAACACATGTCGAGTGGTTGATTTTTTCTCAAACGCGTTCAGAGACTTCAATTATCACTGTTGAAAATAATCAGGTTACGCCTCAACATTATACCTATAGCAGAGAAGGTACAGGTAAAGATAAGTATTATGAATGGCGCTACAATGCTAAAGAAAATACTGCTCAAGATTTAGGGCGAAAAAGAGCTGTTGCTCCTTTAGATTTTACCAATAATTTACAAGACAAACTCAGTTATCATTTGCAACATAGATTAAATCTTATTCATAATGCAGAGCCTAAGAATTATGTTTATTCGGTCGTTAGCACTTCAGGCTCAATCAAAGATTATGATTATCAATATGATGGAGAAGAAGAGTTAATATTACCCTATGGAATGCTAAAAACAGTACGCTTTAAGCGAGAAATTAAAGCAAAAGAACGAGTGACCTATGCATGGTTTGCACCTGAGCTAAACTATTTACTAGTAAAGCTTTATCAAGTGAAAGCAGGCACTGAGCAATTTGAAGCGCAGTTATCATCCTTAACAGTTGATAACCCCTAAATTAGTTTACTTATCCATAAAAGCAAAAGGCCTGAAGTATCATCTTCAGGCCTTTTTTGTAGATAACTCAACGTTATTTCATCTTAGCTATCCAAGAGTCGACTCTTCGTTCTAAAATGGCTAAAGGTACAGAGCCACCACCTAATACAGTGTCATGAAAGCCCTTAATATCAAACTTGTCTGCTAACTCTTTTTCGGCTTTGGCACGTAAAGCTAAAATTTTCAACATACCCACCTTGTAAGCTGTTGCTTGTCCTGGCCAAACAATATAACGTCTTACTTCAGAAGTTATAGCTTCTGCGGAAACAGGCGTATTTTCTTTAAAATATGCAATAGCCTCTGCTTCAGTCCACCCCTTTGAATGTAAGCCCGTATCAACAACAAGACGCACTGCCCGCCAAATTTCATTAACTAAACGGCCAAAGTTAGAAAAGTCATTCTGGTAACCGCCCATCTCTTTTGCCAATAACTCGGCATAAAGTCCCCATCCTTCTGCATAGGCAGTAAAGTTAGCTTGAGTCCTAAATTGTGGAACCCCTGTTAGCTCTTGCGCGATAGAAATTTGCATATGGTGTCCGGGATTACCTTCATGATAGGCAATGCCTTCCATCTCATTTTTTGGCATGGCTGTCATATCTGACAAATGCGCATAATAAATACCATCTCTTGAGCCGTCAGGCGTTCCAGGATAATAATGCTGCGCCGCACCATCTTGCTCTCTAAACGACTCTACACGCTTAACAACAAGATCAGCTTTTGGCAAAATACCAAAAAAGTTAGGTAACTGCTTATTTATCTTCGCTAAATAGCTTTCGGTATCAGTAATATAACCTTGACGGCCTTCATCAGTATTTGGATAAAAGAATTGTTGATCCGTTTTAACAAAAGTAAAAAACTCTTGTAAATCACCTTCAAATCCTACTTTATCTTTAATCGCAATCATTTCTTTAGTAATACGGGCAACTTCAGCAAGACCCACCTGATGAATTTCATCAGCAGTTAAGTTTGTCGTCGTTGAAGCTTTTAACCTAAAGTTGTAATAGTTTTCACCATTTGGTTGCTTACCTACCCCAGTTGCAATTTCATCAGTATTGACAATGTCTTCTTCAAACCAAGCCACTAATGCTTGATAAGTAGGCAGAAATTTTGTTAATAGCGCTTGTTTAGTTTCGGCAAGTAGCTCATCGGCACGTGCTTGCTCTATGCTTTTTGCTTCCACTAATGCCGTCACTTTTCGCTTAGCATCAGCCCATAACGCTGAATCTTCCCCTGCAGAAAACGGCGCTCCCGTTATTAACCCTTGAGCTTGCTCTATAACACCTTCATAAGCAAACTTAGGCGGACGTACACCTACCTTAGCATTCGCCTGAGCTCTGACTAACAAATCTGCAATGGCTTGTGAAATACCTGAAATACGCTTGTTATAAGCAAGCATATCTGATTCAGTATCAACCTTATGAAAACTAATTAAAAACTGTGCAGCAAATGCTTGAACTCCTTGCATTTGTGTAAAGATATAACCGTTTGAGTTATATTGTTGTCCTTCCGCAGCTTGCTCATATTGATATACCCAAATATCATAAGAAATCTTTGCTTCATCATTTAATTTATCATAATCAAAGTTAGCCTTTAACTCTTCAACACTTTGTTTTTGCATTGCTAATTGACGAACTTCTTCAGCTTCTGTCATAACATCAATTTTATCATATTGATCTTTGCGACCTAAAAAGGTCAATGTCATGGGGCTAAGTTGCAACTGTTGCTCATATTTCTTTGCAAACCATTCGTTAATACGCTCACTCTCACTTTTCGCTTGAGTCTCTTTTGAGGCTTCTATGTTCGCTGAAGATTGGTTATTACTTTTGTCGCTAGCAGGATCAGGCTGGCAAGCAGAAAGTAAAATGGCTAAGGTGATAACACTTAATTTTGTTCGCATGGATAACGTCCTTTTATATTTTTATTATAGTTATAGAATATTTAAATTAATTGTTATTGAAATTAGCCTGTTCCGTAATTATTTGCAAATATTATTGTTTATGAATCAATTACATTCATCCTCAGTACAAATAACTGACTCACCTAAACAAAAAAGCTGCCATTGACCTGCACCCATTTTGTGCCACGTTTCATCTTCTGTAAGTGGTTGGGTGGCAATTACCGTCACTATATCGTTTGCCGTTGTTTCTTGATGAAAGTCAACCGCCATTTCTGCATCAATTAAGCTAGCCTTACCAAATGGTGCTCTGCGCGTGATCCAATGCAAGTTATTCGAACAATAAGCAAACAGGCTTTCCCCATCAGTTATAATAATATTCGCAACGCCCAAATCATCTATTTTCTTGGTTAATGTCGCGATGAACTTGAACAACACTTTCGCTGAAGGTTGCTTTGTTCCAAACTGATAGTGAAGTTGATCGAGTATCCAGCAAAAAGCATGTTCACTGTCTGTTGTACCTATAGGTAAATGAAGTTTTACCGGCAGTTTTTCAATGAAGCCTTTCAATTGACCATTATGTGCGTAAGTCCAGTTTTTCCCCCACATTTGACGAATAAATGGGTGGGTATTTTCTAAGCATACGCCACCAGAGTTTGCTTGTCGGATATGGCAAATAACCGCTTCACTTTTCATTGGATATTTTGTCACTAGCTCAGCAATTGGCGAATGAGCACTAGGCTCAGGATCTTTAAAACTACGACAGCCCTTACCTTCATAAAAAGTAATGCCCCAACCATCTTTATGGGGGCCCGTATTACCACCACGTTGCATCAATCCACTAAAACTAAAACATATATCCGTTGGCACGTTAGCAGACATAGCCAGAAGCTCACACATAATTAACCCTTTAAAACTTTTCCAATCGATAATCGTATAGCATAAGCAAAAATGTGCTTGGCTATCTCAATGATTTAACCTATAAATAGAGTATAACATTGTGAAAATATTTTTTAATTCAATTAGTTTCTTAAGTTAACTTAGTTTTCGTCATCAAAAGGAAAATTCATGGGCATTAGTCTTTGGTTACTCGCAGCATTTTCACTCGCTTGGTATATGAGCTATAAAAGGATCTCGTTAACGAGTTTTACTTTAGCCTTTATTGTTTTAATGGTGATAGGCACCATGACCAATACCGTAGGCTTTGTTTCTTGGTTGTTATTTGCTGTTATCGCTCTGCCGTTAAATGTTGAAAGCGTACGAAAACAGTTTATTTCCATGCCTTTGTTATCAATATATAAAAAGATCATGCCTCAAATGTCCGAAACAGAGCAGCAAGCTATTGACGCGGGTACAACCTGGTTTGATGCTGAACTTTTTCGTGGCAACCCTGATTGGAAGAAGTTACACAATTATCCTCAACCACGCCTGAGTGCTGAAGAAGAAGCATTTCTTAATGGTCCTGTAGAGCAAGTTTGTGCCATGATGAATGACTGGCATACCACGCATGAAATTGCCGATTTGTCGCCTGAAGTTTGGCAGTTTTTAAAAGATAATAAATTCTTTGCCATGATCATCAAAAAGAAATTTGGGGGCTTAGAATTTTCTGCTTATGCGCAATCTAGAGTACTGCAAAAGTTAACAGGTGTTAGCTCTGTTTTAGCAAGTACTGTTGGCGTTCCAAACTCACTAGGGCCTGGAGAATTACTTCAAGAATACGGTACCCAAGCGCAACAAGATCACTACTTACCTCGCCTTGTTACAGGCGAAGAAATCCCCTGTTTTGCCCTTACCAGCCCAGAAGCTGGCTCTGACGCTGGTGCTATCCCTGATACGGGTGTGATATGTCGACAAAGCTTTGAAGGTAAAGACGTTATAGGAATGAAGCTTAACTGGGACAAGCGTTATATTACTTTAGCCCCTATAGCGACAGTGCTTGGCTTAGCATTTAAATTAGAAGATCCCGAGCATTTACTATCAGAAAAAACAGAATTAGGTATTACCTGCGCGCTGATCCCTACTGACATTGAAGGTATTACTATCGGGAGACGACACTTCCCCCTTAATGTCCCATTTCAAAATGGCCCTACTCAAGGCAAGGATGTTTTTGTTCCACTAGATTATATCATTGGTGGTAGCGAGATGGCTGGTCAAGGCTGGCGAATGCTGGTGGAGTGCCTTTCAGTGGGTCGAGCTATAACATTACCGTCAAACAGTGCTGGTGGCGTAAAAGCAACGGCACTTGCAACGGGTGCTTACAGCCGTATCCGCAGGCAATTTAAACTACCTATCGGAAAAATGGAAGGAATTGAAGAGCCATTAGCACGTATTGGCAGTAATGCATATTTAATGGATGCCGTTACCACTATGTCAACGGGTGCTATTGATTTAGGTGAAAAACCTTCCGTGATCTCGGCTATTTCTAAATATCATTTAACTGAAAAGATGCGTAACTCCGTTATTGATGCTATGGACATACATGGAGGTAAAGGTATCTGCATGGGGCCAAGTAATTACCTAGCTCGAGGTTATCAAGGAGCTCCTATTGCTATCACCGTTGAAGGAGCCAACATCTTAACACGTAGTTTAATCATATATGGTCAAGGTGCGATACGCTGCCACCCTTATGTCTTAGCAGAGTTACAAGCCGCAAATAACAGTGATGAAGTACAAGCATTAAATGATTTTGATCATGCTTTATTTGGTCACATTGGCTTTAGTATCAGTAACATTGCTCGAAGTTTATGGTGCTCTTTGACTGGGTCAAGATTTCTGCCTAGTCCATTTAATGACAACACACGACATTACTATCAATTATTAACACGTTTTAGTACCAATTTAGCGATGCTTTCTGATATTGCTATGCTTACGTTGGGTGCTGATTTAAAACGCAAAGAACGCATATCGGCACGATTAGGCGATGTTCTAAGTCATTTATACTTAGCAAGTGCTTGTTTGAAACGTTTTAATGATGGAGGAAGACAACAAGATGACTTACCGCTAGTGCAACGCGCTGTAGAAGAGTCTCTTTATGAATGCCAACAAGCTCTTGACGCCATTCTTAACAACTTTCCTAATAAGTGGTTAGCTTATGCATTACGCCTTATTATTTTTCCACTTGGTACTTGGTTAACGAAACCAAGTGATCAACTCGATCATGAAGTAGCAAGATTATTACAAACTCCTGGCGCCGCAAGAAGTCGTTTAGGCCAAGGACAATATTTAACACGTGATAATGACAATGTTTTCGGCCTACTTGAGCAAACCTTAGAAGATATTATCTCCTGTGAGCCTATATTTACTAAAGTCTGCATCGCAATTGATAAAGCGCTTCCTTTTTATAATCTAGATGAGGCCGCTCACTTAGGACTTAAAGCGAATGCTATTTCAGAGCAAGAAGCAAAGCTACTAATTAGAGCAGAGCAAGGCAGAAAAGCCATCATTGCTGTTGATGATTTTGATGCTAGTGAATTGATTGCTCAAACAAAACAAAATTGAAACAAATTTTAAAACAATGTTAAAATATGGTAAATAATTAGAAACTTAGTAGATTTATTAATGCCCATAACTAAAACAAAAAGTGCTAGTAATAAAGTCGTTCAGCGCCGCTCTAAGGGAGAGCGTACCCGTGAAAAAATATTAATGTCTGCTATTGAAGTGCTTGCGACTCAAGGCATTAAGGGAACAACCCATAGAGCTATTGCTAGCCATGCTGATATTCAACTGTCATTAACAACCTACTACTTCAAAGATATACAAGAGTTGGTACAACAAGCCTTTGTGCTTAACTCTAATTACATGCGTGAAAGAACTGATAATATCTTACAAAAAGCATTTGCTTCGTTCGATAGTATTGATAAGACTAGTTTACGAAAAGTGTCTGTTAAAACGGAGCTTTGCGAGAAACTGGCTTCAATGACAGCTAATTATTTGTTTGAAAATATCAACACAGAGACCACTTCGCTTGCCGTAGAGCAGCTAATGTATACGGCAATGCAAGTTACGCCGGAATTAAAAAAATTAGCACATGAACATGAAGAGTCCCAACTTAGACCTTTCACGGTACTGGCGAGTTATTTTAATAAAAAAGATCCCGAAATAGACGCTAAAATGATGCGTACTATTTTTTCACAATTACAATATAGTCAGTTACCCTTAACTCGCAATGAACGTTCAATAGAAGCCATTTACCAAATTACTCGTAAACTTATGGGGTGGATTATGGGGTTGAAGAATTAACAAGAACAACTGATATTAATCTAAAAAAAACGCACAAGTTTATAGCTTGTGCGTTTTTTTATATGTGAACCTTTGCAAACATTACAAGAAAGAGAGTAGTTCTTGATCAAGCTGCATTAAGGTTTTTGGATCCGCCATCATGGTTTTAGCTAGCGACTTAGTTTTAGGCAACATGCGCTCAAAATAAAATTCCGCAGTCTTAATCTTAGCGCGATAAAAATCACGATTTTCTAAGTTTTTATCAGCCAATTTCTCATAAGCGGCTTGTGCCATCTGTGCCCAAAAATACCCCATAACGACATAGCCTGAAAACATTAAATAATCGACTGAAGCTGAGCCAACGACATCTCTATCTTTTTTAGCTTTAAGTGCCAAACGCAACGAATACTGTTGCCAATTAGCAACCGCTTTACTTAGTGGCCAAATAAATTTGTTCATTTGACGTTTATGCGGATTACTCGACAACATACTCTTATCTTTACAAAAGCTTAAAACTTCTTTAGTAAAGGTTTTCAAAGAACGACCATGAGTAAGTAAAATTTTACGACCTAATAAATCTAACGCTTGAATTCCTGTTGTGCCTTCATATAGCGTGGAGATACGGGTATCACGGACAATTTGCTCCATGCCCCACTCTTTTATATAACCATGGCCACCAAAAATTTGCACACCATGATTGGCTGCTTCCAAACCAAGCTCGGTCAAAAAAGCCTTTAAGATAGGTGTAATAAACCCTAACTTATCATCTGCGCTTTTTTTCTCTTCATCTGTTTTCGCCATTTCTATTTCATCAACAATTTTTGCTGCGTAATAGATCATGGCGCGGCCACCTTCAGAAATAGCTTTTTGAGTCATAAGCATTTTCCGTACATCGGGATGCACAATAATAGGATCAGCCACTTGCTCTGGATATTTTTTACCCGTTAATGAACGCATCGACAAGCGCTCTTTGGCATATATAAGCGCATTTTGATAAGATAATTCAGCAGCACAAATACCTTGTAATGCTGTTCCTATACGTGCAGTATTCATAAAGGTGAACATACATTCTAACCCTTTATTTTCTGGCCCGATTAACTCTCCTACAGCATTATCAAAATTTAGCACCGCCGTTGCTGAAGCCTTGATCCCCATTTTATCTTCAATTGAGCCGCAGGTAACATTGTTACTTTCCCCTAAATTACCTTGAGCATCAGTTTTGATTTTAGGAACAATAAATAAAGATATGCCGCGAGTTCCCTCTGGTGCCCCTGGTAATCTTGCAAGCACAATATGAATAATATTATCTGTTAAGTCATGCTCACCCGCAGAAATAAAAATTTTTGTTCCCGTAATGTTATAAGTCCCATCGCCATTAGGCTCAGCTTTAGTTTTAACTTGACCTAAATCTGTACCGCATTGAGGCTCGGTTAGGCACATGGTGCCCGTCCAAGTACCTTCTGTTAACCGCGTTAGGTATAATTCTTTTTGCTCTTCAGAGCCATGCGTTTGCACTGTGTTCATAGCGCCATGACTTAAACCGGGATACATAGCCCACGACCAGTTTGCGGTTCCCATCATTTCAGACTTAACTAAGCCTAATGATGGAGGTAAGCCTTGACCACCATGCTCAAGCGGATGTGATAAACTCTGCCAACCACCT
>JAPHTO010000032.1 GCA_026196955.1 Colwellia sp. | reverse complement strand
TTCGCTAACTCCTGTTGCAGCACCTTAATGCCTAGAGCGTGCACGCCATCGTCATTACTTAATAATATATTCATTGATATTCCAACAGTTAACTTGGCACTAAAACGCGCTGACTACAATCTTGATAATTAATTAACTCACGTAGCACCGTTGTAGCATACGAGCCAGCAGGTAACGAAAAGCTCACCATCACTGAAGGTAAATCATCTGTTTTTGTAGCAGCCAAGACTTTAATATCAGCACCTTGTACCGTCAAACGAATACGTCGACGCTCTTGTTTTAAACCAAAACGTGGTAAACCTTGCGCAAATTCATTATGCTTAGCTGCTATTGTTTCCTCAAAAACTTTCGGCTCTGCGCTAGTCATCAACTCGCCAGATCCCCACATAGAAGCAGTAATATCAACATCTTTTTGCTTGAAACGCTGCGCTATGCTTGCATCAACTTCATCAAGATGAAAAACAGATTGTGTGCCAGCTAACATCAGCACATCACCCACTTGCATGGTAGAAAAAATTTTCTGTTTAATCCGTTCACTAATAATATCATTGAAAAGATAAGAGCGGGCAGCCGATAAATACATACCGCGCTTTTTTTTGTCTTTTACTTTAGTGCCTGAAAATAAAGCTAAAGCACTATTAATATTGCCGCCATCAATACCAAATCGCTGCTCACCAAAATAGTTTGGTACGCCTTGTTCAACAATAGCCTGCCAACGTTCATGCAAAGCTTTAAGCTCAGTAACATCACGCAATATTAATTCAAAACGATTGCCGGTTAATGCCCCTGTGCGCAATTTTTTGTTATGCCGTTGATAACTCAGTATTTCTACGCCTTCTATATTTAGGTCGCCTAAGTCATAAACTTGTTTACCGGGAACATGAACCCCAAACCACTGCTCAGTCACAGCAAATCTGTCTTTTAAACCCGCATAGGAAACAAGTTGCTCTTTTATTTTAAAGTACTTCGCTAGCTCTCTAGCGACAAAAACCGTGTTAGCACCAGTTTTTCGAATATGAATATATAGATGCTCTCCTTCCCCGCAAGGGGAAAAAGGTAATTGTTCAAAGACTTTAAAGTCACTTATCTGACTTCTTAATAATCCTGTAGATGCTGGTTTACCATGCAAAAAGTTAAGTTCTGGTAACATTATTTTCCTAAATTGATTTCAATATATTTACGGCATGTTATTGCTTGTAGTAAGCATCAAACATTTTGCACTTCTTGAATGGGAGGCATGACGGGAGAAATAGGCTCAAGCAAAACAACACTGTGCACAGCCACACCTTCTTTTCGTCCGGTGTAACCTAACCTTTCAGTGGTTGTCGCCTTAACATTCAGTTGATCAACATGACAGTTTAAATCCTCACTCAAACACTCTCTCATTGCTAAAAGGTGTGGCGACATTTTAGGTGCTTGCGCAACAATAGTAATATCAGCATTTCCTAACTGATACCCTTTCTCTGTCATTAAACCAACAACGTGACGCAACAGTATGCGACTGGAGATGTTTTCATACTGACCATCAGTATCAGGAAAATGATTACCTATATCAGCTAAACAGAGGGCACCTAAAATAGCGTCACAAAGTGCATGTATAGCGACATCACCATCTGAATGAGCAACAAATCCTTGTTCAAAAGGAACCGCCACGCCACCTAACATTAATGGGCCAGAGCCACCAAATTTATGTACATCAAACCCATGTCCTATGCGCATACATCATCCTCTATATTATTTTTTTGTTGCTCGAGATAAAAAGCAGCTAACGCCAAATCTTCAGGTCGAGTTATTTTAATATTTTCACGACTTGCAGAAACCAATAAACTTTCTAACCCTGCTAATTCTATTGCTGAAGACTCATCAGTAATGGTGATACCTTTACGCTGAGCTTGTTCAATTGCTTGCCTTAATTCTACCGTTTTATACATTTGTGGTGTTAATGCATGCCATAACTGAGTACGATCTACAGTGCTAGACACCTTAGGTACTGAGCTTGTAGATTCACATTGTTTCATGGTGTCCACAACTGGAGCGGCTAATAAGCCACCGGTATTTTGTGCTAAACACTGTTTAATAAGTTGGTCTATGTCTTTGTGGGTAACACACGGGCGAGCAGCATCATGCACAAGTACCCAAGGACATTTCTTATCATCAACGGCGTATAAGCCGTTTAATACGGAATCAACTCGTTCGACTCCGCCTGATACTCGAATAATATCAGGGTGTTGCGCGAGTGAAGTGTGTGCAAAGTACTCGTCATTATCGCCTAAAGCTAAAATGACTTTGGCAATACTTTTATGACTCAATAAACGGTTTACTGTATGAGCTAAAATAGTCTCATTATTAATTTGAAGGTATTGTTTAGGACATGAGGCCAACATACGTTTGCCCACGCCCGCAGCAGGTACAATCACAGTAAATTGCTGATTTAAAATATCCATTAACGCGTTTCCTTCGCTGAAGATTGTCCTGATGCATTATTTTTATTGGTATGCTCTTTTTGGGGGATCAAGCGAAAAAAAGTTTCATTTTCTTTGATCATCCCTAATTCATTACGCGCACGTTCTTCAATAGCTTCACTACCTAACTTTAAATCATCGGTATCAGCATAAAGCAACTTATTACGTTGTTTCAGCTTTTCATTCGCCGCTTGTTGACGAATTACATCTTCTTGTAAAGCGAGATAATCAGGCACACTATTCTTACCAAACCAAAGGCGGTATTGCAATAACGCTAATAAGATCAGCAACAGTGCTGTAAATGCCCGCATGATCACCTAAGAAATAAACAGAAACATGGTATAGATTCACTATTATATAAAGGTGACAGCAGGTGTAAATGTTTAAATAAGTAAACCCTTAGCAATTATGCGATAAAGGGAGAAAAGGGAGTAAAATTCAATTTGATTGAGTGAGATGAAAAACCTGAAATTTGAGTAAAGCTACTTCAATACTTGATGAAAGTTTTGCCAGTTTATAGAGCAAGACAGTAATAACTCTCGTAGCGAAGGTATAATAGGTCTTAATTTTTTACTTTGGCAACTCTGCCAGCGATGACCCGCACATGCCGCCAGCATAACCTTCTTATTTGGCTTTAGTAGCCGTCTTGCCGGTTTGGCGTCTGTTGCTTTTTCCTCTGCAGAAGTTAAAGAAAGCCACCCTGACACATTGGTTCTCAGGCGATTTTTTTCTGCATCAACACCATCAATACAATCAATGATAATATGATCTTCAGCAAGCACTGGCACAACTAAACCAAGCAAAGATTTATCTGCTTTATTTAGCAATTCTGTATACCAAGCGTGAATCACATGATTATCTTCCCCTGCTAAGGGTAAATGGCTAGCTTGTTTTGCAGACCAACTAGCATTTTGAACATCTAATGTCAGCGGAGAATTGCCTAGCTCATTCACTCGTATCATCATGCTAGCGGTGCGATTTATATAATAAGGCAGGCTTTTCAAGCGCCCTTGCACACTTTGTACAGAAGTTACTTCAATATTAGCAAGCAAGCGCAACTCTCGCTCATAAAGCGCATTACATATTTCTGCAAAATCATTATTTTGCTTATTATCTTGCCAAAGAGATGATTGTGTCATGAGGTGTTAAAAATCAACAACTTACTTACCTGACTTTAAGCATACGCGATAATGACGAAAAGATAAAATTTCTCATAAAAAAACCGAGCCTATGATAGCTCGGTTTAACATACATCTATATAAGTCATTAAATTGAAGCTAATTCATTCAAGAGCTAGGCACTTGCACTGAGCTGACTTTAGTCAGTGAGTACAAGTAACACGGCTATTGAGTGAAGTAGCAATCATTTTAATAGTTATTGGCCTTTAATTTCTGATAAGCCATTGTATACCGCTTTATCAGCTAAAAACTCTTCAATACGTAATAACTGGTTGTATTTAGAAACACGATCTGAACGACATAAAGAGCCAGTTTTGATTTGACCTGCCGCTGTACCTACCGCTAAATCTGCAATAGTTGCATCTTCAGTTTCACCTGAGCGATGAGAAATAACAGCAGTATAGCCTGCATCTTTAGCCATTTTAATCGCCGCTAACGTTTCAGTTAATGAGCCAATTTGGTTAAATTTAATTAAGATAGAATTAGCGATACCTTTGTCGATGCCTTCTTTAAGGATTTTAGTATTAGTAACAAATAAATCATCACCAACAATTTGTACTTTATCGCCAAGTAATTCAGTTTGGTATTTGAAACCATCCCAGTCAGACTCGTCTAAACCATCTTCAATAGATACAATGGGGTATTCTTTACATAACTCACCTAAGAAGTCAGAGAAAGCATTTGAGCTAAACTGCTTGCCTTCACCCGTAAGATCGTAAATACCTTTATCGCCATCATAAAATTCTGATGCAGCACAATCTAATGCTAAAGTAATATCAGTACCTAGCTCGTAACCTGCCGCAGCAACAGCTTCTTTGATTACCGCTAATGCATCAGCATTTGAAGCTAAGTTAGGCGCAAAACCACCTTCATCACCTACAGCCGTATTTAAGCCTTTGCTAGATAATACTTTTTTCAGGGCATGGAAAATTTCAGCGCCCATACGTAATGCTTCTGTAAAGCTTTTAGCGCCAACAGGCTGAACCATAAACTCTTGAATATCTACGTTATTATCCGCATGCTCACCACCATTAATGATATTCATCATAGGTACTGGAAGGCTATACACGCCAGGAGTGCCATTTAAGTCAGCAATGTGTTCGAACAACTGAACACCTTTATCCATCGCAGCGGCTTTCGCAACAGCAAGCGATACCGCTAAAATGGCATTTGCACCAAATTTTTCTTTATTTTCAGTGCCATCTAAATCAATCATGATTTTGTCGATGTTAGCTTGTTCTAACGCATTTTGGCCAATAAGTGCTGGCGTAATGTCATTTTTAATAGCGGCAACAGCATTTAACACGCCTTTACCTAAATAACGCGCTTTATCGCCGTCACGTAATTCTAGTGCTTCACGAGAGCCCGTAGATGCACCAGAGGGTGCAGCAGCTCGGCCCCAAGCACCAGATTCTAAATAGACATCGGCTTCAACAGTTGGGTTACCACGAGAATCCATGATTTCACGGGCGAAAATTTTACTGATATTTGACATTACTTTTCCTTTACAAACTTTAAAATTAAATTTCTTTT
>JAPHTO010000027.1 GCA_026196955.1 Colwellia sp. | reverse complement strand
CATGCACCTTGGGTTTCGTGAATCTTGTCGAATCCTAAATCCGCCCCAAAGTTAGATAACCATTTACCGTTATCAATATCTTGATTATACCGTGCTTTATTGATTAACACCAAGTGAAAATAGCTAATTAGTCACTATTGTTGTTTGTTTTTCATCATGCGACCTTGCTCAACCTTCCATTCTCTATCCTTAATGTCTGAGCGTTTGTCATGATCTTTTTTACCCTTGCCTAAGTAAAACTCAAGTTTAACCCAGCATTTTTTCCAATACATGGCTGTGGCTATCAAGGAGAAGCCATTACGCTCTACTGCGCCAATAAGTTTATCCAGCTCTCTACGATTAAGCAGTAATTTTCGAGGCCTAACTGGATCACAAACAACATGACTAGAAGCCGATATCAAAGGGTGAATTTCAGCACCGACTAAATAAGCTTCTCTGTCTTTAATATGCACATAGCAATCAGAAATATTGACTTTTCCGTTACGAATACTTTTAATTTCCCAACCTTGTAAACTCATACCCGCTTCAAATTTATCGGTTAGGGTATAGTTATGCCTAGCTTTTTTGTTTAATGCTATGGTGTTGCTATTTGCTTTGTTTTTAGATTTTTTCTTTGACATTGTCTTTTCCAAAATAGTTCGCGGCTATTATACGGGTAAAAATATGCTTTTAAATGAGAAATTTATCTTTTCTTGGATAATGCGCTTTTAATCACGCTTTGTTATTATACAAATCATTGAATAAGGGTTAGTTGTGGAAAAGTAATGCCAGCGATAAATCGTAGTGCACTTGTTATGTATAGTGCTGAACAAATGTATCAATTAATAAATGATGTATTAGCTTATCCAAGCTTTTTACCAGATTGTAGTGATAGTAAAATTATTAGCCAAAGTGACAGCTCGGTAACAGCGGCGTTATTAGTTTCTAAAGGTGGCTTGAAAAAATGGTTCACCACTGAAAATACGTTAATATCGAATGAAGAAGTACAGTTAACACTTGTTGATGGCCCTTTTAAAACATTGCAAGGCAGTTGGCACTTAACCCCATTATCAGAAGAGGCATGTAAAGTGAGTTTAGCGCTTGAGTATGAATTTTCAAATAAGATGTTTGATCTAGCGTTTGGACGAGTATTTAACCATTTAACCAATAATATGGTGCAAGCTTTTACTCAAAGAGCCAAAGAAATTTATGGAGTAAATGTTTAAAATGAACGCAGAGCTAGCAATAAACGCCAAAGCAACAAACAATGAGCAAGAAACTATTCAAATAGAAGTGGTTTATGGTTTAGCGCATAAGCAAAAACTACTCTCTTTGCCTGTTAATCAAGGTGCAACTGTTGAACAGGCCATTATTGAGTCGGGGATTATTAACTTGTTTCCTGAAATCGATTTAACCGTTAATAAAGTGGGTATTTGGAATAAGGCAGTCAAATTGAGCCAAGTCGTTGAAGATTTAGACAGAATAGAAGTTTACCGTCCCTTAATTGCAGATCCTAAAGAAGTAAGAAAACGCCGAGCTGAAAAAGCTAAATCTGAAGGGCGAGCAGATAAAACAACAGGTGGAAGGGTGAACCCTTTAGCTAAAAAAGATTAACTGTTTGTTATTTTACTTGTTGATAAGTTAGCTTAGTCAATAAAAAAAACGGCGATAATACGCCGTTTTTTTATTGAAAATGTTTATGCATTATTTAGTTTCTTTTGGTTGAAACTTTTGGTTTGCTTCATTCTCAGCATCTGTTTTTTCAACAGGGGTATTAAAGGGAACGTTGAAGTTTTCAGATAACTCAAAATCACCTGAGGCAGATACTAACTGGTCATTTTCAAACTTAATGGTGAAACTTTTTTCCATGTCTAACTTTTTACTACGACCTGATTTAAAGCGATATACGTAGTTCCAAGTATCTTTATCAAAAGCATCAACTAGCACAGGGCTACCTAATACAAATTTTACTTGTTCCTTAGTCATACCGACCTGAATTTTATCGATACTTTTCTGCTCTAGATAATTTCCTTGTGGAATATCAATACGATAAACCCAACTTGAACAAGCAGCAAGTGATAATGCGATAGTTAATATAGAAACTCGAAACAACATGAAATTTTACTTTCCTTAAATACAAATTAATAACGCTTTAATAATCGCGTAAAGTGCGAGCAGGGACATACCCAAACGATTTCAAGATGCAGGAACACGCATCTTGAAGTAGTTCGGGTATAGTAACTAAGCATGGCTTTAGATACAAAACTATTTTCAACATTTTTGTATTTAGGCCTATATTAGCTTGCCAATAATTCTTGTGCATTCGCTAAGCTATGCTCTGAAATTTTATCACCTGCGAGTAAACGTGCTATCTCTTGGATGCGACTTTGCTCACTTAGTTCCGTAACATTTGTTTCAGTGTGCTCCCCATCGGTTAATTTGCTGACAAATAATTGTTGATGACCTTTACAGGCAACTTGTGGTAAATGGGTAACACAAATAACTTGGGTGCTTTTTGCTAACTTTTGTAACTTACTACCTACCATTGCTGCCGTTGGGCCACTGATCCCCACGTCAACTTCATCAAAAATTAGCGTTGGCGTGACAACTTTATCCGCTAAGATAACTTGCATCGCTAAACTGATCCTCGATAACTCACCTCCTGAAGCGACCTTATTCATGGCTTCTAGTGTCTGACCCGGGTTGATGCTAACTTGAAAATCAATTTTATCTATACCGTTGGCTGGGAGCGGAGCTGCTTTGCTATTATTTTTATCAACCGCTAGCGTGTCAATAGCAATAAAAAATTGCCCGTCAGGCATATTTAATTCGTGCATGCTTTCACTGATCAACGTACTGAGTGTTTTGGCAGCTTTATTTCTGGACGCAGATAATTCACTGGCAGCTTGTTGATAATATTGCTCCGTTTTATCTAGTTCTTCGATAACTAAATCTATTCTTGTACCATCGTTGCAAATTTCCGCTAATTCTTGCTTAAGTGCTTGATGAAAATCAGCAAGGTTTTCTGGCGCTAAATTATGTTTTTTAGCCAGTTGTAGCGTAGTGGAGTACCGCTCTTCAATTAAGGAGTAAGCCTGTGGATCAAGTTCAAGTTGTTGATAATAATGTTTTAAGTCATCACCTGCATCTTCAAGTTGAATGACACTATTGCTAAGTATATCAGCAACATTAAGCAGCTTTTTATCGACCGAGGCCAAAGACGTTATATTTTCACTGCATTGTCGCAATGCATCGAGCACATTAAAGTTTTCGTGTTCAATTAGGGTTTGTAACGATTGCAACGTCGTATCGAGTAAATCTTGAGCGTTGGCGTGTCGCTTATAATCACTTTCTAGTGTTTCGAACTCGCCTTGTTGTGGTGAGAATTCATCTAGCTCATTGACTTGATATTGAATTAATTGTTGTTGAGCTTCACGCTGTAGTTTGTTTTCTTGTAGTAACGTTAGCTCTTTGTTGAGCTTATGCCACTGCTTGGAATAATGTTTAACTGCTTCAAGTAGCGTAGGGTGATCGGCATATTCGTCTAACAATTTACATTGTTGGCTTGATTTTACAATGAGCTGATGATCATGTTGTCCGTGCACATTAATCAGTAATTGCCCTATCTCTTTTAGTTGTACAAGAGGTACTTGGCTACCATTAATATAGGCTTTTGAACGTCCTTCACTTGAGATAACTCTGCGCAAGATGCATTCGCTGTCAGCGTCTAATGCTAAATCGTGCTGGTTAAGCCATTGTTGAGCACTGAGGTTATTATTTGTTTCAAAAGTGGCTGCTAGCTCTGCTTTCTTGCAATTAGGCCTAACAACGTTGGTGGTTGCCCTATCACCTAAACATAAGCCTAATGCATCTATTGCAATAGACTTTCCTGCACCTGTTTCACCGGTAATGGTCGTCATACCTGACTGCCAATCTATATCGAGGGATTTAACAATAGCAAAATTTTGAATATTTAGATGTAAAAGCACAGTGCATCACCTTTTTACTGTATAAATTTATACATGTAAATTTATACAGTAAAAAAGAGTTTTGCAAGCTATTTTAAAAAATAGCGGAGGGATATCTGCTATTGAGTTGCTAGTAAAGCTTGTTACCCCAGCTAAGCTTATTTCGTAGCACATTGAAGTAATCATGATTGAGAGGGTGTACTAAGCGTATAGTACAGGGACTCTTTTTGATAATTACTTCATCACCTGGCATCACTGCTAATATCACATGACCGTCACAACTTACCTGCAGACTTTCTTGGTTTTCATTGGCAAGTATCAATTTTATTTCACTATCGCCATCAACCACGATAGGGCGACTAGTGAGCGTGTGTGGGAACATGGGGACGAGTGATAGCGCATTTAAATTTGGTGTTAAAATTGGGCCGCCAGCAGACATTGAATAAGCGGTTGAACCTGTAGGTGTTGATACAATTAAACCATCAGAGCGTTGGCTAAACATAAAGCAATTATCAATATAAACTTCAAATTCAATCATGCTTGCCACTTTACCTGCATGAAGAACGGCTTCGTTGACCGCACTATTAGAGCTTTTTAATTTGCCGTGACGATATACTTCCGCTTCTATGATAAAGCGCTGCTCAGAGCGCGACTCCCCAGCTAAAATTTTTGCTAAAGGTTCAATCACGTCTGTTGGAGATAAATCCGTTAAAAAACCTAAATTGCCGCGATTGACACCAATAACGCCAATATCAAAACAGGCTAAAACCCGGGCGGCACCTAACATGTAACCATCACCACCAACGACTATAGCAAGATCAGCTTGCTCGCCAATATCGGTCAGTGTACAAACATTCATGTCAGCAATCTCGACTGAATTCGCTACTGAGCTCTCTACCAAAACTTGATATTGGTTATCAATTAAATAGCTGTGCAATGCTTTAATTGTTGCACTAGCACCTTGATGATTTGGCTTACCGATGAGTCCAATTGTTTTATACTGTTGAGTCATAACGATTATTTAATGGTAGTAATCTCTTTGAGGGAATTTTCCTCCTATTTGCATGGCTTGTAAAGTTTGCATTTGATAAAATAGTTTTAATTTATTGCAACAAAAGCTTGAATCGCATCAGTGCGACCCCATAATTAGCAGCAATAGAATAGTTTACCTAGATTTAAGTGGAGTTTTTTATGACGACAGAGTCAACAAAACCTGAAGAGCAGCAAGCTGCTGACATGTCACCAGAGCAACTAGCTGATGACATTGTTAAAGAAGCTGAAGCACAAGTTGAAGAGCAACATGAGCATGCTCATGAAGTGATCAGCGAAGAACAAGAGCGTATTAATGAATTAGAATTGGCATTGGCTACTGCACAAGCAACAGTTAATGATCAAAAAGATTCAGTGATTCGTGCGAAAGCAGAAGTTGATAATATTCGTCGCCGTGCGGCACAAGATGTAGAAAAAGCACGTAAATTTGCGTTAGAAAAATTTGCCGCTGAATTACTGCCAGTGGTTGATAATTTAGAGCGTGCAATTGCTAATATCGATAAAGAAGATGAGGCGCAAAAAGCACTTGGTGAAGGTGTTGAGCTGACATTACAAAGCTTCTTGTCAGGTGTTGAAAAATTTGGTGTAAAAGCCGTTGATCCACAAGATCAACCTTTTAATCCTGAGTTTCACCAAGCGATGTCAATGCAAGAAGTTCCTGATGTAGCGCCAAACACTGTTATTGCGGTAATGCAAAAAGGTTATGAGCTTAATGGTCGTTTGATTCGTCCTGCGATGGTAATGGTTTCTAAAGCGGCGCCAGCGGTAGATACCTCAGCATAAGCACAAATATAAGTATTAAAATAAAAATCCGTTAATGAAAATTAACGGATTTTTTGATTTTTAAACGGCTTTTTATGAAAAAAATACTTTTTTTTACATTTTTTTCTTGTAAATAGTTGAAAAGTCATTTGCTGACCCCACTTACTATTTCAACAACAAATTAGATTAATTTTTACTGATGCCAGCAATGAACTGCATAGTAAAATAATGAATAGGAGCTCCCATCATGGGCAAAATAATCGGTATTGACCTAGGAACCACTAACTCATGTGTAGCTGTTTTAGACGGCGACAGTGTACGTGTAATTGAAAATGCAGAAGGTGATCGTACAACCCCTTCAATCATTGCTTATACAGAAGAAGGCGAAACCTTAGTAGGTCAACCAGCTAAGCGCCAATCAGTAACTAACCCAACAAATACTTTATTCGCTATCAAGCGTTTAATTGGTCGTCGCTTTGAAGATAAAGAAGTGCAACGCGATATTGAAATTATGCCTTTTGGTATTGTAAAAGCTGATAACGGTGATGCTTGGGTTAAAGCAAAAGACAACAATGTTGCGCCACCACAAGTATCTGCTGAAGTTTTGAAAAAAATGAAGAAAACTGCAGAAGACTTTCTAGGTGAAAGCGTTTCTGAAGCAGTAATTACGGTCCCTGCATATTTTAATGACTCACAACGTCAAGCAACTAAAGATGCTGGTCGTATCGCTGGTCTTGATGTTAAGCGTATTATCAACGAGCCAACGGCTGCGGCACTTGCTTACGGTATGGACAAGCAACAAGGCGATAAAGTTGTTGCCGTATACGATTTAGGTGGTGGTACTTTTGATATTTCAATTATTGAAATTGATGAAGTTGAAGGTGAGCACACGTTTGAGGTACTTGCGACTAACGGTGACACCCACTTAGGTGGTGAAGATTTCGATAACCGTTTAATCAACTATCTTGTAGCTGAATTCAAAAAAGATCAAGGCATGGACTTAACGGCTGATCCACTTGCTATGCAACGCCTAAAAGAAGCTGCTGAAAAAGCCAAATGTGAGCTTTCTTCTGCACAACAAACTGATGTTAACTTACCTTACATCACTGCTGATGCGTCTGGTCCTAAGCACATGAACATCAAAGTAACACGTGCGAAATTAGAATCTTTAGTTGAAGATATGGTTAAAGCGACGTTAGAGCCATTAAAAATTGCTCTTAAAGATGCGGATTTATCAACAAGTGATGTTGATGACGTTATCTTAGTTGGTGGTCAAACGCGTATGCCGATGGTACAAAAAGCAGTTACAGACTTCTTCGGTAAAGAGCCTCGTAAAGATGTTAACCCTGATGAAGCAGTAGCTTCTGGTGCTGCGGTACAAGCAGGTGTTCTATCTGGTGATGTAACAGACGTTCTTCTTTTAGATGTAACGCCATTGTCATTAGGTATTGAAACTATGGGTGGTGTGATGACTAAAGTTATCGATAAAAACACTACTATCCCGACTAAGCAATCACAAACGTTCTCAACGGCTGATGATAACCAAGCGGCGGTAACGGTACACGTTGTACAAGGTGAGCGTAAACAAGCGAGTGCTAATAAATCTTTAGGTCAATTTAACCTTGAAGGTATTGATCCAGCACCACGCGGTACGCCGCAAATCGAAGTTACTTTCGATATTGATGCCGACGGTATCTTGCACGTAACAGCGAAAGATAAAAATACCGGTAAAGAGCAAAAGATTACCATTAAAGCCTCTTCAGGTTTATCTGATGAAGAAGTAGAGCAAATGGTAAATGATGCAGAAGCTAACGCTGATGCGGATGCTAAATTTGAAGAGCTAGTTACTGCACGTAACCAAGCTGATGGTATGGTTCATGCTACTCGTAAGCAAGTAGAAGAAGCAGGCGATGAGTTACCAGCGGAAGATAAAGAGAAAATCGAAGTGGCTATTGCTGAACTTGAAGAAGCGATCAAAGGTGATGATAAAGAAGCGATTGATGCAAAATCTCAAGCGTTAATGGAAGCATCAGCTAAGTTAATGGAAATTGCTCAAGCGAAAGCACAAGCTCAAGGCGCGCCAGAAGGTGCTGCTCCTGAAGCTGATAGCGGTGCAGCTCCTGCGGACGACGTAGTGGATGCTGAGTTTGAAGAGGTTAAGGACGATAAATAAGTCAGTTATTAATCTTGTTGCTAGTTAGCTCCATTGCGGCGTTGATTGTGCTCACCTAGTAAACTAGGCTCCGCGCATTCGCCTTGCACTGAAACTAACTAGCTTAAAGCTTAAATAACTTTAGTGTTACTTATTAAGTCTAAAATAAAGCGTCGGTTACGGCGCTTTTTGTGTGTTAAGAATTAGAAAAAGTAATTTTTATTTGGTGCTGATTTTCTTGATTTTTTATCGAGAATTTTCAGAATAATGAAGAAAATTAGTCTCAATCAACTTGAAGTAAAGAAACCGATTTATGTCAAAACGTGATTATTATGAAGTGTTAGGTGTATCCAGAGATGCAGCTGATCGCGATATCAAAAAAGCCTACAAAAAGTTAGCGATGAAGTATCACCCTGACAGAACTGCAGGTGATAAAGCTAAAGAAGAAACCTTTAAAGAAATCAAAGAAGCGTATGAAATCTTAAAAGACGATCAAAAGCGTGCTGCTTATGATCAATACGGTCATGCTGCTTTTGAACAAGGCGGTCACGGTGGTGGCGGCTTTGGCGGTGGTCATGGTGATTTCGGTGATGCTTTTGGTGATATTTTTGGTGATATTTTTGGGGGCGGCCGTGGTCGCGGTGGTCGTCAATCACGTGCACAACGTGGCTCAGACTTACGCTATAACGTAGAGCTAAACCTTGAAGATGCTGTTAAAGGTAAGAGTTTAGAAATAAAAGTACCTACCTTTGTTAGCTGTGAGCCATGTGATGGCTCAGGCGCTAAAAAAGGCACCTCGGCTAAAACATGTAGCACTTGTCATGGTCATGGCCAAGTACAAATGCGTCAAGGTTTATTTGCCGTGCAGCAAACTTGTCCTACTTGTAGCGGTAAAGGTAAAGTTATTTCAGACCCTTGTACTTCATGTCGTGGACAAGGACGCGTTGAAAAAAATAAAACCTTATCTGTTAAAATTCCACCGGGTGTTGATACCGGCGATAGAATTCGTTTATCAGGTGAAGGTGAAGCAGGTGAGCATGGCGCACCTGCCGGTGATTTATATGTGCAAGTGAATGTACGCGATCATGACATATTTGTACGTGATGAAAACCACTTGTATTGTGAAGTGCCAATCAGCTTTGTCACAGCAGCACTAGGCGGTGAAATTGAAGTACCAACCCTAGGCGGCAAAGTGAAACTTAAAGTGCCGAAAGAAACGCAAACGGGCAAAATGTTCCGTTTACGTGGCAAAGGGGTTAAATCAGTTCGGAGCTCATCTACAGGTGATTTAATGTGTAAAGTGGTACTTGAAACCCCCGTTAATTTATCAGGCGATCAAGCAGACTTATTACGTCAATTAGAAGAAAAAATGGGCAAAAGCAATAAAAAGCATAGTCCGAAAGAAACAGGTTTCTTCGATGGCGTGAAAAAGTTTTTTGATGATTTAAAAAGCTAAAATTTGATACAGGTAAGGCATTAGCTTTACGGTACGCTTAGTTTTAAAAAAGCCCCAAAAGAGTATTTTTTGGGGCTTTATTTTTACTAGATGATAGCCAACTTAGCTAGCTCTGATCTTGAGTCGAATAAAATAAGTCACTATGAGTAATAGGATACCCCAGTACATATTACCGCCGCTTACTTCGACAACTTCAAGGTAAGGCTCATCATATTCAGCGCTTTCTAAGGGCAAAGCATACAGTGCATTACTATCATCAGCGCTATAACTTGCGACTATGTCACTATAGCCCACTTGGTATAAATCTATTAGCACATCATAGTAATCACTTGAATAACCTGATCTTAGTGTAGTTATCACTTCATACTCATCTAAATCTGTGTCACCTTCGATAAGAAAGTTATCAGTGGTAAAATAGTGCGTCCAAGGGCCGCCGTTTTTACTGATATATAAAAGCGCATACACTTCAGCCAATTGATTTTCAGTATAACTGTATATATCGGCGTCAAAAGTGACACTAAAAGTTTGATAGAAGCCATCACCATCATAATCATCTTGAACAAAACTGTTTGCGCCATAGATAGCAAAATCAGCAAAATAACTTTGGCGAGAAGCAGCAGGAGTAATGCTTTGTGACCTTGAGTTAGCTTTCGCTTTTCTTGGCAGTCTTGTCTGCGTTGCTAATATTTCCTCTCTAGTTTTTGGCATTGCTGTGCCGTTGATTTGATCAGAAGTTAGGACAAGTTTGCTCTCCTCGATGATGCGCTTACGTTGCTGTTCATCAAGTGTTTTACTTAACTGGCCTTGTGACACTGAAAAAACTTCGACCTTTGACTCAACAGCTGTTGTTTGCGTGATAACGGTAAAATTAAAAACCATTAACAGCAGTACTTTATATACATACTTGTTAAGAGTTGTGCTGGCTACATGAGTTAATTTACGCATGATATTTCCTTACTCGCTTGTTTGTTATGGCAATTAAAGCGCAATAAAGATGAATACAAGCTGAACAGTACCAGACAGCAACTAGCCATTTATTAGAAAAGTGCATTCAGCTTATATTCAGTTGCTAAGGTTTATGATTTTAAATAAGCTATGGAATAACATCGTCTTTAACCGTTTGCTTTTGGATCAATAATGAAAATTGCTCAACTTTTGATTTTTCTTTTAACCATAACGTTTTCCTTGAGTGCTACGGCTCAAGGCAGCTTTGTATCGACAATAGGTACAGTTAAAGCTAACCAGCAAGCAAAGCAAAGGTTAGCGGTTAAAAGCAGTAAACAGGCGGCTCAAATGGCGAAAGGTCGCTATGGCGGAAAAGTGCTCAAGGTGCAAAAGCAAAAATCTGGCTATCGAGTTAAATTAATTAAAAACGATGGTCATATAGTGTCAGTGTTTGTTGATGCTAAATCAGGCCGAATTAGCGGTGGTCATTAACAATGCGCTTATTATTGATTGAAGACGATATTGCTTTGCAGCAAAATTTAAATAAGCACTTGTTAGCTGCCAACTACTTGGTTGATTTAGCCAGCGATGGTGAAATAGGTTTATTCCAAGGGCAGGAATACCCCTACGACGCGGCTATTATTGATGTAGGTTTACCCAAAATTGATGGTATTAGCGTCATTAAAAGGCTGCGAGCAGAAAATATTTCTTTTCCTATCTTGGTGTTAACAGCAAGAGATAGTTGGCAGGATAAGGTTGCCGGCTTAGATGCAGGCGCAGATGATTATTTAACAAAGCCTTTTCAAGCAGAAGAGTTACTTGCGCGTTTAAATGCCCTTATTCGTCGCTCAGCTGGACAGGCAAGCCCGTTAATAAAGAATGGCCCTTTAGTGATCAATACTAAAAGCTTGCAGGTGGAAGTCAATCAGCAGGCAATAAAGCTAAGTAGCTCAGAATATAAACTGCTCGAGTTTATGATGTTGCACCTTGATGAAGTCAGTTCAAAAGCGGTACTCACTGAGCATATCTACGATCAGGATTTCGATCTTGACTCAAATGTTATTGAAGTTTTTATTCGCCGATTAAGAAAAAAACTCGACCCAAATAGCAGCTATAACTTTATAGAAACACTTCGTGGTCAAGGTTATCGATTAAAGCGATTCAAAGCATAATGACTACGCCTAGTAAAGCTCGCTTTTGGCACGTTAATTCCTTGAAAGTAAGAATGTTGCTAAGCACTTTGTTGATGACGGTAATATTGCTGCCTGTTATCGGTATTACCCTCACTAAGGCGTTTGAGCAACAGTTGAATTTAGCTATGAAAAATGAGCTTAAAGCTTATAGCTATTCTATTTTCACCGTTGCTGAAGTTGAAAATAGCCAATTGTTAATGCCTGATATTTTATTAGAAAATCAATTTAATATCAGTCAATCTGGGTTGTATGCACTAATTTCCCCTCTGGTTAATCATGAGCAAGTCAGTAAAAAAGTAAGCACTAAACCTCTTTGGCAATCACAATCATTATTGACGCTCCCTCTACCCAAAGAACTACCTACGCCCGATGTTGGTCAAACGTTATTATCAAATATAGAACTAGCGGGCAGTCAGCATCTGCTTTATAGCTTTAGTGCCAGTTTTTCTGATAATAGCCAAGCCTTCCCAATTACCTTGCACTTAATCAAAGATCAGCAAGGCTTTCAACAAGCACTTAATGACTTTAAACAAAAGCTATGGACTTGGTTACTGCTACTTATGGTGGTGTTTATATTAGTACAAATTATTTGGCTGTTATGGACATTAAAACCCTTAACCGTATTAACTCATGAACTTGAAAGTATTGAAAAAGGCCATAAAAATGCCTTAGATGCAGAATACCCTAAAGAATTGCAACAAGTCACTGGGCAGTTAAATACCTTGTTAGCGACAGAAGAAAATCAGCGTAAACGCTATCGTAATGCCTTGTCTGATTTAGCTCATAGTCTTAAAAATCCGCTTGCTGTCATTCAAAGTCAGCCAGATATTTCAGCCAGTACTAGCGAACAGCTGCAATTAGTCAATCAGATCATTGAACATCAACTCAAAAGAGCACAAAGTGCAGGGCAGTCTTCATGGCATTTAGGCGTGAATGTACAGCATGTCGTTGATAAGCTAACCACGACATTGGCAAAAATCTATCAGGACAAAAATTTATCTTTTCTGCTCGATATTGATCCCAGCGCCATATTTAAGGGAGATGAAGCCGATCTTATGGAAATTCTCGGCAATATATTAGATAACGCTTGTAAAGCAGCTGCCAGTAAAGTTGCTATTAGTGTTGTTGTTGAAGAGAAACAATTAGTTATTAGCATCGCTGATGATGGTAAGGGGATAGATCAATCTCAACAAGCGATGATTTTATCGCGGGGCGGTCGTGCAGATACTTACCAAGCAGGCCATGGTATTGGGTTAGCCATTGTTAATGATTTACTCAAAAGTTATCAAGGGCAATTGTTAATAGGAAAGTCGGCGGAACTTTCAGGGGCATCATTTACGCTAACGTTTGAATGTTCTAGCTAAGTAAGGCTATTCAGCTTACGTTCAGTTTAGCTTTGTTATCTTTATTACTCCTGATTAGTAATAAGGATCATCACCATGAAAAATTTTATCTTCTTATTTGCGATGTTTTTTGCCACGCTGATAAGTTTTACCGCTTCTTCAGAGCAAGAAGAACAGCAATTTAGTGATGCACAGTTAGCCCAAATATTAGCACCTATTGCGCTTTACCCGGATAGCTTATTAACGCACATTCTTATCGCTTCTACTTACCCACTAGAAATAGTTGAAGCGCATCGTTGGTTGAAAAAAAATGAAGGAAAAAGTCCTAAACAGTTGGCAAATTCCGTTCAAGATTTTGACTGGGATGCCAGTGTCAAGGCATTAGTTGCTTTTGAAAGAGTACTAGGTCGATTAAATGAAGATCTCAGCTGGACTCAGCAACTTGGCGATGCTTTTTTACACGATGAAGCAAGGCTTTTAGAAAGCATTCAAGCGCTGCGAAGCCAAGCTAAGCTTGCAGGAAGTTTAGCTAGCATGGATAACATGGATGTAAGCTATGAAGAAAACAATATTGTTATTGAGCCACGAGAAAAAGAAATTGTTTATGTGCCTTATTATGACACGCGTAGAGTCTATGGTGTTTGGCATTGGTCAGCATATCCGCCAGTATATTGGTCTCCTCATCATAGTATTCATGTGAGCCACTATAGTCCCTTTTATTGGCATTCAGGCATTCATATTTCTTTTAATTACTTTTTTAGTAGCTTTCATTGGCATAATCGTCATGTGCTAGTACATAACCCATATCGTTCACATTATCGCTATTATCATCAGCGTCCTCGTCGCTCTATCTCAAGTGGCGGTTACGCTAAGCGTTGGTCTCATCAACCATCGCATAGAAGAGGTGTTGCTTATCGTACTAAACATTTAAGCCACAAATATCAAGGCAAGCGAGTTAAAATGCATGATGCGAATAAGAAGCTGCACTTTTCTCAAAAAAGCAAAGCACAGCGAAGCCAGGCTCAACGCCAATTAAAAGCACGTTTGTCGGCACAAGGTACTCCGCTACGAAATAATACCTTGAATAGAGGTAAGGAAAATAAAGCGTTTAGCGCAAAAAAGGGTGACTCACACACTGCGCCAAAACAACGTTATGCGAGTGTAACGTCGAAAAAAGTACAGAAAAATGCCCAAGTAAAAAGTGTTTACCGAGAAGGTGTTACCAATAAAAACTTCAAGCAAGCTCAACGTGCTTCAGTGAATAAACGTAAGCAGCAAGTAAATCAAAAGTCTAGAAAATTAGTAAGGAATCACCACTCAAAAATGACAAGGGCTCATCAAAAGTAACTTAATTGCCTTGAAAATTAGGCAATACACCACTACGACTGTGCTCAAATACAAGGGATGTTTCAACAGTTGTCACTTCATCACGAGAAGTGATATTTTTAAACACAAATTGACGTAAATGCTCACTATCTTGAACCGACATATGAATATAGTAATCATAACTACCACCCATATGATAAAGGTTCAAGATCTCAGGGTATTGTAGGAGATCATCTCTAAACTTATTCACTATTTGCTCAGAGTAGGGTTGCAAGCGAATCGCAGCAATCGCTTCAATATTACCGCCAATCGTATTTAAATTAACATCAATGTAGGCACCTTTAATCACACCGTTTTGTTTTAATCGTTTAACACGCTCTAAACAGGTAGAAGGAGCGATGCCAATTTTAGCGGCTAATTCTTTATTGGTGATGTCAGCATCATTATATAATAGTGTCAGAATACGAAGATCTATCGTGTCGAGCTTTTTCATTTTTATCCCATAAAATTTTTTAAAACGTCATTAGGCTAAATATTACACTTAATCTAGGTAAATAAACCAGCTAAAAACGCATATCATTTGAATTTTTGACGTTAATTATGAGTATATCCGAATTATTTTTATTCTTTACCAGAAAAAATTGTCTTTTACCGTGATAAAATCGTTACAAAGTTTCACAATGATAATGTTTGCCTGTACTAGGTAGTTTGACATATTATGACTACCTCTTTCGTTATCATTACATCTAGTTAAAAAATAAAAGGTTTCTGTATGACTTTGCTTTGGATACCCTTGATATCCTTATTCGGCAGTATTCTTTCATCAATGACAGGTAAATTAACGCGTAATCAGTCTACCAGCTTAACTTTATTAATGCCGTTTAGCGCTTTATTATTGACTATGAGCTTAACGCCTGATGTTTTTTCTGGCGAGGTGGTTCGCGAATCCTTTTCTTGGATCCCGTTACTGGGCATAAATATTTCCCTTCGCTTGGATGGTTTAGCACTTCTGTTTGTCTATATGATCTTAGTAATAGGTATTTTAGTTATTTTTTATGCCCGCTATTACCTAAGTGCTAAAGATTCTTTGCCTAAGCTTTATGCGTATTTAATGCTGTTCATGACGGCCATGCTTGGTATTGTTATGTCAAATAACATCATTCAGCTCTGGTTCTTTTGGGAGTTGACCAGTATTAGTTCATTTTTATTAATTAGTTATTGGTGGCATAAATCAGAAGCGCGAGAAGGCGCAATAATGGCCTTAACTATTACTGGGGCTGGCGGATTAGCATTGTTAGCTGGTTTGCTTTTATTGGGGAATATTGTTGGTAGCTATAATTTAGATGTTATTTTAGCAAGTAGAGATGTTATTCAGGCCCATGCTTGGTATGAAGTAACTTTGATCTTAATACTGCAAGGTGCCTTTACTAAGTCAGCTCAATTTCCTTTTCATTTTTGGTTGCCACACGCAATGGCAGCACCAACACCCGTAAGTGCGTACTTACATTCGGCGACAATGGTTAAGGCTGGGGTATTCTTACTAGCGCGTTTTTATCCTGCCTTAGCGGGTAGTGATATCTGGTTTATTATTGTCAGCTTTACTGGCTTAGCCACATTATTGTTTGGTGCTTATATCGCTTTATTTAAGCATGACTTAAAAGGGCTGTTAGCCTATTCAACTATCAGTCACTTAGGCTTGATCACCTTATTATTTGGTTTGGATACAGAGCTTGCGGCTGTGGCTGCTATTTTCCATATCATTAACCATGCTACATTCAAAGCTTCCTTATTTATGGCGACCGGTATTATTGACCATGAAACGGGAACCAGAGATATGCGCAAGCTCAATGGAATGTGGAGGTATATGCCTTATACAGCGACCTTGGCAATGGTTGCGGCTGCGGCGATGGCGGGTGTGCCATTGATGAACGGTTTCTTGTCTAAAGAAATGTTTTTTGCAGAAACTCTTCATCAGCAATTGCTTGGTTCTATGTCTTGGCTTATTCCTGTTTTGGCGACAATTGCAGGTGCACTTGCCGTGGCTTACTCGGCTCGCTTTATTCACGACGTATTCTTTAATGGCGATCCCATTGATTTACCAAAACAACCAGGTGAGCCACCGCGCTATATGAGGGTGCCAATAGAAGTATTGGTAGCGTTATGTTTAGCTGTTGGCATTATTCCAAATTTTATTATTGATGATATTTTGCAAGCAGCATCCATCGCGGTACTTGGTGGACAAGTGCCTGAATTTAAAGTTGCTTTATGGCATGGTTTTAATTTGCCACTGATGATGAGTGCTATAGCGGTAGGAGGCGGTTTATTATTGTATAGCCAGCGCCAATACTTGTTTCAATTTCACGCATCTTTGCCGTCTTTAAATGCCAAAAAAGTATTCGATAAAACACTTGATGGTGTGATGAAATGGACGGACACAAAAATAAACGCTATTGAGAATGGCTCTTTACAACGCTATTTAACACTGATGCTTGTTGTTGTTTTACTTTTTGCAAGCTGGCCTTTATTTGAGATGAAGCATTTGGTTGGACAAAAAGAACTCACTCCCATTGATGTTCATAATGTAATGGGGGCTTTGTTGTTAATAATTGGCGCCTTTAGTACTGTTATTTGGTATCACTCAAGAGTCATTTCACTGCTGATGCTTTCGGTTGTAGGTTTGATGGTATCTATTGCTTTTACGCGATTTTCAGCGCCCGATTTAGCCTTAACGCAATTAACGGTAGAAGTTGTTACTGTTATTTTACTCATGCTGGCGCTGTTTTTCTTACCGCAACACTCGCCAAGAGAGTCTAGCTCAATGCGTGTCTTGCGAGATATAGGCTTGGCTTCGGCGTTAGGCATTGTTGTTGCGAGTATTTGTTATGCATTAATTACTCGTCCTTTAGCGTCAATTTCAGATTTTTTCTTAGCTAATGCTAAAACAGGCGGTGGTGGTACTAACGTTGTAAATGTTATCTTGGTGGATTTTCGAGGGTTTGACACCTTAGGTGAAGTTTGCGTGTTAGGCATTGCAGCGTTAGGTATTTATAAGTTGTTAGTCAATTTACCCTTATACATTCCTAATAGTGATAGTGAGGGACGGCCTTGGGCGAAAGAACGTTATCCAATGTTATTAGCCAGCATTTCTCAATCATTATTACCTTTGGCTTTACTGGTATCCTTTTATATTTTCTTACGTGGACACAACCTACCTGGTGGCGGGTTTATCGCGGGCTTAGTAACCGCGGTAGCGTTTATTTTGCAATATATAGCCCATGGATCTAATTGGATTGCAGAGCGGTTTACGTTTAATTATCGCAAGATTATTGCTGCAGGTATTTCGATAGCATTCTTAACGGGTGTTGGTAGTTGGTATTTTGGCCGACCATTTATGACCACATGGTTTGAGTATTTTGATTTACCGCTTATTGGTGAAATTGAACTCGCAAGTGCCTTAGTTTTTGATGTTGGTGTCTATATCACGGTAGTGGGCTCAACATTAATGATTTTAGCAAGTCTTGGTCAATTAACGGCTAATGAACCTAAAGATGAGGTGAAAATTTAATGGAGCTACTTTATGCATCTTGCGTTGGCGTTTTAGTTTTTTGTGGTGTTTTTTTAATCTTACGTGCGAGAACCTTTCCGGTAGTTTTAGGGCTAACAATGTTTTCATACGCCGTTAATTTATTTCTGTTCTCAGCTGGGCGACTCAGCTTTAATGAGGCCGCAGTATTAGGTTACAGTGCAAAGTATGCTGATCCATTGCCACAAGCTTTAGTGTTAACAGCTATTGTTATCGGCTTTGCCATGACTGCATTTGTCGTTATTTTGGCCATACGAGGTCGCGCTGATTTAGGCAATGATCATGTTGATGGACAGCTTCCTGATATAAATAATGATATAGATACAAAAGGTAAACTATGAACCAGCATTTGATTTTTTTACCTGTATTAATTCCTATGTTGGCGGGTGTTCTGCTATTGATGCCACCGTTTGGAAAAAGTAAATCTAATAGAAGAATTGCTTCAGTAGTACTGAGTACAGTGACCTTTCTCGTTTCATTAGCGTTACTATTTCAAGTGCATGAAAATGGTATTCAAGTTTATGCACTTGGTGATTGGAGTGCTCCTTTTGGTATTGTGCTAGTTGCTGATCCATTATCTACCTTGTTAGTTAGTTTAACGACATTATTAGGGGTAGTGTGTATTTTATATGCCTGTGCAGGTGATGATGAAAAAGGAAGTTTCTTTCATTCATTAGTACATTTTTTAATACTCGGCGTAAACGGTGCTTTTTTAACCGGGGATGCATTTAATTTATTCGTATTCTTTGAAGTATTACTGATCGCTTCTTATTCATTATTAATGCACGGTGGTGACAAAAAAAATACCCGTGCAGCATTACATTATGTGATTATGAACCTTGTAGGCTCGGCTGTTTTTTTGATTGCTCTAGGCATTTTATATGGTGTATTAGGCACTCTCAATATGGCTGATATGGCGCAAAAAGTTGCTCTTTTACAAGGCGATGATGTTTATTTAGCTAAAGCAGGGGGCTTGTTACTGCTTGTCGTTTTTGCTTTAAAAGGTGCCTTGTTACCGCTGCATTTATGGTTACCCAATACCTACGCTACAGCAATGCCTGTTGTCGCTGCACTATTTGCAATTATGACCAAAGTTGGCGTTTATTCTATGATGCGCGTATATACGCTGATATTTGGTGAAGAAGCGGGGGAGTTAAGTCATATAGCGCAAAGTTGGTTGTGGTGGTTAGCATTGGCAACTATAGTCATGGGAACTATTGGTGTTTTGGCCAGTAAAAATTTGGGAAAATTAGTGGCTAATTTAGTTATAGTGTCAGTAGGGACTTTAGTGGCACTAGTGGCTGTGCAAACTGTGGAAGCAAGCGCTGCAGCTATTTATTATTTAGTTCACTCAACGCTGGTAACCGCGGCATTATTTATGTTGGCAGGTTTGATTGCCGAGCAACGAGAAGATGTTGCGGATTGTATTGCTGCTGGCCCACCGGTCTTACAACCTAAATTGCTTGGTTTCTGTTTTTTAATCGCTGGCATTGCCGTAATAGGCATGCCACCACTGTCTGGTTTTATTGGTAAAGTGTGGCTGCTTAAAGCAACATTGAGTGCAGAATATGGCATGGTATTTTGGCCTCTGTATTTACTCGCCAGTCTAGCCATATTAGTGGCTGTCACTAAAGCAGGCAGCACTGTGTTTTGGCATTACCGAAGTGAATTAACAGCAGAAGTAGCTAAACAAAAATCTATTCATCCTGCACAAATAGTAGCATTAATTATGCTCACTGTAGCGGCACCATTATTAAGTGTATTTGCTGGACCTTTAAGTGAATATGCTATTGGGGCAGCTAACCAATTGCATGACTTTAATAGTAATATTTCAATGATCTTGGCAGGAGACTTATAATGCGTTTAGAAGCAAAGTTTGCATGGTTACCCACGCCTTTTTTGAGTCTGCTATTATTTTCTGTATGGTTACTATTAAATAATAGTGTCTCAGCTGGGCATATTATCTTAGCTACAGTTTTAGCTATTGCTATTCCTTTGATTACTAGCCCATTTAGAACCAAACAACCATTAGTGATGAAACCTGGTTTGGCTTTTCGGCACTTAATGTTGGTGCTATATGACATTATTACCGCCAATGTTCAGGTCGCTATTTTGATATTAGGCCCCACTAAGAAGTTAACTCCTGGTTTCGTTAAAGTGCCATTAGATATAACGAGAAGTATGCCTATTACAATTTTGGCTAGTACTGTGTCGTTAACACCTGGAACTGTCAGTGCTGAGGTTTATCCTTGGAGTGAGTCTCTCAAGGAAGATGAAGAGCCTGAGGAAAGGTTTTTATTGATTCATGTGTTAAATCTTGAAGATGAGCAGGCTTTAATAAAGACAATTAAAGATCGTTATGAAGCGCCTCTTAAGGAGATATTTCAATGTTAGAAACTGTGATTTTAATTGTCTTTGCTATGATTGGCGTCTCGCTAATACTTAATTTATGGCGACTATTATTAGGGCCATCGTTACCCGATAGGATACTCGCCCTTGATACAATGTACATTAATAGCATTGCATTGATCATTTTATACGGTATGAGCCTAGGCACAACCTTGTATTTTGAGGCCGCGTTGTTAATAGCCATGTTAGGATTTGTAAGCACGGTAGCAGTATGTAAGTACTTGTTACGTGGCGATATAATAGAGTAAGGCAGTAGATTATGATTGAATGGATTATTTCAATATTATTATTAATTGGCGGCGGTTTTGTTTTGGTGGGTTCAATTGGTTTGGTGAAAATGCCTGACTTTTTTATGCGTCTGCATGGCCCGACTAAAGCAACAACACTTGGGATGGCATCTTTACTTACTGCGGCGATTATTTTTTTTAGTACCACACAAGCTGGGGTGAGTATGAAAGAAGTACTTATTTCGCTTTTTTTACTATTAACAGCACCGATCAGTGGCTATATGATGATTAAGTCTGCTATTCACCATAAGATTGAAAGTATAGAGCGCACTACAGGTAAAGATAATATTGAAGAGGATGTTTGAACTATTGAGTCTCTTACTTGATAGTTTCACTTTATTCGCTACAATAGCGAAAATTTTACGCTCCGTGTCTATTTTTGTATGCAGCACAATTATCAAGATCTCATTACTCTTTTCAGTGATACCTTTTTTGAGCAATATAATACGCGATTAGTAAAAGGTGGCGATGAGCCTATTTATTTGCCTGCCAATCAAGCGTGTTCATATCATCAAATAATTTTTGCCCACGGTTATTATGCGAGCGCTTTTCATGAAATATCTCACTGGTGTCAAGCAGGAGAGGCAAGGCGTTTACTGGAAGATTTTGGTTATTGGTATATCCCTGATGGCAGAAATGAAAAGCAGCAGAAAAAGTTTGAGCAGGTAGAAGTTATTCCACAGGCAATAGAATGGGCTTTTAATGTGGCGGCACAAAAAAAATTTCATGTTTCGTCTGATAACTTAAATGGTTTTCAGGCTGATACTGATGGCTTTAAAGCGAAAGTTTATGAACAAGTAAAAATATTTCTAAAACAAGGGTTTCCCGCCCGCGCACAACGCTTTATTGAAGCGTTAGCTCAATTTTATAATACGCCATTGCCTTTGACCATTGAGCACTTTAGTAACACAAAAGAAGAAAGACTATGTTTAAACTAGGTTTAATCATTAATCCTGTTGCAGGACTAGGTGGTAGTGTTGCGTTAAAAGGTAGCGATGATATGGCGCTGCATGCACTGGCTTTAGGTGCCGAGCCAAAAGCCAATGCTCGAGCACAAACTGCATTAAAGGTGTTACAACCTTATAAAGAAGACATCACCGTTTTTACCGTTAATGACCAAATGGGCGAGCAAAGTGCGCTAGCGCTGGGTTTTCATGTTGAGCTGAGTTATCAAACACAAAGTGGTGAACAAACTCAAGCTCATGATACGGAACAAGCGGTAGCCGCTTTATTAACTCAGCAAGTGGATATTATTGTATTTGCTGGTGGCGATGGAACGGCACGTAACATTGCTAAAGCCGTTGAATCATTTTCGCTAAAAAATGGCAGCCAACAGGTACCTGTTTTAGGTATTCCAGCTGGTTGTAAAATTCATTCTGGGGTTTATGCAATAACGCCAACCGCAGCAGGTCGTGTCGTTGAAATGATGGTGACTAAGCAATTAGTTACGTTAACCGAAGGCGATGTGATGGATATTGATGAGTCTTTATTTCGCCAAGGAGTGGTAAAAGCCAAGCGGTTTGGTGAAATGCAAATTCCTAGTGAATTACGCTACGTGCAAGCGATAAAATCGGGCGGTAAAGAGTCAGATGAATTAGTGCTACAAGATATTGCAGAAGCAATTATTGATAATATGCGCGAGCATGATGATACCTTATTTATAATTGGCTCAGGCTCAACTACTGCTTTTTTGATGGCAGAATTAGGGCTAGAGAATACCTTGCTCGGTGTAGATTTAGTTCAAGATGAGGCGTTAATTGCTAATGATGTTAATGAGTCACAATTATGGCAGCAATTGATGAAAGCTAAACAAGCTCAGCAAGTTGTGCATTTAGTCATAACCTTAATTGGCGGACAAGGACATATTTTTGGCCGTGGTAATCAACAGTTGAGCCCGCGTATTATCCGTTACATCATTGCGCAGCATGGCGGCAAAGAAAATATCAGTATTATTGCTACAAAAACAAAGTTGACCGAGCTAGAAAATAGGCCGCTAATTAGCGATACCGGCGATGATGCATTAGATCAATTACTCTCTGGCTTTATGCCAATTATCACAGGTTATAAAGATCAGGTGTTGTATCCTGTTTCTAGTCCTCAATAACACGCCAATAATGTAAGAGAAAAACATGTTACCTCAGAGCAATGCCCCAATAATTACAGCCGCCGATCTTTATCACTATTTAGATGACTTATTTGAACAAGATGTTGATGGCGATACCCTGTTTGCTAGCAGTTATCTGCGTGGCTTTATATCACTTGCTGCTACTGACTTTGGTGATGAGCAACAGACCCTCTGCGCAGCACTCTTGACCGCAATATCTGAGCAATTGAGTCAGGCTAAAACAGAGCTCAGCCCACAAGATAATGTCATAGTACAAAATTTTTGGTTAGCTTTGCAGAAGCTTTTAGTGATTGAATAAATTACCCTCTCTATTTTACAAAAGCTACTACCTTAAATTTTACGCCTAATAATATCTCGAATGACAAAGCGGTTTGGACTTAAGTTAAATAACATATCGTTTTCAACGGGGTAAGGAGTGCCACATAAATCAGCGGCAAGAATATCAGCCGATAGAGGGGCAGAGCACAACCCTCGTGCGCCAAAACCCATCATCACGTATAAATTTTTAATGGTGGGAGCTGCTTGGTTATATTTCCAGTTTTTATCTTTAGCTAAATGCGGATAGGCATCAATGTGTTTTTGAATATTTGGCATAGCGCCGACCATGGGCATATGATCAGGTGTCATGCAGCGCAACCGTGCTTTACTTCGCGTGACATCCTCTTTTTTCCAGTTCACCTTTTTTGCTAAATCAGGCAAACATTTTTCTAACATGTGTAGATTAAAATCATCATCTTCACTTGTGGCTTGCGTGCTTTTGCTATGCTTATTAAATGTTGCGCCAATACAATGAATATTGCCATTTTGCGACGCATTCGTACGTGGAGTTAAATAGCCTTTATGACAAATGACGGTGGATAAATCTTTAATTTGCTCATTCGTTTTCATGCTACTTACTTGTCCTTGTACTGAGCTAAAGGGGAGTTGATTAATCCACTCTAAATTAATTATTTCTGCACCACCACAAACGACTAATACATCAGCATTTATTTCACCTTTATTCGTGGTTAAAGACCAGCTAGCTTGGGTATCTTCAGTGCTTCGTCTGATCTCCTTAACTTGAACATTAGTTTCAATCCTTAATCGGTTTGTGGCTTTGGCGGCATTGATGACTTGTTGCACAGCAAGCTGTGGTGCTAACCACCCAGCTTTAGGCATAAATAAACCGCCTTGCTTAAGTGTTACATTGGCATGTGCGCTAGCCTGCTGACTATCTATGCTATGAATTAATTCTGTTGGCCAAGTGTTCAGCTCAGCAAACTTTTGCTGCCGTTTAACTAGTGATTCTTTATAGGAAACCTCGAGTAAACCACACCATTGGTGAGGGAAGGTAAAGCCTTCATCAATCACTTGATTATAAACTTCTCTAGCACGCCAAAATGCTTGTTGATAAAAAAGACTAATATCATCAGCCTGTTGGTGCAATAGCGGGTATAAGGCACCAATGGCATTGCTAGAGCCTCCTTGAGCTAGCGCATTATCTTTACAATATAAGGTTACTTTTATTCCCTGCGTTGTTAATGCTAGCGCTGCGCAGGCTGAGGCTATGCCGCCACCAATAATGCTGACATGCTGGGGCTTAGTGATCCTTGGGCGTAATTGATAGCCTTTAGTTGTGTGAGGATCTTGCTGAAAAACACCTGTCATGATTTCTTGCTTACTGCCTATGTAGGTCTGTTTTTGTGTACGAAAGCCAACATCTTGCATATGACGTTTAACGAAGCCAGCAACAGTGAAAGTGGCAATGCTTGCTTGGGGTGTCGATAACCGACCTATTTGCTCAAATAACTCCTTACTCCACATATCGGGGTTTTTAGCGGGCGAAAAACCATCAAGGTACCACGCATCGACTAAGCCATTCTTGCCTGACTTTAGACTTGATAACGCCTGTGTAGCATCATTAATTATAAGTGTTAAACTCACTTTGCCATCAAAAAAGCTGGCAGTAAATTGACTAACGTTATTCGTTGAATTATTGATATCTGGGTACTGTTCCAGTAATAGTTGAGAGAATTCGTTAAGCTCAGGCAGTGCATTGAGTGATGTGGTTAATTGTGCTTTTGATAGTGGATATTTTTCGACACTAATGAAAGTAATATGAGTTAAATTTTTATTAGGGTTTTGATGCTGCGCTTTTTGGTACGCCTGTAAGGTCAATAGAAAGTTTAAGCCAGTGCCAAAACCCGTTTCAGCAATGGTAAGCGTCTTTTTTTCTGTGACTATTTTTGCTGGAATATTATTGCCATCAATAAATACTTGTTCGCTTTGTTGATAACCCGACTCACTATCAAAATAGAAGTCATTATACTGCTCAGAAAATGGTGAACCATCTTGTCTAAAGCTTAATTTAGGTGTGGTCGTGATAAAGTTTTTCAAAGTAAGCACAGCTCAATGGGTAGAATAAGGCATTATTTTACCTATATTCTTGCTTGAGATCAGTGTTATTGAATGAATATTCCTTAATGGGCGTAGATATTCTGCTGTTAACATTATAATATAGCTTACAAGTGTACGCTGGAGTGAGTGCAAGCATATACAAGTAATACCAGTTAAACGGTTGTTTCCCTGTATAATGCTCCGATTTTTAAACTCTTAAATTTAATTTTTAATAAAATAACGGTTATTTAAATGAAACGTGTAGTGATCACCGGTATCGGTATAGTCTCAAGCATTGGTAATAATGCGACAGAAGTTTTAGCTTCATTAGAAACAGGTAAATCAGGCATAACTCGTTCAGAAAACTTTGCTGAGCAAGGTTTGAAAAGTAATGTTTGGGGTAAACCTGATCTTGATATTAAAGATCATATTGATCGCAAAGCGCTTCGTTTTATGGGCGATGCTGCTGGTTATTCATACATTGCTATGGAGCAAGCGATTAATGATGCCAAATTAACAGATGAACAAGTTTCCAATGTGAGAACCGGCATAGTTGCGGGCTCAGGTGGTGCATCATCAGCAAATATTGTTGCTTCAACTGATACATTACGTAACCGTGGTATTCGTCGTGTTGGTCCTTATGCAGTACCAAAAACAATGTCGAGCACTGTCTCTGCTTGTTTAGCTACACCATTTAAAATCAAAGGTGTTAATTACTCAATTAGCTCAGCCTGTGCAACCAGTGCTCATTGTATTGGTCATGCCATGGAGCTTATCCAATTAGGTAAACAAGATGTTGTGTTTGCTGGTGGTGGTGAAGAAGTTGATTGGTCACTAGCAATGATGTTTGATGGTATGGGCGCCCTTTCTGCCGGTCGTAATGACACACCAGAAAAAGCTTCACGCACCTATGATGCCGATCGCGATGGTTTTGTTATCTCAGGCGGTGGCGGCATGGTTGTTGTTGAAGAGCTTGAACATGCACTTGCTCGTGGCGCTCACATTTATGCTGAAATTGTTGGCTATGGTGCGACGTCTGATGGTTACGATATGGTAGCACCAAGTGGTGAAGGCGCAGTACGTTGCATGCAGCAAGCTATGCAAGGTGTGGAAGGTGAGGTTGATTATTTAAACACGCATGGTACCTCAACACCGGTAGGTGATGTAAAAGAGCTTGGTGCAATTCAAGAGTTGTTTGGTGAAAAGTCTCCTGCTATTAGTGCAACCAAAGCGATGACTGGTCACGCACTCGGCGCAGCAGGTGTACATGAAGCTATTTATTCTATCTTAATGATGGAAAATAACTTTGTTGCTCCATCAATTAATGTTGATAACCTTGATGAACAAGCGCAAGGTTTAGATATTGTCACTGAAAAACGCGATGCAGAGCTAAATTTAGTCATGTCAAATAGCTTTGGTTTTGGTGGTACAAACGCAACATTAGTGATGCAAAAATACAAGTAATTGTTATAAGTCAATCACGTTAATTTACCCGTTAAGAGCCATATTGAGTATTTTGCTTAATATGGCTTTCTTTTTTCTAGCGGTTCAGCAATAAAGTGCTCTATAATTAGGCCACTGAACTTGCCAATTTCCCTTCACGTTAATGAAAATACTCTTCGATGAAAACATGCCATATGCTAAAGAATTTTTTAGCGATATTTGTGGCGACAGTACTCAGATACAATCTTTTTCTGGTCGACATTTAACCTCGCAGCAAGTCGCTGATGCTGATGTTTTATTAGTGCGCTCTATTACTCAAGTTAATGAAGCGTTATTAAGTGAAAACACTCAGCTTAGTTTTGTCGGTACAGCAACCATAGGCATGGATCATATTGAGCAGGACTACCTTGCGAAACGCAATATTGCCTTTCATTCTGCGCCTGGTTGTAATGCTATCTCAGTTGCAGAATATGTCCTTAGCAGCTTAGTCGTTTTGGCTGAGCGTTACCTTTTGGATTTATCTACGCTGAGCGTCGGTATTGTTGGTGGCGGTAATACCGGTACACGGTTAAGTGAAAAGTTAGCCGCTTTAGGTATAACGCATAAAATTTGTGATCCGCTACTGGAAGCAAGTGGCCATGATAAACGCGCGTTTGTTTCGTTAGATGAAGTGCTCAACTGTGATGTTATTTCACTGCATGTACCTAAAACAACAACAGGTGAACATGCGACATATCATTTATTCAATGCACAACGACTTGCTCAGTTAAGCGATAAACAAATATTAATTAGTGCCTGTCGCGGCGAAGTTATCGACAACCAAGCATTACTTGCTCTGAAAAAAGCAGGGCATGGCTTAAAGCTAGTGCTTGATGTCTGGGAAGGTGAACCAGAGGTGTTAACGCCTTTAATTGAGCATACTGAAATAGCCACAGCACACATTGCCGGTTATAGCTTAGAAGGAAAAGCTCGTGGCACAGAGATGCTTTATCAGGCACTATGTAGAAAATTGGGTAAATTGCCTTCAATACAGTTATCACACTTACTTCCCAAAACAAGTATTGCCGATATTAGCGTAACTGAAAAAATAGACCAAAGCTTAGTTAATAATCTGGTTAAAATTGTTTATGATGTTAGGCGAGATGATAAGATTTTTAGGCAGCAATTAGCCATTGAGGGGTTTGATAGCCTTAGAAAAAATTACCCCGTTCGTCGAGAGTTTTCGTCTGTGACGGTAACGATATCACCCGAGGTCTATAGCGATGTGCCACATCGTTTAGGCTTTAATAGAGCGTAAGCACAATGAATAGAGAGAGGATCATGGCACAGAAATTTGATGTATGCGTACTTGGCGCAACAGGTTTGGTTGGTAAAACCATTATGGAAATTCTAGAAGAAAGAGATTTTCCTATTAATAAACTTTACCCGCTAGCAAGTGCTCGCTCAGCAGGTGAGTTCGTTGAATTTAATGGTGAAAGCATTGAAGTACTTGATGCAGATAATTTTGATTGGAGCCAAGCACAAATTGGTTTCTTTTCAGCGGGTGGCGCAACATCAGCTAAATATGCACCTATTGCTGGTGATGCAGGTTGTATCGTGATTGATAACACCTCAGAGTTTCGTTATGACGAAGATATCCCTTTAGTTGTGCCAGAAGTAAACCCACAAGCATTAGCTGAATACCGTAACCGTAATATTATTGCTAATCCAAACTGTTCAACCATTCAAATGATGGTAGCATTAAAGCCAATTTATGATGCTGTTGGTATCAGTCGTGTTAATGTTAGCACCTATCAGTCCGTGTCAGGTGGCGGTAAAGCGGCTATGGATGAATTAGCAAAACAAACGGCAGATTTATTAAGTGGCAAGCCGGTAGAGACGAAAAACTTCTCTCGTCAAATTGCTTTTAATGTTATTCCACAAATTGATGTTTTTCTAGAAAATGGCTACACCAAAGAAGAAATGAAAATGGTGTGGGAAACGAAGAAGATTTTGAGTGACGATACAGTGCTTGTTAACCCTACCGCGGTTCGTGTTCCAGTATTTTTTGGCCACGGTGAAGCGTTGCACATTGAAACCAACTCTCCTATATCGGCAGAAGAAGTGAAAGAGTTGTTGGCACAATCTCCCGGTCTAGTTGTTTGTCATAATGATGAAGACTTCCCGACTCAAATCGGTGATGCAAGTGGTAAAGATGAGACATATGTAGGACGTATCCGTGAAGATATAAGTCATAACTGCGGCATAAATATGTGGATTGTTGCAGATAATGTCCGCAAAGGTGCGGCAACAAATAGTATTCAAATTGCTGAGTTATTAGTGAAAGAACATTTAAGTTAATTAAACCATTGGTTTTATATCAATCTTTTTGGTTTTAACAATACTTAAGAATATTAAAAACTCGTCGTTAACATTAGAGATAATGTTTACGACGAGTTTTTTTGTTTTAGGCGTTAAAAATAATAAGCATTAATAGCTGAATTTGATATCATCTGAATATACCCGTGATACCTTATATTCCATCAATGGAATGAATTTTGCTTTATTTTTTGGTATCTTGACTATGTCAAAGCGTTGACATGTACTATTTTTTGAAAAAAATAATAACTAGGAAAGCCTCAATGCAAAAATTACTGCGCCTGTGCCTATGGCAGGTTGTACTTAGCATACTAACAGTGAGCACTCTTTCTGTTAGTATGCCTGTTTTTTCACAGGGAATAGGCACAGAAGAAGAACGTGGCATTCGCATGCGTGGCCCAAAAAGCACCGATGTTTTTCCCTATGATAGATATGGCCCCATTACCAAAAGAGATACGTTATGGAAAATAGCGTTAACCGTTAGACCAGATAATCGCCTAACTGTTTATCAAGTGATGCAGGCATTATTTCAAGCTAACCCACAAGCCTTTTCAGAAAGTAATTTTAATCACTTAGTGGAAGGTCAATACTTAAACATCCCCTCATTTAATCAAATGATGGCAGTCAATGCTGCTGCAGCACAGAACAAATCGGATCAAGATGATAAAGATTGGCAAAAGAAACAGCCAAAAGTCATTAAAAAAGCAGTTAGTCAACCCAAAGAGCCCATTGTAAACAAGAAAGACTTAGATACGGTAAAAGTTGAAATAAATGATCAACTGCAAAAAATAGATACAGAGCAACAACAACGACTAAAAAGCATTCAAAGCGATGTCTTAGACTCTATTGATGGTTTGCAGGCTATATTAAAAGAAAACGAAGAGCTGCGTCAGCGTTTATCAAACTTTAATAGCCAGTTAGACACCATGCAAAAAGAGGTGGCTAAAGGGAAAGAAATTAAGTTGCAAATGGATGATATGATCAAGTTGCAGCAGAAGTTACTTGCTAAAGCGCAGGCGCGAGAGCAGGAGCTATTGTTAGAGAAGCAGCAAGCAGAACTAGAGAAAGATAATATATTCTCAAGTTCGTGGTTTATTGTTTTGATGTCAACTTTGCCAGCAACATTATTGATTATTGTAGGCGTGTTGCTCTTTAAACGTCGTAAGACTGATGTACCAGTAAAAGAAAAACCTAAAAGCAAACCTGAAGAAATCGTTGAAAATAAAGCCGTAGATACTGATGATATTGATGATTTATCACTTGATAATGAACTGTCGTTAGATGATGAGTTATCACTTGATGATGAGTTGTTACTTGACGATGATTTATCGGTTGATTTACTTGAGGCTGAAGATAGTAGTGATGATGTTATTCATTTAGATGATGACGATGATGATGAATTAAATGATTTAGATGATTTAGATGATTTAGAAGATATCTTACTCGATGATGATGATGACACTGAAAAGTTGGATAGCGAAGAGTTAGATCAAGGTGATTTAGACTCTTTGCTTGAAGAATCTTTAGAAGAAGACGAGCTTTTAGAAAGTAATCAACTTGATCAAGATGATCTTAACGATTTACTGGGTAGCCTAGATGACGAGCCATCTGCTGAAGAAGATGATGAAATTAATATCGACGATGCCTTAGCTGAAATAGATTCAGATGAGCTTATAGAAGACGTTTCTGTAGAGGCTGACAGTGAAGATGCGCAAACAGAAATTACCGAT
>JAPHTO010000135.1 GCA_026196955.1 Colwellia sp. | reverse complement strand
GGAGTCGAACTGGCGACCTACTGATTACAAGTCAGTTGCTCTACCAACTGAGCTAAGTCGGCACTACATTAAGTGGTGCGAATTCTAGAGTAATGTTTTCTCCCTTGCAAGTGCAAAATAAAAAAAAAGTGATGTTTTTAGCTCTTTGGTATTCGATTACTTATAGTTTGATGTTTTTTTACCCAAAGTTTAGTTTTTTAGGCTCATTAATATGCTTGTAAGCCGATAAATACAAGATCTTCAATGACAGTATTCTTTTGTGATATTAGTGAAGATAAAACTTTTCCATTCCCACCAGTCAATAGTATTTCATCAATGACAATGCCCTGTTCAGCACTCTGTGATATGGCCATATTGACACTAGCCACTGTTGCGGCCCAAGCGGCATTATGAACATTCTCTGACGTATTCTGACCAAATGCTATTTGCACTTTTTCTTCATCGTTCGCATCAACCCGTTTAGTATTTGCCAAAACACTTGAGACCAGTAAATTTACTCCGGCTAAAATCCAGCCACCTAGATGTTGACCGTTACTCGCTAGCAAGTCGAATGTCGTTGCAGTGCCAGCATCGATAATTAGCACATTTTTTTGGGGGTAAATCTCGGCAGCAGCAACTAAAGTTAGCCAACGATCTATACCGAGCTGGCTTGGCTCTTGATAAGCTGAAACCACACCGTTCTTTATTCGCTCACTAACGACTCGCTGGTAGACTACTTTATTAGCAAAACACCAAGCACTGATTTCATCAGTTAGCCTATGATGACCGACACTCGCTACAACCAGCTTTGTCACATTATTAAAGTGTTTAGCTAAAAGTTCGCTACAAAGACAATCATTGGCTATTACTTGCTGTGCCGTCCTTTTACCGCTTTTGACAATACAATACTTAGTACGTGTATTCCCAATATCTATCAGGGCTATCACTCATCACCTCGCAGACTTACTTCTCCACCATAAATAGCTTTAGTGTAACCATCTACCTCTAACAATAATGCGCCTTGATTATTAACCCCACGACAAACCCCTCTGGTGACATTATCACCTGTTAATAGTTTCACAGGTTTATTCAGGTAAAAATCGCGTGCATGCCATTCATCAAGCATGGCTGATAAACCTTTATGTTGGTGCTGATGCAGTCTTTTCAATAAGTGATGAATTAGTTGTGCGCTTAAGGCGTTTCTATTAATCTTACTTTGACTATGGCTTTGTAAGTCTGTCCACCGCTGATCAATTTTTTCTGCTGCTTGTACTGGCATATTTAAATTCAAGCCGATACCAATGACGCTATGGCTCGGCTCAAGTGCCTGACCCTCTAGATCAATTAAAATGCCGGCTAATTTAACCCCGCCTAAATAGATGTCATTTGGCCATTTCAATTGTACTTGCACATTGGTCAGCGAATAGATAGCATCGCTAACCGCTAATGCCGTCACTAAACTTAATCCCATAGCAGCAGATAAGCCCTGCTCTAAATACCAATACATAGATAAATAGATTTGCGATCCAAACGGAGAGATCCACTGTCGACCTCGTCGGCCTCGTCCTGCACTTTGATATTCAGCTAAACAAACCTGTCCTTGAGTTACTTGATTTGGCAAACGGCGCATTAAATAACTATTGGTGGAATCAATCAGGTTATGAACCTCAACCTCACAAGGCAATATTTCAGTGGGCAGCAACCTAAGTATCTCATCTTTTCTTAATAGGTCTAAGGGCTGTGCTAATTTATAGCCTTTGCCAGTTACGCTATAGATATCTAATCCCATATCAATAAGCATTTTCACATGTTTCGATATTGCGGTTCTGCTAATATTGAGTTGATCACCTAACTCTTGCCCCGAGACAAATCCCCCATTGGCAAGCGCTTTAATCAAATGCTCTCTTACTGCTTTGGCCATGTTATATATACTCTTTATCGATCACTAAATCAGCAAAGTTTTGCTCGCCTTGTTCAGTGATCATGCGCACTTCTGGCGATATTAATATTTTGTATTTAGCCAATACTTTTTGTTGCACATATTTAGCTAGTCTTATAATTTCCTGACCACTGTCATTTTCATAATTAACAAGCACCAATGCTTGACGCTTGTGTACGCCAACGCCATTTTTTTGAAATCCCCTTAAACCTGCATGTTCAATAAGCCAGCCTGCAGCCACCTTTACTTGCTCATCATCTTGAACATATAAAGGTATAGAAGGGTATTGCAATTTTAATTGCTCTGCTTCTGCTTGTGCGATGATAGGGTTTTTAAAAAAACTGCCGGCATTGGCTAACACTTTAGGATCAGGCAGTTTAGATTGACGCAAACTGATGACTTTATTCATCACCTGTTCAGCAGTTGAGTTTTTCGCTAGTTCATTTAAGCCCGCATAAGCTAAATTAGCACGCCACACCTTAGGAAATTTAAACTCTACTTCTGTTATAACGCCTTTGTTATATAGCGACTGTTTAAAAATACTATTGCGATATGAAAAGTTACACGCTTCGCTAGATAAATTTTTATGGGTATTTGTTAAAAATTCAAACCATTTAACTTGTTTACAGAAATCTGCAAATTCAACACCATAAGCGCCAATATTTTGTACAGGTGCAGCGCCGACACTTCCTGGTATCAAGGCAAGGTTTTCTAAGCCATAGATACCGTTTGCTAGACATGTTTTTACTAACTCGTGCCAATTCTCTCCAGCGCCTACACGCACAATATAACTTTCTTCTTCTTCAATAATCTCAATACCTTTAAAATCTGGCTTGATGATGATGGGCGTATTTTGATCAACAAATAACGTATTGGTACCATCCCCTAGTATATAAAAATTACAGTCATTCAAATCGGGTAATAACTCAAGATCTGACAGATTATTAAGAAAGTATATTGTTGGGCAAACAGCTTTTACATTAAAGCTATTATGCATTTGCAAGGGAAACTGCTGGCTAGATTCCATAAGTACTATATTAAGATTTTTGAATAAGAGTATTGTACTTAATATTCAAATCAACGCCAATTAAAGCTGCGGATGAATTTTTATTTGCCATTGTCACTCTGGCTTATTAGTAATAGTAGATTTCTTTAACTTAAAAAACAAAAAGCCGACTCTGCTACCCTCGGCGCTAGGGTTACCCGCTTAAATATCAGACAGCAAAAAGCCCGCAACATTGTTGCGGGCTTTTCTTAATAGAAGTTTAGCAATGTCCTACTCTCACATGGGAACTCCCACACTACCATCGGCGCTACTG
>JAPHTO010000092.1 GCA_026196955.1 Colwellia sp. | reverse complement strand
TTTGAACATGACAGTAGGTATTATTATGGGTTCAAAGTCGGATTGGCCGACAATGAAACATGCAACAGATATGCTAGATCTTCTCAACGTTCCGTATGAAACGAAAGTAGTGTCGGCGCATAGAACTCCCCACTTACTTGCTGAGTATGCAGAAGGTGCTAAAAATAGAGGTATAAAGGTTATTGTTGCTGGCGCTGGCGGTGCTGCACATTTACCTGGTATGGCCGCGGCTTTTACTAGTTTGCCTGTATTAGGCGTGCCTGTTCAATCCAAAGCATTGAACGGACAAGATTCACTGCTATCAATTGTGCAAATGCCCAAAGGAATAGCCGTAGGTACCTTAGCTATTGGCACAGCCGGTGCCGCAAATGCTGGTTTACTTGCCGCACAAATAATTGGCACACATGACTCAACGGTTATGGCAGCGATAGAAAAATTTAGAAAAGAGCAAACTCAAAATATTCTTGATAATCCAAACCCTGCTGAATAGGTTATAAAATGAAGGTTTTAGTATTAGGTGCTGGCCAACTAGCCCGTATGATGGCATTAGCGAGCAAACCTTTAAATATTGAGGTTAGAGCTTATGATGTTGGTAGTGACCAAGTTGTTGACCCTTTATCACCTAGCGTGACTTTTGGTGATTTAGATGCAGGAATAGCATTTGCGGATTCAATAACAGCAGAGTTTGAGCATATCAGTCATGAAGTGTTAGATCGCTGTGAAGATTCAGGAAAACTATTCCCTAGTAGTCAGTCTATTAAAACCGGTGGCGACCGTAGGTTAGAAAAAAGCTTACTTGAGCAGGCGAATGTTAAAAATGCAACCCATCATGTTGTGGCCACTAAGGCTGAATTTGATAACGCATTAAAGCACTTGAAATTGCCATTAATCTTAAAAAGCGCGTTAGCAGGTTATGATGGTAAAGGACAATGGCGGTTAAAAGATATTTCCCAAGCCGATGCAATATGGAAAGAGGTTGACACCTTTATTAAAGAGGATACCAGTGCTCAGCAACAAGCAGTTGTTATTGAGCAAATGGTTCCTTTTGATCGTGAAGTGTCTATGGTTGGTGTTCGTGATAAAAATGGTGAAACCAAATCATACCCATTAACCGAGAACCATCATACAAACGGCGTGTTAAGCGTTTCTTTAGCAACGGGTGCACATGCAAACTTGCAAGCACAAGCTTCTGAAGCCTTTGATAAAATTGCTAATGCGTTAGATTATGTTGGTGTACTGGCAATAGAGTTCTTTCAAGTTGGTGAATCTTTACTTGTTAATGAAATCGCGCCGCGTGTTCACAATTCAGGGCACTGGACTCAACAAGGTGCAGATACATGTCAGTTTGAAAACCATATGCGCGCTGTTTCTCAACTGCCACTAGGCTCAACCGCATTAGTTAGGCCTACCGCGATGATTAATGTATTAGGTACTGATAGTGTGCCTAATAGCATTTTATCAATACCGAGTGTAACAATGCATTGGTACGGTAAAAGTAAGCGAGCAGGACGGAAAATGGGACATATTAATGTTTCAGGAAGTGACCGTGTAGAATTATTACAGCGCTTACAACAAGTTGTTAGTCTATTACCAGAAAATGACTTTCCAGAAGTTAATGATTACGTGAGTCAATTAAAGTAATTCATTGTAATTTGGTTTTTATATGGCTGGCTTTCTGCCAGTCATCATTATACTTATTAATTTAGGTCGTATTAAAAGCTTATGTCAGCGGTTTATAAAGTTTTTCAAGAGGGAGGCATTATTGCTTACCCAACAGAAGCTGTATTTGGGTTAGGTTGTGATCCTGATAATTCGCAAGCTATTGAAAAATTATTAAATATTAAAAATAGGTCAAAAGAAAAAGGACTTATTTTGCTTGCGGGCGACTTTAAGCAATTGCTACCGTATTTAGATATATCGAAAATATCAAAAGAGCAAATTGACACCATCTTAAGTCGTTGGCCCAACGCTATTACACAAGTATTACCCGCTAATCCTGCTCTTTCATCACTGTTGACTGGCCGTTTTAAAAGTATTGCTGTGCGCATAACAGATCATGAAGATGTTGTTGCTTTATGCTTGCAAACCAATAAGCCTATTGTTTCTACTAGTGCTAACCTAAGCGGCCAAGCTCCTGCCTTAACATGGCAACAAGTGGCAGAGCAACTTAGTGGAAAAGTAGATTATATAATTAAATCGACAACCTCTGGTTTATTGAAACCTTCCACCATCATCGATGGTTTAACCGGCGAAGTACTCCGTAATTAGTGTAGATAATCCTCGCTACCAAATGTTTTGATTTTTGTCTCATGTAGTGGGTAATAGATAACTGTACCTTTTGTTTGGTGTGTGACAAATATCAATAAACACAAGGGTTTTCGGTGTAATTGTCGGTGATGGTGGTGAAAAAATTGATCAAAATCAACAAAGTGTTTCCTGCATCAAAAATAGCCTAAAAAACCTTGCGCTAAATCAAACTTTTAAATGTGAGTAGCTCTATTATATCCACAAATTTTAAAGGGGTATAAAAAAATGAAAAAAACATTATTAACAATTGCATTATTATCAAGCCTTTCAACGGTTGCTCTAGCTAACCAAGCTGGCGATATCTTAGTCCGTGGTGGTCTAACATCGGTAAATCCTGATAGTGATAAAGCGGCTGTATTTTTAGATGGTGCAGATTCTGGCTTACAATTATCTGTTGATGACAACGCACAATTAGGATTAAACGTTGTTTATTTCTATGATAGCAACTGGGCAGTTGAGTTACTGGCAGCCACACCATTTTCTCATGATATAAAGTTGCATGCTGGCGCAGATAAAACTTTACTTGCAGACACTAAGCATTTACCACCAACATTAAGTGCCTTATATTATTTTGATACCGATTCGGCACTTAAGCCTTATGTTGGTGCTGGTATCAACTATACTGTTTTCTTCGACAATAGCTTTACTGACACATACTCTGGCGCAGGTTTTAGTGATTTAGACCTAGATAATTCTTTTGGCTTTTCTTTACAAGTTGGTGCTGATTATGACTTAGGCGATAATTGGTCTGTTAATGCCTCAGCACGTTATATTGATATTTCAACAGATGCTAGCTTTAAAGTTGCTGGTGTTGTTAATGGTGCAGCGAGTGTAGATATTAACCCTATGGTTTACTCGGTAATGCTTGGTTATAAGTTCTAATACAACTTAAAAATATAAATCATAAGAAAAAGCAGTAATTCGTTACTGCTTTTTTATGTTCTTAAAATCACAATTCGGTTACGCTATTAATAATTTATCATCAGAGCTTTTCCTCATGGATCAATATCGTGTTTTCGGTAACCCAATCAAACATTCTCGTTCACCTTTTATTCATCAATCCTTTGCGCGATCCACAAATCAACCACTAAATTATGAAACAAGTTTAGTTGAACTTAATGGCTTTACTCAGGCAGTTAATGACTTTATTAGCCAAGGAGGAAGGGGGGTAAATGTTACCGTGCCTTTTAAAGAGGAAGCACTGGAAATAGCTGATGAACTATCAGAGAGAGCACGTTTAGCGGGTGCAGTGAATACCTTAAGCTTTAGCCATGGTAAGATTTATGGTGATAACACCGACGGTGAAGGTTTGGTGCAAGACTTATTGCGCAATAACGTTCAGATAAAAAAAAGTAGAGTTTTGTTATTGGGTGCAGGTGGTGCAGCAAAAGGAGTGATACTACCTTTGTTAGCTCAAAGTCCAGCTAGCATTGCCATTGCAAACCGAACAGTAAGTAAAGCTGATACGCTCATAGAGCAATTTAATGATAACAGACTTTCTGCATGTGGTTTTGAGCAAACCTCTGGTAATGCCTACGATGTTATAATTAATGCAACTTCCGCTAGTTTATCTGGAAAATTACCAGAGATACCTGTTTCAGTTATTACCGAGCAAACTGTTTGTTATGATATGGTTTACGGTAAGGAGCTAACCCCTTTTTTAGTGTGGGCAAAAGCACAAGGTGCAGCTAAAGTTATTGATGGAGTAGGCATGCTTGTAGGTCAAGCAGCAGAAAGTTTCACTATTTGGCGAGGTATTAAGCCTGAAGTGAATGCTGTTATTAAGCAATTAAAAGCATCGCTTGCTCAGGAGTAAATGTATGAATCAAGCCATTTTATTTAACGATGATCTAACCTTTGATGTACAGCAAGATGCATGGTGTTTTACCGCCATTTTATCGGGAGAATTATTCACTATCTATTTTCATTCAATGCAGTTGAAACAATTACAGCAAATAGATAGTTGCACCAAACTTGACTTAGAAGAAATAGTTGAACTCTGGCTCGAGAAAAATGAGCCAGAAGGGGGAGTTATTCGAATTAATATGCGTTAACGTTTGTGGCTATTCGCAACTATCGCTTAAGTAATCATTTTTCAAATCAATATAGTTTAATGCTGATTGCCTCAGAAAACTGGCTTCTGATTCTTTGAGTTTCCTCGCTTGTTTAACAGGGTTTCCAACATACAAATAGCCACTTTTTAACGTTTTATTAGGAGGTACTAAACTACCCGCACCAATAAAAACGTCGTTTTCGACGACAGCACCATCCATAATAATGGCACCCATACCGACTAAAATCCGATCACCTAAAGTACAACCATGAAGCATACACTTATGACCAACAGTGACATCTTCACCTATAACTAAGGGGTTTCCTAGAGGATTATGTTCACTCTTTCGGGTAACGTGTAACACAGTTCCGTCTTGAATATTGGAGCGAGCACCAATAGTAATGGTATTTACGTCACCTCGTGCAGCAACTAATGGCCAAATGCTCACATCATCAGCTAGAGTGATATCACCAACCATTACCGCTGAAGCATCAATATAATTTCTAAGACCCATAGCTGGATAAATGCCTTGGTATGAACGTAAGTTAGCCGCAAGATTATTCTGACTCATAAAGATATCCATTAAAAAAAGAAAACAGCAAAGAGATAAGACAAAAATAGCACAAAAGAGGTTGAAGGGGTTAAATAATATGCGCTAAAAAACAATCACATTGTTTGTATAAACACCAGTAAACATAAGGCTTGTATGAATACCAACCGATTAGAAATAAAAATGAAGTTTTTATGAAATAAGTGTTGACCTAAAAATAAAAGTCTCTACAATGCGCATCCAGTTCCAAAGGGTTGAGGCAAAATGCTTAACCAAGTGGACGTTTTGATAAGTTATCTCATTTGTTTAGTCTCGAATTAGCTAACTTAACGTTTTAAAATGAGTTACCTTGAAATGATTTATTAATTTCAAAAAAGATTCAAAAAAACGTTGACATCAAAACTCGGAGGCGTACAATGCGCATCCTGCTTCGGGCAAGACCTAAAGCAACCGTTAAACACGAATGAGATGTTTAACCATCCGAAAGGATAAGTTCTTTAACAATTAGTTATCATGCAATTTGTGTGGATACTCATATTAACTTGTTTTTACAAAGCTACTTAGTAGCAAAAAACGCTTAATGATGAATGTCACACAGATAAATATATACTTATATATGTAATGCTTCTTTTTACTTTAGTTAGTAAGAAGAAACGACAGAATTCATTGAGCAGTAACACATCGCTTGCGATGAGGTTACACAAACGATTTTTAATTGAAGAGTTTGATCATGGCTCAGATTGAA
>JAPHTO010000109.1 GCA_026196955.1 Colwellia sp. | reverse complement strand
TTGTTCCATTGTTGTGTTTTGACTTTCATCTAAAATAACAAAAGCGTCATTAAGTGTTCTACCACGCATGTAGGCAAGCGGTGCTATTTCAATGACATTACGTTCAATGAGTTTTTCAACACGTTCAAAACCAAGCATTTCAAAGAGAGCATCGTAAAGAGGCCTTAAGTAAGGATCTATTTTTTGCGATAAGTCGCCGGGTAAAAAACCAAGTTTCTCTCCTGCTTCAACAGCTGGGCGAGTTAGCAGTATTCGACGAACTTCTTGCCGCTCTAACGCGTCGACAGCGCAAGCAACAGCGAGATAAGTTTTACCTGTACCAGCAACACCCACACCAAAACTAATGTCATTGGTTAAAATATTTTGCACATAAGCTTGCTGATTAGCATTGCGTGGCTTAACCATGCCTCGCTTTGTCTTAATGGTTACCATATTGTCATATTTTGCGCCAAGCTCAGCCGCTTCTTTACTTGTTGGCTGATCTTGTTCAAGAACATTTGCTTCTATAATGGCAAGGTGAACCATTTCATCAGTGATCTGGGTACTTTTTCCTTTGACTGGAGCCGTGTCTATATAAAGGCTTTTCAATAACTTGATAACTGCTTGGCAGTTTTTATCACTGCCAAGTATTTTAAACTGATTGCTTCGGTAACTAATTTCCACACCTAAGCGTCGTTCAATGGTTTTGAGATTATCATCCATTGGCCCACACAAGTTTGCTAGGCGCTCATTATCTAAAGGAGTCAGCGTTTGGTGATGATTCTCTTGCTTTATCTTTTGTTTGGTTATTACGCTCAATGTGCTTTCCAGTTGTTTTTCGCAAAAGTTAAGGGGTGTATGTGCCTACACCTAAATCGTCAAAATTATTGATAATAGCTTTGGATGATTTATGGTGATTATTTGCTAAAATATCAGCAGGAGAATGGGCAATACGTAACCCCATGTCACTCTCTTGACGAACCAATTCACCACGTAAAGAGTTAGCATATACATCAGTAATTTTCACATCAACAAATTGACCTATTACAGAATGTGGGGCAACAAAGTTAACCGTACGGTTATTCTCTGTTTTACCGCGCAATTCCATAGGATTTTTCTTTGAAGGCCCTTCAACTAAAATACGTTGCTCAGTATTTAGCATTTGTCTGGCAATACGTAATGCTTGTTGCGTTATTCTATCTTGTAATATTTGCAAACGTTGTTTTTTAGTTTCATCGCTAATGTCATCGGGTAAATCAGCAGCAGGTGTGCCAGGGCGAGCGCTGTAGATGAAACTAAAGCTTAAATCAAAATTAATAGCTTCAATCAAATTCATTGTTGCCATGAAGTCTTCATCACTTTCGCCAGGAAAGCCAATAATGAAATCAGATGACATACATAATTCAGGACGAACTTTCTTTAACCTTCGAATTTGAGACTTATACTCTAGTGCGGTATGGCCACGTTTCATCTGCGTAAGAATTCTATCACTACCACTTTGAACAGGTAAGTGCAGGTGATTAACTAATTCAGGCACATCAGCGTATGCTTCAATAATATCATCAGTAAATTCTACAGGGTGTGAAGTGGTGTAACGGATACGATCAATACCATCAATAGTTGCTACTAAACGCACTAAATCGGCAAAACGGCAAATACTGCCATCATGCATTTCACCACGATAAGCATTAACATTTTGACCAAGTAAATTGACTTCTCGTACCCCTTGCTCAGCAAGTTGAGCAATTTCATACAGTACATCATCAAGCGGGCGGCTTACTTCTTCGCCTCGCGTGTAGGGGACCACACAAAAAGTACAATACTTACTGCAACCTTCCATAATAGAAACAAAAGCGCTTGGTCCTTCTGCGGTAGGCTCTGGTAAACGGTCAAATTTTTCAATTTCAGGAAAGCTAACATCAACAATAGGGCTACTGCTACGGTAAAGTTGATTAAGCATTTCCGGTAGTCTATGTAGTGTTTGAGGGCCAAATACCATATCGACAAACGGTGCACGTTGACGAATTGCATCGCCTTCTTGTGAGGCAACACAGCCGCCTACACCAATAAGTAATTCGGGCTTGTTATCTTTTAAATTTTTCCAACGCCCTAATTGATGAAACACCTTTTCTTGTGCTTTTTCACGAATAGAGCAAGTATTTAGCAAAATAACGTCAGCATTTTCAGCCTCTTCGGCTAGCTCAAAACCATGAGTTGAGTCTAATAATTCAGCTATCTTTTGCGAGTCATACTCGTTCATTTGACAGCCCCAAGTTTTGATGTATAACTTTTTACTCATTTACTTCACTCTTTACGTGTTTTCATACTTGCTAAATCACTTATCGAATAACACTACATTGCAGCGACTTCGATAAAAAGGAGGCGTATTTTATATTAAATCGAAGTGTATTTCGAGCTTATTAATTTTCTGATTTTAACGGAAGGCTTAAGACTAATTGGCTACCATTACCTTGTTCATTAAAAGTGTTGATTGAGCCTTTATGTTTATTGGCAATTTGTCGAATGTAGTACATAGATATATTAAAATTTATTTTGCTGTCAAAATTGATAAACCCTTGTTCGTCATCATAAATATTTAGCCAGACTTTATTTTTATAAATTTGGAGTAATACTTTAAAATTTCGGCCATGACCATTTAAAACTACAGACGTTATTGCTTCAAATATCACTCGGTAAAGATCAGCTTGTAATTCATAACTGAGGTCATTATCTGTAATACTGAGTTGATACGTTAAATTTACTTGATACTTATGTTGTAGGTAGTTGGCAAAAAAAGGAATTGCTACCGATAGTGTTTTTCCTTCCAAAGCCTTTGGCTCACTTGATGATTGTTGATTATTTAATTCATTGATACATTGTGATAAAAGCGGCTTACATTTGTCTATATCGCCTTGATTGATTAACTCCTCGGCAAGGGTTATTTTTCTTTTTATTTGTAAGCTTATTTTGCTGAAGTTATTGATATCACTTTTCAAAATATTGTGAATTTGGGTAATTGATTTACTACGTAAATAAAGCAACCAAGTTGTTAGGAAAATAATGCCAAGTAAGCAGATACTATAGAGGAGGCGAATCTTTGGTGTCCAATACCAAGGGTAAGCAACATCAATTTCTGTATAGGCTTTAAACTCACTCCATTGACCTATGCTATTAGTGGCCATGATTTCAATATGATACTCACCTGAAGCTAGGCCTGTTAAGGTTAATTGATTACCATTAATTTGATTCCATGAACTATTATTTAAACGATAACGAAACTGTTTTGGAGCACCTGGCCTGAAGTCTAAACTCGCTAAATCTAAAGTGATAACATCATTACCGCTTTCTATTGCCATGGTTTTATTGAGCAAATAAGATTTACCTGAAATGGTTGTTTTGCTGATAAATACCTTGGGGTTAAATTGAGTTTTCGGGGCTAAATCTACAGACAAAACACCACCATAATGAGAAGCGTAAACAATATTATTGTGCAATACATTACTGCCAACAAAAGAATATTGTTCAGTATTTTCTATCATACTTATTTGGTAATTAGTTGGATTAAATCGATATAACCCTGGTCTACCAGAAACCCATACTTCATCTTTAACAAGGAGCATTTGACTAAAACGATTTCCTTGACCAAATTGAGCAAGTAACACCCCTTGCTTATTTAGGGCATAAATGCCATCCCCTAAAGTGGCTGCAAATATTTTATTGTCGGCTTCTAATAAAGAAACAACTTTACTTGAACCAGGCAAGTTTATGCTTTTTACTTGCTTATTTGCATTGGTCACTATATCTACATCGGCAGCTGTAGCTAGCCAAGTGGTTTCATTATTAATCGGTAGGATATCGATAGTTTCAGGGGAGCTTAAGCCGTGTTTTGGTGCAATATGATCAACGATTTTTTTACTTACTATATCGTAGATAAAAACGCCATTATAGTTTGTGCCAAAGTAGAGTAAATTATCTCTATATTTCATCCCTAAAATAAGCTTGTTATTTTCAGGGAAGTCTACTTTAGTCACTTGTTGTGTTTCTTCAATAAAGCGCCAAAGACCATCAAAAGTAGCTATGTACAAAATGCCTTTGATGGTTTTAATACCAGTGATTCTTAAGCCTTTTTTGCTAAATGCCATATTCACTTGCTTGTTAAAAACAGGTGTGTTGAAGTTTTGTAAGCCAGCGCCATAGCTACCAATAACAATATCACCCTCATATAATGATAGTTCATTAGCATTGATGTTAATATCAAACACTTTTGAAGTGTTTTTTATAGTATTTTCAGTGAGTTGTTGAATACCTTGACTGCTGCTTATCCAAAGTACACCAGAATTGTCATGTAGAAAGCTTCTTGCTCTGACAGGACGTGTATTACCAAATTTATGGGGAAGTTGCTTCAACGTTTTTCCTGAAAATTTACTTACCATTCCTTGACTGTTAAGAGTAAAAAAATTATCGCTACCGTACTCTTTTGTTGCAGCATAGATTTTTTGTGAAGATTTTATTGTTGTCTTGTTGCCCGTGTGATCAAAAAAATAAATATTTTCTTTGCTTATCGCTATAACACCTGAAGAGAGGGCAGTGATTGCCATAATTGGCTCTGTGAGGAGTTGCTGTAACTTGTTTTCTTTTAATTGATATAAACCACTTTTACTTGAGATATATAGGTGCTTTTTGTTATGCACTATTTTTCTTATCTTAATGCTATCTTCAATAAGGGATGTTGTGTTGGTCTGGGTTTGATAACGATAGAACTTATCGGGCGCGTTGATAAAATAATCACCTTGAAAACTAATGACATCATAGTAACTTTTGCTTTTTATACCGGTAGTTATTTTGGTCGCTTGACCTGTTTCAGGGTTAAAACGCCATAAGCCCTCTGTTTCAGTAGCAAGCAATAAATAGCCATTATCAAGTGCAACATCGTGTAGCCAATTAAATGGTAATGGCCATGTTTGATTACTGGATGAAAATGTGATGGTTTGATTACCATCAAAGCGGATTAAACCGCGTTGTCCTGCGAGCCAAATAAAACCTCTTTTATCTTGGACGAGGTTGCTGATATTAGCCATGGAGTTAATAAATGTTGTGTTGCTGGCTTGCGTTGTAAGGTGAGTTGCCAAAAAGGTTATAGATAAGAAAAATGACAACCGCTGTTGCCATTTTAATGTAGTAAAAACTTTAAATAACGCTTTTACCGTTAGTATTATCTTTGTCATGATCTCGATCACCACAAACTGCAAATACCTTGGGTAATTGCTCTGATTCATTTGGCTTTTGAACCAAGAGGTATGTTGGTTTTCTAGGTGAGTCACTATATTTTTTATTTGCCCATGCTTTTCGTATCTGCTCAGCATGTCCCTTACTGTATTTTGATTCAAAGGCTATGGCAAGCATTTCAACTCCAAAGTCGTCCATCACCATAATTGCGTTGTTATGGTAGCCACTTGTGGTATCAAAATCTATATCTACGGTTAATATTTTATCAGATGGCAGTACTAAATCAGCCCTTAAACTGGCAACAACAGCTCTATCTGGATGAGCTTTTAAATGAGTTCTATTGGGCTTTTCAGTCATATCATAAACAATTTTTATATCATCATGTATTTTTAATACTTCTTTTTTTGCAACGGACATAATCTTTCCTTTTTTACCGTGTTAAGTGATCAAATGCTTGAGTGCTTAAAATATAAAGCTCTTTAAATATAGCTAATGAATTTGTTTAGACAAGTAAAACTAATTAATTTATGGGCTTAGCCTTAACCTTTAGGTAGAATGATCTTGACTATATTTATGATAAATTATTTATGACTGACTTTGATTGTGTTGTTATTGGTGGTGGCATGGTGGGCGCTGCTTGTGCGTTAGCATTAGCGGAGCAAGGATTACATGTTGCTGTTATTGAAAAATTTAAGCCGCAGGATTTTGACTACCAGCAAAAGTTAGATTTAAGAGTATCGGCTATTTCATTAGCATCTCAATATTTGCTTGAACAGCTTGGCGCATGGTCTCAGCTAAAGCAGTGGCGTGTCTGTCCATATAAACGGTTAGGCGTGTGGGAGCAAGAGTACGCCTACACTGAATTTGATGCTCAAGATATTGAGCAACCGCACTTAGGGCATATTATTGAAAATCGTCTGATACAACTTGCCTTATGGCAGAAAATTGATCTGCATGACAGGGTGACACTGTTTTGTCCTGAGCATTTAGTTGATTTAATACAAGACGAAGACAACGTTAGCTTAACTCTTTCACAGCATACTATTACAGCCAAAATGGTCATTGGTGCTGATGGTGCGAACTCTCAAGTTAGACAGCTTATTAATGTAGGCACTACGGCATGGGATTACCAACAATCTGCCATGCTAATAAATGTTGAAACAGTGAAAACCCAGCAAGATATAACGTGGCAACAGTTTTTTCCGACAGGGCCGGTCGCTTTTTTACCATTAACCAAAGCGCCTTCATCAAGTGAAATCACAGCTGATAACAGTTGTAATGTCAGTTATGCATCACTTGTTTGGTATCACCAACGTGATGAAATTAAGCGTTTAGCAGCGTTATCAAATGCACAGCTTCAACAAGAGGTATTAGCGCATTTCCCTAAACGATTAGGTGATATTAAGGTTATTGATAAGGCTGCATTTCAACTTACTCGTCGTCATGCAAATAGCTATCAAAACGGCCGCGTTTTGTTAGTAGGGGATGCTGCACATACAATTAACCCAATGGCTGGTCAGGGAGTAAATTTAGGTTTTAAAGATGTCAAAGCGCTGCAAGATGTCATAGCTTGTGCCATTGCTGAGGGAAAAAGCTGGCATAATTCTGAAGTGTTAGCTCAGTATGAAAAAATGCGACGTAAAGATAATTTACTGATGCAATCAACAATGGATGCTTTATATTTTAGTTTTAGCCACCCATCGCCGTTAGTAAAAGCATTTCGTAATGTAAGCCTATTAGCAATTAACAAACTCCCTATTGTGAATAGCGTAGTAAAAAACAAAGCTTTAGCTTACGCTTGCGGTCTTTAATAGCGCTAGTAAGGGGTTAGTGGCTTAAATAGTACTTTGACTGATTAATATCTGCTCTAGCAGCTTTGATTGCGCACGCCATCCTTTGTTTTGGGAGGCCAGCTTCCATAAAAACCGAGCCAACAGGGTAAAAATGATGTTCTCTAAAATAAGCAACTCGCTCTAAAGGGCTGTAAATGTATACCTCATCAAGCGCTAATTCTTCAGCAATGCGAAATAATCCCTGTATCACTATTTTATCGATAGCGGCTTGGCGATATTCCCTGACAACTGCAATGCGACTAATTTGCCCTGTAGAGGAAATTCTTCCTGTAGCTATGGGCTCTTGAGAGTTATCATCACATACTAGCATATGAAATGCTGAGTGATCATTAACATCAAATTCAATTCGTTTAGGGATTCTTCGTTCACAAATAAAGACTTTTTCGCGAACATCTTTTAATAGTGAGGCAGCTTGTTGCCACTGCACTCGAGAGACGCTGTATGACATGACCAATAACCATTCTTTTTATGATTTAACTTAACCCGTTTGTAATAACGAGTTAAGCGCTAAATTAAGGAGCAAACGATAGTCTGAATAGTTATTTTTGTTGCTTTTGAAAGTGAACACCGTAAACCTTTCTTAAGCTTAGTTAACACTTGCTTTTTTATCAACTGAACAAGGTAATTTATTTATAGCCAGGCAGTAATAAAAAAAGAAGGCCTAAGCCTTCTTTTAATGAGCAGTTAATGAATGGCTAAAATTATTCTAGCTCATCAATAAATGATACTGCACGTCCAATGTAACTGGCAGGTGTTAACAAGCATAATTCCGCTTTAACTGCATCTGATAATTCAAGGTTGTTGATAAAATCACGCATAGAGTCTTCGTTTACACGTTTGCCGCGTGTTAGCTCTTTAAGTTTCTCATAGGGTTTTTCAATACCATAGCGACGCATAACAGTTTGTACAGGCTCTGCTAATACTTCCCAGTTGCTATCTAGCTCTTTAGCTAAGTTTTCTTCGTTAACTTCTAACTTACTAATACCTTTAAGCGTTGCTTGGTAAGCAATTAATGCATGACCAAAACCCACACCTAAATTACGTAATACGGTTGAATCAGTTAAGTCACGCTGCCAACGAGAAATTGGTAATTTCTGCGCTAAATGATTAAATAGCGCATTTGCGATGCCTAAGTTACCTTCTGAGTTTTCAAAATCAATAGGATTAACTTTATGCGGCATTGTCGATGAGCCAATTTCGCCAGCAATTGTTTTTTGCTTGAAATGGCCAAGAGCAATATAACCCCAAATGTCGCGGTCAAAATCAATTAAGATAGTGTTAAAGCGAGCAACGGCATCAAACAATTCGGCAATATAATCATGTGGCTCAATTTGCGTAGTAAACGCATTCCAAGTCAAACCTAAAGAGCTGACGAACTCATCTGAAAATTGATGCCAGTTAACTTCAGGGTAAGCGCTTAGGTGAGCATTGTAGTTACCAACAGCACCATTGATTTTACCTAATAATTGTACTTCGGCAATTTGCTGGCGCTGGCGCTTTAAGCGTATGTAAACGTTAGCCATTTCTTTGCCTAATGTGCTAGGTGATGCAGGCTGACCATGAGTACGACACATCATAGGAATAGCTTTGTACTCTAGTGCTAGCGCTTTAATTTGCGCTAAAATTTCATCCATGACAGGTAATAAAACTTGTTCACGACATTCTTTTAACATCAAACCATGTGACAGGTTGTTAATATCTTCGGAGGTACAGGCAAAGTGAATAAATTCAGTAACGGCATTTAATTCAGCATTATCAGCAATTTTTTCTTTTAAAAAATACTCGACAGCTTTTACATCATGATTAGTCGTTGCTTCAATTTTTTTGATGCGTAGCGCATCTTGTTCATTAAACTCACTAACAATCTTATCCAATGCTTGATTGGCAGCATCGCTAAACGCAGGAACCTCTTCAATTTGTTGTGTAGCACTTAATTTTTGTAACCAACGTACCTCGACAGTAACACGGTATTTGGTTAAGCCAAATTCACTAAAAATAGGGCGCAATTCACTTGTTTTGCTACCGTATCTACCATCTACTGGAGATATGGCGGTTAACGCTGAAAGTTCCATAGTTTGTTCCTAGGTTAAGTTTTCTAAATAATATATGAATGAGTTCACTAAAGTGTGTTTTTTAATTCTTTTGCGGTGCTTACAAGTTTATTTCGACTAAATAATACCGTTCTACGTTTACCGCCTACTTGTCGCCACAATACGGCTGCTCTGATCCCTGCAAGTAATAAGGCTCGAATTTTATGCTGGTTTGCTGTTTGCTTTAAAATACTTGGCTCACCAGTGACTTGAATACGTGATCCGAGAGGACTGATGATGTCACTATAAATACTAGCAAAACTGGAGATCAGTGTTTCACTGTTTACTTCATAATGCTCAAGCTGTCTTTTACTGGCTTCAATTCGCTCACCTAACTCTGCAAGTTGCTTAGGTTGCTTAGTTAGGCGACGCTCTAAATTAATCAAGCTAATGATATAACGAGTAAACTCAGGATCTTTAACTTTACTCTTTTGGGATGAACCATCACCTAAATGGTCGATTAATAGTTCAAGTCCTTTATTTATGTTTGATAGTTGCCCACCATAAACAGCTAAAGCATTTTCAGGTGACGTTTCAGTGATGCTGTTTAATAAGATAGCTAAATTTTCATTATCTTGTTCAGTTAAGGCATGACCGTTACGGGAAACTTGCTGAACAAGGTATGCTACTTGGCACATAGCGGCAAAAGTTATTGTTTGATCTTTCATTGGTGCTCTAAAATGCTTATTGGGCTTAAAATTACTGATTGTGTAGGTGAAAATCTCATCGGAAACGTTAGCGGATCAAGGTATTAATAATACCACCGCCGAGACACGTATCACCTTGATAAAAAACGACTGACTGTCCAGGGGTTACTGAACTTTGTTCCTCGTCAAAATCTACTTGATATTCAAGTGTTTCCTCGGTGCATGAATTTAAAGGAGTAACAGTGCAATTTACATCTTGTTGGCGATAGCGAGTCTTTACTGTGCATTTTATAGGCGCAGATAATGTTTGACGATCAACCCAATGCAACTGGTTGGCAATCAACCCCTTTGAAAATAGGCGAGGGTGATTATGGCCTTGCCCAACAATGAGTACATTGCGTAATAAATCTTTTTCTACCACATACCAAGGCTCTTCTCCTGCATCAGCTAAACCGCCAATACGTAAGCCTTTTCGCTGACCTAAGGTGTGGTACATTAAACCGTCATGACGACCTACTTCAACGCCTTCCGCAGATTCAATAATGCCAGGTTGAGCAGGTAAATATTGTCCTAAAAAGTCTTTGAATTTTCGCTCACCAATAAAACAAATACCTGTGCTGTCTTTTTTATTATGGGTAATTAATCCTGCTTTTTCGGCAATAGCACGTACTTCAGGTTTTTCAATGTGACCAACAGGAAATATTGTTTGGGCCAGTTGCTTCTCATCTAACGTGTATAGAAAGTAGCTTTGATCTTTATTGTTATCTAAGCCACGGATCATTTTCCAATGACCGTCGCGATATTCTCTTTGTACGTAATGACCCGTTGCAATGTAGTCGGCACCGAGATCTTCACAAGCAAACTCTAAAAATGCTTTAAACTTGATCTCTTTATTACACATGATGTCTGGGTTAGGAGTACGTCCCGCCTTGTATTCAGCTAAGAAGTATTCAAAAACGTTATCCCAATATTCGCTAGCAAAGTTAATCGTGTGTAATTTTATTGATAATTTATCGCAAATAGCCTGCGCGTCTTTTAAATCAGTCGCAGCAGCGCAATATTCATCAGTATCATCTTCTTCCCAGTTTTTCATGAAAAGCCCTTCAACTTGATAACCTTGCTCTTTCAGTAAGTACGCTGAGACAGATGAGTCGACACCACCGGACATACCCACAATTACCTTTGTTTCATGAGGTAAAGTATGCGCTAACGATTTTGATTGTAAGTTTGAAGATACAGACATTTTACTAAATGGTACTAAATAATAAGGCGCAAAATTATAGCATGAGCATTAGTGTGATTAAATAGTGAGAGGACTAGTTTATTACTTAACTTAGATTTAATTATTGTTAACTATGGTATAACAGCCATTTTTAATATTATCGATTGTCCATTGTCCTATCGCATAGCGAATTAATCTTAATGTTGGAAAGCCAATGTTGGCGGTCATTCGACGTACTTGCCTATTTCGACCTTCAGTGATAATAATTTCAAGCCAAGTTGTTGGAATATTGGCGCGCTCTCTAATTGGAGGGTTGCGCTGCCATATATTTGGCGTGGCTATTATGCTGACTTTTGCCGGTAAGGTCATGCCATCTTTTAGCTCGACGCCTTGTCTGAGCTTATTTAAATCACAATCTTGTGGTGAGCCTTCAACTTGTACCCAATAAGTTTTCGTTGTGCTCTTTTTAGGGTGCGTTATTTTATGTTGTAAGTGACCATCGTTAGTTAATAACAGCAATCCTTCACTGTCTCTATCTAGTCTTCCGGCAGCATAAATATCTTTGATAGGAATATAGTTTTTTAATGTTTGGCGATTTTCTTGATCAGTAAACTGACACAAAACATCATAAGGCTTATTAAAAAGCACAAGTTTCCTGTCAACTATTGCTGGTCGTACCTTGTGTTTGGTTTTCGCTCTATGTCTTACATGGCCTTTGCTGTTCTTCATTATTACCTTGAACTTGCTTGGCAAAAGTGATTAACCCTTATGCTCAGCTATTTAATTATGCTTTGAATTACTATATTATATCGCGCGAAAAATGAATGTTAAATAATAATGATTGACCATTGTTCGTTAATCAACTCAAGCGAGTTAAATTTCAGCTAATCCAATTTACGCTAATTAAAAAAGTAGGAAGCTCATGAGCACAGATACCTCTAAAATAATTTATACCATTACCGATGAAGCCCCAGCCTTAGCAACGTATTCCTTATTACCTATTATTCAAGCTTATACCGCCTCCTCTGGTATTAATGTAGAAACCCGAGACATTTCATTAGCAGGTCGAATTTTAGCTAATTTCCCTAAATATTTAACGAAAGAACAGCGTATTGATGATGCATTAGCTGAATTAGGGGATATGGTTACTAGCCCAGATGCTAATATTATTAAATTACCTAACATCAGCGCTTCTGTACCACAGTTACAAGCTGTGATTAAAGAATTGCAAGCTAAAGGTTATGATTTACCTAATTATCCTGAAGAGCCTCAAAATGATGCTGAAAAGTCAATTAAATATACTTATGACAAAGTTAAAGGCAGCGCGGTAAACCCAGTACTTCGTGAAGGTAACTCTGATAGACGTGCCCCAGCTTCGGTAAAACAATATGCCCGTAAAAATCCTCATTCAATGGGTGTTTGGTCAAGTGATTCAGCTTCTCATATTGCTAGTATGAAAGAAGGTGATTTTTATCAATCAGAGCAATCTACTACGATTAACTATGCAACCAATGCAAAAATAGAGTTTGTTGCTCAAGATGGTAGCGTAAAAGTATTAAAAGAAAATTTAGCACTGTTAACCGGCGAAGTTATTGACTCATCAGTATTACGTAAATCAGCGTTAGTAGACTTCTATCAACAAGCTATTGAAGACGCTAAGAAAGAAGACGTTTTACTGTCATTGCATTTAAAAGCAACCATGATGAAGGTTTCTGATCCGGTTATTTTTGGTTATGCCGTTAAGGTTTTCTATGCAGACGTATTTGAAAAGCATAGCGAAATATTTGACCAACTTGGCGTTGATGCTAACAACGGGATTGGTGATGTCTACAGTAAAATTTCTCGTTTGCCGAGCGATAAAAAAGCTGAAATTGAAGCGGATTTAGCTGAAGTTTTTGTAAATCGTCCTGAGCTTGCTATGGTTGATTCAGATAAAGGGATAACTAATTTGCACGTGCCAAGCGATGTGATTGTTGATGCTTCAATGCCTGCAATGCTGCGTTCTTCTGGGCAAATGTGGGGACCTGATGGTCAGCTAAAAGATACCAAAGCAATGATCCCAGACAGATGTTATGCCGGCATTTATCAAGCGGTAATTAATTTTTGTAAAGAGCATGGTGCATTTGACCCAACGACTATGGGTACAGTACCTAATGTTGGTTTAATGGCACAAAAAGCAGAAGAGTATGGCTCACATGACAAAACCTTTGTTATGGATAATGCCGGTACTGTTCGTGTTGTTGATGCACTGGGGACAACTTTACTTGAACATGATGTTGAAGTGGGTGATTTATGGCGTATGTGCCAAGCAAAAGATTTACCGATTCAAGATTGGGTAAAACTTGCTGTAACTCGCTCTCGTGCTTCTGGTATGCCGGCAGTATTTTGGTTAGATGAGCAACGTGCTCATGATCGAGAAATCATCAAGAAAGTGACAGCGTATTTAGCTAACCATGATACTGACGGGTTAGATATTAGGATACTTGCGCCAGTTGATGCTTGTAAATTTTCATTAGCGAGAATGGCGAAGGGAGAAGACACCATTTCAGTGACGGGTAACGTATTGCGTGATTACCTTACTGATTTATTTCCAATTTTGGAATTAGGTACGAGTGCTAAAATGCTCTCAATTGTTCCATTGATGAACGGTGGTGGCTTATTTGAAACCGGCGCTGGTGGCTCAGCGCCTAAACACGTACAACAGTTTGAAAAAGAAAACCACTTACGTTGGGATTCATTAGGTGAATTTTTAGCGCTTGCTGCATCACTTGAGCATTTAAGTGTTAATACAGGTAATGCTAAGGCACAAGTGCTGGCTGATACCTTAGATAAAGCGACAGGTGAATTTTTAGATAGTAATAAATCACCGTCTCGTAAAGTGGGTGAGTTAGACAATCGCGGTAGCCATTTTTACTTAGCAATGTATTGGGCTAAAGCGTTAGCGGAGCAATCGATTGATAGCGATCTTAAAACAAGCTTTACGGGTGTAGCACAAGCTTTAACTAAGCAAGAAGAAAAAATTGTTACTGAGCTTAATGATGCACAGGGCGTTGCTATGGATATTAACGGTTATTACTTTGCAGATACCGAGTTAGCTGAAAAGGCGATGCGCCCGAGTGAAACCTTAAATACAATTTTATCAGCTTTGCTTTAAGCTTACGTTGAGTTAAATTGATTATCAGGGCTAAGTTGAAAAACTTAGCCCTTTTTTTTGCCTGTTTTTCTGAGGGTATTCAGTAACCTTATATCGGTTATCAGAAATAAGTGATTAGTGTCCTGACTCTTTTTACTCTACTTTAGCTAGAATAAGATAAACTATGCTTACATGAAGTTAAGTAAATCAATATTTATTGTTAATATTGATTGATTTATCGTATTGTTTCTTTTATAAAATTCATAAGCATTGCTCGATGTTTATTCTTCCAATTAGGAGTGTACTTTATGACAAGTAAAATCTCGATTCCCAGCGCAGGCGGAAAAATCACTGTTTCAAATGGAAAACTTTTAGTTCCCAATAATCCTATTATTCCTTTTATTGAAGGTGATGGTATTGGTATTGATGTGACTCCTCCAATGATCAAAGTAGTGAATGCTGCTGTAGAAAAAGCTTATAAAGGCGCAAAAGAGATTGTTTGGATGGAAGTCTATGCCGGTGAAAAAGCCACACAAGTGTATGACTCTGAAACTTGGTTGCCTGATGAAACTTTAGATATGTTTAAAGAGTATAAAGTTGGTATTAAAGGGCCGTTAACTACACCAGTAGGCGGCGGTATGCGCTCTTTAAATGTGGCTTTAAGACAAATACTTGATTTATATGTTTGTCAACGTCCTGTGCAATGGTTTACGGGAGTGCCAAGTCCAGTTAAAAAACCTTGTGAAGTCGATATGGTGATCTTTCGAGAAAACACTGAAGATATTTATGCTGGCATAGAGTATCAAGGCGGAAGCGATGATGCTAAAAAGCTGATTTCATTTTTGTCAGAAGAAATGGGTGTGACTAAAATACGTTTTACTGATGATTGTGGTATTGCTATTAAACCGGTTTCAAAAGAGGGGACTCAACGGTTAGTTCGCCAAGCAATACAGTATGCCATTGATCACAATAGAGACTCTGTTACCTTAGTGCATAAAGGTAATATTATGAAGTTCACAGAAGGTGCTTTTAAAGACTGGGGCTATGAATTAGCTTGTGAAGAGTTTGGTGCTCAGCTTCTGGATGGCGGTCCATGGTGTAGCTTTAAAAATCCTAACACAGGCAAAGAAATCATTATTAAGGATGTCATTGCCGATGCTATGTTACAGCAAGTATTATTACGTCCTGCTGAATACAGTGTTATTGCTACATTAAATTTAAATGGTGACTATTTATCTGATGCTTTAGCAGCGCAGGTTGGTGGTATAGGGATCGCTCCAGGCGCAAATTTAAGTGACGATGTTGCTATTTTTGAAGCAACTCATGGAACGGCGCCTAAATATGCAGGTAAGAACAAGGTCAATCCTGGCTCTGTTATTTTATCTGCTGAAATGATGTTAAGACATATGGGTTGGACTGAAGCTGCGGATTTACTTTTAAAAGGGATGTCGGGTGCTATTGGTGCTAAAACGGTTACTTATGATTTCGAACGTTTGATGGATGACGCAACCTTAGTGACTTGTTCGCAATTTGGTGATTGTATTATTGAACATATGTAGCTATTAGCTAAAAAACGTATATTTTTTTAACGAAGAAACACAGCATTTTTGCTGTGTTTTTTTATTTTTATGCGTTGTAATTTATTAGGGGAATAAAAGTTTAGGCATAAACTTATTTATAAGCTCGATAACGAGCCTATAAATGAAATCGCCAGAATTGTATAAATTGTCTAGTCTATTTCAGAATCCGATGGTTTTATACTTGCAGCGTGATGCCCTTTGGGCCCTTCGTTTAATTCATAATTAACATCTTGCCCAGCTTTTAGCGTTCGATAACCATCCATTTCAATTGTTGAGTAGTGAGCAAAAATATCTTCTCCACCACTATCAGGACGAATAAAACCAAAACCTTTTGCGTTATTAAACCACTTAACAGTACCGTGAGCCATACATCTACTTCCTTCTATATCCTTCAGTATTATAGCTGTGACTAGCTTATTTCTTTTGTTAATTTTCGTATCATTAAAAATAAATATATAATCAGCTTTTCACAGTCAATCATGCGGCTAAAAAATAGCCACTTATTGAATCGTAGATAAAATAATAAATTAGTCAAGTAATAATAGTTAAAATTTATTGCTTTTTTCAGATTTATTGACAAAAAAGTTACAGCAAAAGTTACCGGTAGAGACTAAGATAAATATATGAGTAATTGGAAAGAGCTAATTGACAGCCAAGAGTATGTCGAAGAAGATGTAATAGATGAAGTAGAAAAGCCGCCTAAGTATCATGTTTTTTTACTTAACGATGATTACACGCCAATGGATTTTGTTGTTGATGTTTTATGCCGTTTTTTTAATAAAACTTCAGAGCAAGCTACAGAAATCATGCTAACGATACATTATAAAGGCAAAGCTCTTTGTGGCACATTTACTGCAGATATAGCAGAAACAAAAGTCGACCATGTTCTTCGTTTTGCTTTGGAAAATGAACATCCTTTAAAATGTGTTTTAGAAAAAGCGTAATAAATATAATGATGAAAAGTTCGCAAGGATTTAATTTGGAGTACCTATGCTTAATAAAGACTTAGAAATTTCGCTAAACTTAGCTTTTAGACAAGCCAAAGAGTCTCGTCATGAATTTATGACTGTGGAGCATTTGCTTTTGGCACTTTTAGATAACCCTTCCGCAGTTGAAGCCTTAGATGCCTGTGGTGCTGATCTAGCAATATTGAGAAAAAGTTTGCTTGATTTTATTCAAGAAACTACTCCTGTTATTCCCGCAGATGAAGATGAACGTGAAACACAGCCTACGTTAGGGTTTCAGCGAGTTCTGCAACGCGCTGTTTTTCATGTGCAATCATCTGGTAAAAGCGAAGTTAATGGCTCAAATGTCTTGGTGGCTATTTATAGCGAGCAAGAATCACAAGCCGCTTATATTTTAAAAAAATCTGATATTAGTCGTCTTGATATCGTTAATTATATTTCTCACGGTATCGCTAAAATAGACTCACCTAGCCATGGCTCAGCCATTGAAGAGGGTGAGCGTGTAGCGGAAGAAGAGCCAAGAACGATTGAAAACTTTTCAGTAAACCTGAACGAAGAAGCGACTAAGGGCAATATCGATCCCCTGATAGGCCGAGATACTGAGTTAGAAAGAACATTACAGGTATTAAGTCGTCGAAGAAAAAACAACCCGCTATTTGTTGGTGAAGCAGGCGTTGGAAAAACCGCTATTGCTGAAGGTTTAGCTAACCTTATTGTTAATGAAGACGTCCCCGACTTTTTAAAAGATGCCACTATTTACGCGTTAGATATGGGAGCATTACTTGCAGGCACTAAATACAGAGGCGACTTTGAAAAACGCTTTAAGTCTTTGTTGAAGGAGCTTGAAGCTGATGATAATGCAATATTATTTATTGATGAAATTCATACTATCATTGGTGCTGGTGCTGCATCTGGCGGTATGCTAGATGCTTCTAATTTAATTAAACCGTTATTATCTGCTGGAAAACTACGTTGCCTTGGTTCAACCACATACCAAGAATATCAAAGCATATTTGAAAAAGATCGAGCGCTGGCAAGACGTTTTCAGAAAATCGATATTATTGAGCCTAGCATTGAAGATACCACTAAAATATTGCAAGGCTTGAAAGAAAAATATGAATCACATCATGGCATTCGTTATACCAATGCAGCGTTAAGAGCAGCAGCGCAGTTATCCGCTAAGTATATCAACGAAAGATTTTTGCCTGATAAAGCGATTGATGTTATTGATGAAGCTGGGGCAAAGCAGCAATTAGTTGTTGCTTCTAAACGCAAAAAAACCATCAGTAATTCAGACATTGAATCTATTGTGGCAAAAATGGCGCGCATACCGGAAAAATCTGTTTCATTAACGGAAAAAGACAGCCTTAAAAACCTTGACCGTAATTTGAAATTGGTTGTGTTTGGTCAAGATAATGCCATTGAAGAATTAACTTCTGTTATCCGTTTATCTCGTGCTGGTTTAGGTCATGATGAGAAGCCTGTTGGCTCATTCTTATTTGCAGGCCCTACAGGAGTGGGGAAAACAGAAGTGACGCAACAGCTCGCTAAAATACTGGGTGTGGAATTATTGCGTTATGATATGTCTGAATACATGGAAAAACACGCGGTTAGTCGCTTAATTGGTGCTCCACCAGGGTATGTGGGTTATGAGCAGGGGGGGTTACTTACCGATGCCGTTTTAAAACATCCACATGCAGTCGTATTACTTGATGAAATAGAAAAAGCTCATGAAGATGTCTATAACATTCTTTTGCAAGTTATGGATCATGGAACGTTAACGGATAACAATGGCCGTAAAGCTGATTTTAGAAATATTATTCTGGTGCTTACTACTAATGCTGGTGTTCAAGAGACTGTTCGACAATCGATTGGATTTAAACAGCAAGATCATAGCTTAGATGCTATGAGCGAAATCAATAAAGTATTCTCGCCAGAATTTAGAAATCGCCTTGATAATATCGTGTGGTTTAATCATCTTGATAATGAGGTTATTCAACAGGTTGTTGATAAATTTATTGTTGAACTGCAAGCGCAGCTTGATGAAAAAGGTGTTTCACTTGAATTAACACGTGATGCTAAGAAATGGCTTGCAGAGCATGGTTACGATAAAGCAATGGGGGCTCGACCTATGGCTCGATTAATTCAAGAGCAGCTTAAGAAAGAGTTGGCGAATGCATTGTTATTTGGCGAGTTAGTCAATGGCGGCGTTGCTAAAGTTGGCGTGAAAAAAGACCAATTAGTGATCAGTTATGAAAACAAAAAAGAGCTAGTCGCTGAAAAATAATTACTAGCTCCATCTTTAGCGTTGTAAAGTAAAGCCTTATTCTTGCATTGAGAATAAGGCTTTTTGTTATTGAATAATTAGTTGCATACAGCTCACTACTTAAGCGGTAGAGCTCTAAGGGAATAAACTTTTCAGTAGGCGAAAAAAACTGCATAAAGCAGGTTTTAGCTCTTACAGAAGTAATGTGGCTCCCAGCTCTTTATAAGAGAATGGGCTTGAACCAGTGGTACATGCCCCACTAATAAAAGGTACAATCCATCGCTCTATCAACTGAGTTATTGGAGAATAAACTTTTAGCAGCCGAAAAAAAACCTGCATAAAGCAGGTTTTAGTTCT
>JAPHTO010000062.1 GCA_026196955.1 Colwellia sp. | reverse complement strand
TATGTTTACTCACTTTCTCAAGACTAATCGACAAGGTTAAATTCAACGATTTAATCTACGATAAAAATAAAATCAGAAGGCTAATTAACTCGTTGTTAATTAGCCTTTTTTATTATCTCTTCCTCGATAACAAAGCTAGCTCCTCACCAAGAAAAACGCTATAATATTCGCTAATTTTGCACAACCTATAAATTGTTTCTCACTATGAAATCATCTTGGTATCGCGAGCCTTGGGCTTGGTTAGTTTTTATTCTCCCTTTTACAGCTGTTGTAGCAGGTATCGCCACTTATATCATAGCCAATAGTGATCCTGACACTCTGGTCGTGGGTGACTACTACAAAACAGGCAAAGCTATCAATTTAGAGGTCTCTAAAGTAAAGCAAGCACAAAAATTAGGGATGAGGTTTGCGTTAAAGTTTTCTGACAATGAACTTATCGTTAAACCGACAGGTATTGAAAAAAAATTTCCGCTACTTAACATTAACTTTTTCCATCCAACACTTGAGGAAAAAGACTTTTATGTTGCTTTAACCCCTGATGGCAACGGTCATTTTAGACAAACTTTTGATCATAATATTTCAAGTAAGTGGAAAATAACCATCACACCATTTGACAATTCTTGGAAGATTCAAGAAACCATTAGTCTCCCTCAAAGTGAGTTCATTGACATTATTCCAGATCCCACGAAAGCGCAGTAACCTTCTGATAATTAAAGTGAACCTATTCAGCCAGATCGCATTATGTCTCTCGTGAAAGAAAACTGTTTCCATTGTGACGAGCTTGTACCACAAGGTATCAAGCTTAGTGTCACCATCAACAATAAAGCACAACCTATGTGTTGTATTGGTTGCCAAGCAGTCGCACAAACCATTGTCGATAATAACCTCACCCAATACTATGCCGTAAGAACAGAGCCTGCGCATAAAGGCTCAGCGCTTGTGCCTGAACAACTGCAAAAGAACCAACTACTTGATGAAGCTGTTCTGCAAAATGAATTTATCTATCAAGATGATAATATAAAAGAAGCTATTTTAACGGTAGAAGGCATCAGTTGTGCCGCTTGTGCTTGGCTAATTGAAATGCAGCTGGGCAAACAAGCAGGCATTGAAAGTATTAATGTTAACGCCACAACGCAAAGAGCAACAGTAAAATGGCAAGACAATAAATTAGCCTTAAGTAAAATCTTAAATGCCATAGAAGAAATTGGCTATCACGCTTTACCTTTTAAAGCGAATGAAGTTGAACAGCGTAATAAAATATTAAGCAAAACCTTTATTAAAAGGCTAGGCATTAGCGGAATTTTAATGATGCAAATCATGATGATAGCCGTTGGTCTATATTTTGGTGCTTTTGCTGATATGGCCGAGCATAATAAAGTTTATTTGCGTTGGGTGAGCTTTTGTTTAGCCATTCCAATTGTCAGTTATGGCGCTCTACCCTTTTATATTGGTGCAATTAACGCGCTTAAAATGAAGCGTTTATCTATGGATGTTCCCGTTTCCATTGCCATTATTCTCGCTTTTAGCGCTAGTGCTTGGGCTACAGTTACCGAGCAAGGAGAAGTGTATTTTGAATCGGTTTCTATGTTCACCTTTTTATTACTTATTGGTAAGTTTTTAGAGTTTCGTGCTCGCTCACATGCGGCGCAAGTTTCAGCAAATTTATTAAAACTAATGCCAATGACAGCAACCCGTATTACGCATAACGACAGCAATAATCAGCAATTAATTAAAGAAGAGTTAGTTGCCGCCAAGCTGCTCAATGTTGGTGATCTAGTACGAGTAAAACCCGGTGAAACTATTCCCGCTGATGGGATTATTACACAAGGATGCTCTCACATTAATGAAGCCATGCTGTCAGGTGAGCAATTACCAGTAAATAAAAGTACTAACGATACTGTGTTTGCTGGCACGGTCAATGGTGATGGTAACCTGACGGTACAAGTAAAACAGCCAAGTAACCAATCATTTTTAAGTCAACTTATTCGCTTAAGTGAACAATCTCAAGCCCATAAACCCAAGCTTGCACGCCTTTCTGATAAAATAGCCCAATATTTTGTCGCTATTATTTTGGTGACGGCTGTTGCTACTGCGCTTTATTGGCAACAGCACTTACCCGAAGAAGCATTTTGGATCACTCTTTCGGTATTAGTTGCCACCTGCCCTTGCGCATTATCACTTGCCACACCAACCGCCTTAACTTGCGCAACAACCCGGCTAAATCGTGACGGTATCATGATCAAATCTGCTCATGTAATGGAAACCATCCCCAGTATAAACTACTTTGCTTTTGATAAAACTGGCACCTTAACGACGGGTGAATTCGTTATAGAGGAAGTTAACGTCAACGCCAGTGATTATAGCAAGACCCAAGTATTAGCCATCGCAGCAGCGTTAGAGTCTCACTCTGAGCATCCTTTAGCAAAACCTTTTAGTCAATATCGTGACTTTAACCTGACTGTAGAGCAGATTACAGTTGCATCAGGAAAAGGCGTTACAGGCACTCTCAACAATAAGCAATATAGTATTGGCAAGCCAAGCTGGTTACTAGATAACCTCAAGGAAAAAAATAGCTCAGCTTCATGCGTATTAGTTTGTGATAATAAACTTATTGCTAGTTTTTACTTGGTTGACCAAATCAGAAGTGATGCCCAGCCTCTTATTAGCCAACTCAATAAAGATAAGCAAACCTTAATGTTGTCTGGGGATAGCCAACTAGCTTGTGAGAAAATTGCTCTACAACTAGCATTAAACGATTGTCACGGAGATCTTTCTGCCACCGATAAAATGAATATGCTGATCAAGCTTCAAAAACAACATGATGCAAAAATAGCCATGGTCGGTGACGGTGTCAACGACTCCCCTGTTTTCGGTGCTGCTCATGTCTCTATGGCAATGGGTTGTGGTACCGATATAGCCAAAAGTGGCGCTGATGTTATTTTATTAAATAACCAGTTAACTAGTGTTGCTACCTTAGCCAAAGTAGCATTAAAAACTAAGCGAATTATTTTTCAAAACTATTTATGGGCCTTTGGTTATAATGCTATTGTCTTACCACTTGCCGTTGCAGGTTTTATTACACCTTATATGGCCGTAATAGGTATGTCGGCCAGTTCAATTTTAGTGATAACTAACTCGCTTCGCTTACTTAAAAAGTAGTTTACTGAGAAAAAAGGTAACACATGAGCATAATTTATATTTTAATCCCTATCGCTGTATTGCTTACCGCACTTGGTATTTATTTATTTTTCTGGGCAGTGAAAACAGAGCAGTTCGATGATCTTGAAAAGCAAGGGATGAGCATTCTTTTTGATGATGAAGAATCCACTGATAACCAAAAGCCAAAAAAAACTGAAGATCAAGGCAACTCAGAGCAAAGCAATCGATGAGCTTAGATTTATTATCTGCTTTTATTATTGGCTTACTCGGCTCTGGCCACTGCATTGCTATGTGTGGAGGAATAACCACCATGCTTACTTCTGCACTTCCTCAACAAAAATCCACTGAAACTGAACACATTCCAATAAATGGTCAAGGACTCTCAACAAACCAGCAAAAGTCGCCTAGCAAAGTATTATTAGTTACTTGCTACAATATTGGTCGTATTAGTTCATACTGTTTAATTGGTGCTATTGTTGGCTATACAGGCTCAATCGCGGCTAAAAATATCGGTATGCCACTCGCAGGGTTGCGTATGATATCAGCCATTTTTGTCATTCTACTTGGGCTTTATTTAGGTCAATGGTTAATGTGGTTAAACCGTGTTGAAGCGCTAGGCAAATTATTATGGCAACAAATATCACCATTAGCGAAAAAAGTAATTCCGGTAAGTAGCCCATCAAAGGCTTTCTCGTTAGGGGCAATATGGGGCTGGTTACCATGTGGACTGGTATATTCAACCCTTACCTGGGCACTTGCAAGCGGAAACGCCATTACTGGCGCCGCCATCATGCTGTTTTTTGGTTTAGGCACACTGCCAGCGTTGCTGACCCTATCGTTAAGTTTTAATAGCATAAAAAATCTACTAGTCAAGACAACATTACGAAAATTGATGGCTTTAGTGTTAATTACCTTCGGTATTTATAGTTTTATTGTTGCATATCAACAAATGTTTTAATACCATAGTCAAGTCTTAGAAATTAGAGTAAATACCTTAACTTAAATAAGTTAAAAAATTTAATTTTGCTCTAAAAACAACCGAGTAACGCATGCAAAACAAAAGTTGCCCAAGCACACAACATATAAATTGTCAAAACTGTAGTATCAGTGAGCTTTGTTTACCTTTTACGTTAAATGATCAAGAGCTGAATACGTTAGATGACATCATTGACCGTAAACGCCCAATTCACAAAGGCGATAAGATCTTTACCGATGGTCAAGAGATGCATGCCCTATTTGCTATTCGTAGTGGTACTTTTAAAACCTTTACCGTCAATGAACAAGGCGAAGAACAAATTACTGGTTTTCATTTAGCGGGTGACTTATTAGGTTTTGATGCCATTGCAGATACTGAGCATAAAAGTTTCGCCCAAGCGCTTGAAACATCTATGGTTTGTGAAATTCCTTACAACAATTTAGATGTACTTTCTAACACTATGCCGAAACTTAAAAAGCAAGTGTTGCGTTTAATGAGTAATGAAATCCGCACCGATCAAGAAATGCTTACCCTGTTAAACCGTAAAAATGCAGAGCAACGTGTGGCTACTTTTTTAGTCAGTTTAAGTGAACGTTACCATGCCCGTGGCTTATCTGCATCAGAGTTTCGCTTAACCATGACTCGAAGTGATATAGGCAACTATATAGGGTTAACTGTTGAAACTATTAGTCGCTTATTAAACCGTTTTCATAAAAATGGCCTGATCAAAGTTGATGGTAAACTTATTACCATTCTCGATATCGATGAATTAACAGATTGCGCTGAGTTATAACTTTTCTTTCAATCAGCTATCTCAAAATTTTGAAATAGCTGAATCTACAAATCTCAAATAAATTGATTTAAAACAAGCATTAATTTAATAGTTTTGCTATAAATTAACTAAGCTATATATAGTTGCGTTTTAAATACAAAAAAGTGAGATTTATCATGGAAACTTATCAAAATATCCTCGCCGTTATCGACCCTACTACGGACGAACAAAAAGCGCTAAAAAGAGCTATAGAATTAGCCGCAAGCATAAAAGCTAATACTAATGATGATGTTAGGGTTAGTGCTTTCTTAACTATCTTTGATTTTTCTTATGAAATGACCACAATTCTTTCTAGCGATGAGCGCGATGTTATGCGCCAATCCGTGATCAAAGATAAAGAGCTATGGCTAGAAAGTATTGTCAATGAGCTGAAAGGTAATATTAATATAGATTGCCAAGTAGTTTGGCACAACCGCCCTTTCGAAGCGATCATCGAGCAAGTTATTGAGCATAACTACGACATTGTCATTAAAGGCACGCATCAGCATGACAAACTAAAATCCGTAGTGTTTACACCAACGGACTGGCATATCCTTCGCAAATGCCCTTGCCCAGTATTATTAGTAAAAGAGCATGCATGGCCTGAAAATGGCAATATTATTGCAGCACTTAATGTCGGAAGCGATGAAGAAGAGCACCACTCCCTGAATGTAAAAATTACTGAAGAAGCCAAACAGTTAGCTTCATTAATTCAAGCGAATGTGCACTTAGTTAATTCATTTCCAGGAACGCCCGTAAATATTGCTATTGAGATACCGGAGTTTAATTCAACTGAATATAACGACACCATGTTAAAACATCATCAACAGGCCATGATTGCGCATGCTAATAAATTTGATATTAGTGTTATTAATACTCATGTTGAAGAAGGCCTACCTGAGACCGTCATAGAGCAAGTTGCCGAAAAAGTGGATGCCGAGTTAGTGATATTAGGTACAGTGGGAAGAACAGGCATCTCAGCAGCACTCATAGGTAACACAGCTGAACATGTTATTGATCAGCTCAATTGTGATGTTTTAGCGTTGAAACCTGAAGGTTATATTTCTCCGCTTCAATCAATATAACACAGGTATTAGCACCCCTTCCCAATCCACCTCAATATGTACACTGCCCTATTGAGGTGGACTTGATCCAGCGATAATGCAGTGTTATTCGCTTATAGCTTTACACCGATAAAAGCCCTATAATGCGCGGCGAAATCATCCTGTTTATACTAAAGCTATTTTCTTATGAGTACTTTCAAAACACTATCTCCTACACAGCAAGTCCAACTGGCTAAACTCGAAAAGCGTCTTAGGCGTCATGTTGGCCAAGCGATTGCTGAATATAATATGATTGAAGAAGGTGATAAGGTCATGGTGTGCTTATCTGGCGGGAAAGACAGTTATGCACTTTTAAGCATACTAATGCTGCTAAGAGAGTCTGCCCCCATTCACTTTGATATCATTGCTGTTAACTTAGACCAAAAACAACCTGGGTTTCCTGAGCATATCTTGCCTAATTACCTAGACAGCTTAGGCATTGAGTATCATATTGTCGAAGAAGATACTTACGCCATAGTTAAAGATAAAATTCCTGAAGGTAAAACTACCTGTAGCCTGTGTTCAAGGCTAAGACGTGCACTACTTTATAAAGCAGCAAAAAGTTTAGGGGCCACTAAAATAGCCCTAGGTCATCATAGAGATGACATGATTGAAACATTGATGCTAAATATGTTTTACGGTGGTAAAATAAAGTCGATGCCAGCAAAGCTTGTCTCTGATAATGGTGAGCATGTCGTCATTCGCCCACTCGCCTTTTGTAAAGAAGCAGAGTTAATCCAATATGGTGAGTTAAAGCAGTTCCCTATTATACCTTGTAACTTATGTGGCTCTCAGCCTAATTTACAACGTCAAAATATTAAGCGTATGCTACACGAATGGCACGAAGAATCCCCAGGTAGAATTGAATCAATGTTTACCGCTATGAAAAATGTAGTGCCATCACATTTATGTGATAGTAACTTATTTGACTTCAAAGCCATTACGAGTGAATCAGGGATAATCAACGGTGGTGATACGGCTTTTGATTCTCCCACTTTTGAAAATAATGAACAGAATAGTAGCCAACATGCCAATGAGTTAAATGTCATTGAAGTAAAATAATCAGTGGTGGCTGCGCTTGAGTGATAATAGTGGATGATCACTCAGACATGCAAATGACTAACTCAGCTAGTCTCCTATCGCAACAACTTTACTTTCTGATTCATGTTGTAAATACCGCTGGTTTTGTCGCAGCATTTTCGTAATGTCGATAACATAATCAGCACCACGTTCAGAGTAAGGGAGTAAGCCTGTAGCTAAAATCTCAGCATTGAGCGGTTGATTTTGTGAGCGTAATTCAAAACGTATCGTTCTAAAAACACGATAGGCATTATGGGTGTTAATATTAGAAAAATAACGTGCTACAGCAGCATCAACACTCTTGAAAGCTTCTACTTCATGTTTCGCTCCTGAATCTCTTCCCCCTGGCACCATGCCACAGCCTGGGCGGTAACACCAGATACCAAAGAAATTTAAGCCTATCCTGGCAAACCTTGAAGTTCCCCAAGCAGACTCATTAGCCGCTTGCACTAACACAAGTGATACAGGGACAATATCAATACGCACTAACAAATCATTTACCTGCTGTAATACTGAGGCTCTTTCGTTAACACGGTAGCGCTTAACTAAATCGGCAAGTGTTGTTAATTCATCATCAGATAAAGGCAGCCCTAAAGAAACTTTTTCTAACCAAGCCTCTAGCTTTGCTCTTTTAGCTAACAACTTGTTATTTTCTCTCTCGACAGATGGGCGAATAAAATCAAAAAACTGTTGTTTTTTTACCTTAACATCTTTAATCGCGGCAAAATCAGGTAACGCTACTTGATGAAGAGGCTTCTCAACCGGCTTCTTGATCACTGTGGGTGCCTTTTGCGTTTTAACAGCGGCTATGCTTGCTGGCGAATCAACAGTGACAAATTTAGGTGACATAAATGTAAATGGCGCCACTAGACACACCACTAAAACGGTTAGCAATAAACCTTTAATTAAAAGCATACTTTTCATGTATTATTCCTTAGCGCTATATAAGTCATCACTATGCTGAAAACGTATCATCTGAGTCAGACTTGACTTTAGATACTGAGGAATTTGCTGTTTGTTCAAGCTCATCAATACTTTTATCTGTCGCGAGACTAATACCAAAAATTTCGCGATATAAAATCCCTTTGGTATTGTAAAATAAAGGGGCTAGATATGAGCTTCCAAAGATAAATATCATAATGCCAATTGGTGCCAGTGTAGACTCTAACAACAAAGCCAATGGAAAAAACAACATTACTAAAGACATGAGTAAAATAAAGTAAATAACAAACAATGGCAGAAATTTAAAACGCAATGCTTGTATAGAAATGGTTATCGCCTTCATAGGTGTCATCTTTTTCTCAATCACCAAAGGGATAGTTAACGAGAGCGTAATTGCTAAAAAAATCCCTGGTAATATAAACAACTGAAAACCCAAGCTAATTAATACAGAAGTAAATAAAGCGCACAAAACTACCCAACTTGCCCGTTGTAAAAAAGAAAACGTCATTTTCATATGAGTTTTCATTCCCACAGAATGCAAAACTCCCATCATCTCTACACCCGCAATAAAAGGCCATACCGCAATTGTAACAACAATATTTAACAGCATGCTCAATTGAGGATCTTCTAATACCGCCTCAATACCGCCAAGGTAATTACTCACAAGCAATGAAATTGACATACCGAGCAATAATGAAAACAATAAACCAAGGTTAATCGCTAGTCGAGATTTTAACGTTAGCTGCCAAGCCTCCGTTAAAATAGCTCTCACATCAATGTGATAATCACCTCGCAACGCCGTTTCAACACTGCCACCAACTTGTACAATAGAAATTTTTTCAGGCAAAACAACAACCTTTTGCTTAAATAAGATAAAAACGAAATAATAATGATTCAATATTATACCTGAATATAAAAATGAATTCTTATCTGGTTTTAAAAAGATAAAACAGCGCTAATTCAAATCAGTTAACACAAGCTGTACAGCTAAAAATAACAAAACGGCTCCCATTATTCTGTCTAATATATAGCCTTTTACTTGTAGAAAATAGCGAACCCTAGGGTGCGTTAATAGGTAGGATAAAAAAACAAACCAAGCAGCTGTTGCTGCTGTCATATAGAGACCATAGCTTAATTTTACGCCAAAGGGTGTTGTAGGCTCAATAACGACAGAAAATAAGCTGACAAAAAACAGCGTCGCTTTTACGTTTAAGCCGTTAATTAAAAAACCAGTGAAAAAAGCTTTTTTAGTTGACGGCATATCATTACCATGACTGCTCTCATCTCCAACTAGTAGCAATTTTTCACTATCTTCTGGCTTCTTAGCTCTTAAACCATGCCATGCAATATAACAAAAATAGCCCGCAGCAAGGTATTTCAACGCCGTAAATAATCGTTCATCACTGGCAATTAACAGCCCTATGCCAATTAAAGAATAGGTAACATGCAATAGAATACCACTAGCAATGCCAAAACTTGTGATAATCGCTGTGCGTCTATCATAACGAATACTCTGCTTTAAAATAATGGCAAAGTCAGGGCCAGGACTTGCTACGGCCAGCAAGTGCACGGCTGCAATCAGGAAGAATTGTTCTAAGTAAGGCATAAATCATCAAAATTAATACAAAATCATCATGCTATTCTACGCTATGACAAAGAGTTTTTGAGTAAAATTTTTTGATAAAAGTGCCATAAATCTTCAAAACGCTTAAAGCGATAAATTTTACCTTGATAAATAGTTTTCATACTGAGACTCACATTCGTGAAAATACGAGCATTGATTGTATGAAAAACTGATTAAAATTAACGTAATCAAGATGTAAATTAACGTTTAAAATGGTTGTCATTTGGAACGTTATTACTTATTGATATTTTTGATGAATATTTTTTAGGATCTGCTCAAAGAAACTCGCGCCTTTCTTTTGAGCTAACGCAATATTATTTTCAGGGATTTTTTCAGGCTCATTATATACAGATAACACTCGCGCCATACTCTCTTCACGAATGATATGAATGATATGAATGATAGGATACGGAGAACGATTAGTGAAATTACTCGCGTCATCATAATCTTCGTCTTCAAAACAGTATTCAGGATGCATACTCGCTAGTTGAAAAACACCTTCAAAACCAGAATCAACCAATAAATCATTACCATAATCAACTAAATCTAAATAACGATCAAAAGTACGAAAGCCACCATTATAAATAATCAAGGTAGTTTCTAACTCTGGATGATCGGCTAAGTAACGACACTGTTCGATTAATTCATGTAGAGCCAGTTTCACTTGGCTTTGGCTAGACTCAAGATAATAAATGGTATTGTTAACAAACTCTTTTTTGGCAAACGGGCAAAAATTGAGACCGATAATGACTTTTGATAGCCATGCTTTAGTGGCAGATATCACACTGCTTTCATTGATACTTTCATTATTGTTCATATAATTTACTTTGCTGATTGCTGTAGTTGCCACATTTTACTGTAATTCCCCTGCATAGCTAATAATTGTTGGTGATTTCCTTGCTCAACAATTTCTCCATCACTCATCACAATAATATTATCACTATCAATAATCGTTGAAAGTCGATGTGCTATCACTAAGCTGGTACGGTTTTGAGCGACTTCATTAATTGCCGTTAAAATAGCTTGTTCAGAATGACTATCTAATGATGATGTTGCCTCATCAAAAACCAATATTTGTGGATTTTTTAATATCGTTCTTGCGATAGCAACACGTTGTTTTTCACCACCTGAAAGCTTTAAACCTCGTTCACCGACAATAGTGTCAACACCTTCAGGTAAACTGGCAACAAACTTAGTTAAGTGAGCCATGTTAATCGCTTGCATTACCTGATCAAAATTCGCGTCCGGATTACCATAATTAACATTAGCAAATAACGTATCATTAAATAGCACAGTATCTTGTGGCACGATACCAATATGCTGACGAAGTGAATTTTGCGTGACTTGACTTATATCTTGCTCATCGATAGTGATACTACCTGAGTTAACATTATAAAATCTAAACAACAACTTAACTAACGTAGATTTACCTGAGCCACTCTCCCCTACTACAGCAACTTTTTCGCCACCGTTAACCTTAAAGGAAATATTTTTAATGATCGGCCTTTTTTGATGATAAGCAAAAGCGATATTATTAAAAACAATGCTTGCTTGACCTATATTAAGTTCGCTTGCATCTAAGGCATCTTCAACTTTTGGTGTTTTATCTAGCAAACCAAACAAGTTCTCAATATTCGCTAGCGAGCCTTTAATTTCACGATAAACAAAACCTAAAAAATTAAGCGGCATAAAAAGCTGCATCATAAAAGCATTAATCAAGACAAAATCGCCTAATGTCATCTTTCCTTCACTAACATTTAAAGCAGCAAGTGCTAACATTGCTGTCATTGCCATCGCTATGATAAATGCCTGACCACCATTTAAAGCAAAGAGTGATAAACGATTTTTTATTTTCGCTTGCTCCCAGTTGGCTAATTGCTTGTCATAAGCTTGCGCTTCATAATCTTCATTGGTGAAATATTTAACGGTTTCATAGTTAAGTAAACTATCAATAGCACGGGTATTACTGGAAGAGTCCGCTTTGTTAGCCTCCCGAACAAAACGAGTACGCAGCTCAGTCGCATAAACTGAATAAGCAATATAAGTACAGATAGAGCCCAACGTAATAAGCGCAAACCAAAGACCATAATTTACAAATAAAATGGTCACAACCATCACTATTTCAAGCAAGGTGGGAACAATATTAAACACCATAAAGCGCATTAAAAAACTAATACCTGAAGTGCCCCGATCTATATCACGAGACAAGCCACCCGTTTGCCGATTTAAGTGAAAATCCAAATCAAGCTGGTGTAAATGGCGAAACACTTTTAAACCAATACGGCGAATAGCGCGCTCAGTGACTCGGCCAAATAAAGTATCGCGAACCTCTGCAAAAATGACGATAGATAAACGTACTAAACCATAAGCCGCGACTAAACCAAATGGCACCACTAGTGTTTGCATGTTAGCTGGCACTTTAGCATCTAAAGTATCCACTATATCTTTTAAAATAAAAGGCAGATAAACACTGGAAACTTTAGTGAGTATTAAACATGCGAGTGCGAAGGCAATACGTTTTTTAAACTCAAACAAGTAAGGCAAAATAAGCTTAAAAGCTTGCCAATTCATGGTGGTAACTTCATTATCAGGATAACTAGAGCGGCGCATATTTTATAGGCTTAGAGTTGTGTTTATTGAACAGCAAAAAGAAGGGACATCATAAAGGACAATGCGGCTTTTCTAAAGCAATTTAAGAGATCCCATAACAGGTTGTACTAAGAAACTCTTAAAAATCGAGTAAAAAAAACCACATGAGCATCAAGCTAATGTGGTTTTTTATTCATAGGAACAAATAGAAATAGGCGCTAATCGCTATTACCGTCCTCAACACGGCTTTTCAATTTCTGCCCAGGTCTAAACGTGACCACTTTACGAGCCGAAATTGGAATATCTTCACCTGTTTTAGGATTACGCCCAGGACGTTCGCTTTTTTGACGCAAATCGAAATTTCCAAAACCAGAAAGCTTAACTTGTTCACCGCTTTCTAACGTTTCACGAATTTCTTCAAAAAAGATCTCAACCATTTCTTTTGCGTCACGCTTGCTCAGCCCAACTTTTTCAAATAAATGTTCTGCTACTTCTGCTTTGGTAAGCGCCATTGCTTAGTCCCTCAGTGATGCATTTAAGTCAGTTTTTAAGGTTTCAACAACTCGATCAATAACATCTGTGATGTCTTTTTCTTCAAGTGTTTTGTCGTTATCTTGTAATACTAAGGCAATGGTAAGGCTCTTAAAGCCGTCTTCAATACCTTGACCTTGGTATACATCAAACAAGTTTAGATCAATTAAATAATTTCCGCCAACCTTTTCAATAAGTTGTAACACTTTTTTTGCATCAACATCATCTTTTACAACCACTGCAAGGTCTCTTCTATTTGCAGGAAAGCGAGATATAGCGCAGGCTTCGGGTATTTTTTGTACTAAAATTTCGGATAACAATAACTCAAAAACTAATGTTCGACCATTTAATCCTAATTTTCTTTCTAATTCAGGGTGTAAGGTACCAATATACCCCACTAACTGACCATCTTTAGTTATTTTTGCTGTTTGTCCTGGGTGTAAAGCCGCTACCTCAGCTTTTGAAAATTCATAAGCACCAAGTTCACTGGTTAATGCTAATAATGCTTCAACATCACCCTTGATATCATAGAAATCTGTCGCCGCTTTTTCCATGTCCCAGTGTTCATCAACGCGGTTACCACTGATCACACCAGCAATCATATTTTGTTGTCGAACACCATTTTCTGCCACTTCATCTGGAACAAAACGTAAGCCCGTCTCAAATAAACGTACACGACCTTGCTGGCGATTTTGGTTATAAGCAACCGATTGTAATAACCCTGTCCATAAGCTTAAACGCATTACCGACATCTCAGAAGAAATAGGATGAGGTAACGTCATCACGTCTTCATTTGGATGCAATAAACTCTGCACTTTAGGATCAACAAAGCTATAGGTAATCGCTTCTTGATAATCACGGTTCACCAGCGTTTGTTTTAACTTAGCTAAAGAAAGTTTCGCCTCTTTTTGCGCAACCATTTTCAATGTTGCTTTAGGAGCAATATTAGGAATATTGTTGTAACCGAAGATGCGTGCAACTTCCTCAATTAAGTCCACTTCAATTTTGATATCGAAACGATAAGCAGAAACAACAACTTGCCAAACTTTGTCATCGCCTTCACCACGCTCTGTGACATCAAAGCCTAAGCGCGTTAAAATTTCAGACACCTTATCGTCTTCAATGTGATGACCAATACGGCTATCTAATTTTGCACGGCGTAAGCTAACATCTTTAGTTTGTGGGATATTTTCATCTGATTTAGCTTCAACAATAGGGCCTGCTTGACCGCCAACAATGTCTAATAATAACGCTGTAGCACGCTCCATAGCATCATGCTGTAACGTTGGGTCTATACCACGCTCGTAGCGATGTGATGCATCAGTGTGCAAGCCATATTGACGAGCTTTACCTAAGATAGCTAATGGGGCAAAAAAAGCACTCTCTAAAAAGATATCCGTTGAGTTAGTCGTAACACCTGACTCTAGGCCACCAAAAATACCCGCAATTGCCAACGATTTACTTGCATCAGCAATCACTAAGGTTTTTTCATTAAGCGTTACTTCATTTTCATCCAATAAAGTAAGCTTTTCGTCTTGGTTGGCGAAACGCACATTAATGCCGCCATCAATTTTTGCCAAGTCAAAAGCATGCATTGGATGACCAAGCTCTAGCAACACATAGTTAGTTACATCAACAACTGGGTCTATTGAACGAGTACCACAACGACGTAATTTCTCTACCATCCACAATGGCGTTGTCGCGTTAGGGTTTATGCCCTTAATCACTCGCCCTAAATAACGAGGACAAGCTTCACCTGCTTCAATAGTTATTTCGCGAACATCGTCTATAGAAGGCGTAATGGTAGCGATTTCAACATGATTAACAGATTGTGAATTAAGTACACCGACTTCTCGTGCTAAACCTTTAATGCCTAAACAATCGCCGCGGTTAGCAGTTAAGTCAACATCAATTGTAACGTCATTTAAGTCTAAATACTCACGAACACAAGTACCTACTGGAGCATCTGCAGCTAACTCCATGATGCCATCAGAGTCTTCGGCTAAACCAATTTCCGATTCACTGCACAACATGCCAAATGAAGGTACGCCGCGTAGTTTAGCCTTTTTAATTTTAAAATTACCTGGCAATACTGCGCCAACAGTCGCAACAGCAACCTTTAAACCTTTACGGCAGTTTTTTGCGCCACACACAATATCCACTAACTCGCCATCGGCACTATAATCACCTAGGCTTATTTTTGTAACTTGCAGTTTGTCAGCATCAGGATGTGGACCACATTCAACCACTTCGCCAATAATAACGCCGGTAAACTCACCAGCAACAGGCTCTACGCCATCAACTTCAAGGCCAGCCATAGTTATTTGATGAGCTAATTCATCAGATGAAAGTGCAGGATTTACCCACTCACGTAACCAAGATTCACTAAATTTCATTTGTGGTTTCCTACTTGAACTGTTTTAAGAAGCGAAGATCATTTTCAAAAAATGCACGTAAATCATTTACGCCATAACGCAACATAGTTAAGCGCTCTACGCCCATACCAAAAGCAAAACCGGTATAAACCTCAGGGTCAATGCCGACACTCTTAAGTACATTAGGGTGCACCATACCGCAGCCCAATACTTCTAACCACTTGCCATTTTTCCCCATAATATCGACTTCAGCCGAAGGCTCAGTAAATGGGAAATAAGAAGGTCGGAAACGAATTTCTACTTCTTCTTCGAAAAAATGATGTAAAAAATCATGCAAAATGCCTTTAAGATGCGTAAAACTAACATCTTTATCAACCATCAAACCTTCCACTTGATGGAACATTGGCGTATGCGTTTGATCGTAATCATTACGATAAACCTTACCCGGCGAAATAATACGCAATGGTGGTTTTTCCACTTCCATAGTACGAATTTGTACCCCTGAGGTTTGTGTGCGCAATACTAATTTAGGGTTAAAGTAGAACGTATCATGATCCTGTCTGGCAGGATGATGCTCTGGAATATTTAAAGCATCAAAATTGTGATAATCATCTTCAACTTCTGGTCCTGCCTTAACTTCAAAGCCTAAATCACCAAAGAAGCTTTCAATACGCGCAATAGTACGAGATACCGGATGAAGCCCGCCCTGTTGTGTACCACGACCAGGTAGTGTTACATCGATAGATTCTGCCGCCAATTTTTGCGCAATTTCTGCCGCACGTAGTAACTCACCACGCTCATTTAAAAGTTTTTGTACTTTTTGCTTGGCAATATTGATTATTTGACCCATTTTAGGTTTTTCTTCTTTGGGCAATTTACCTAAGCCTTTCATTTGCTCAGTAAATAAACCTTTTTTACCTAAAAAGTTAACGCGAACTTGATCAAGTGCACCGGGATCGCTAGCGTCGCTTATAGCACTTTCTGCTTGCGCAACAATGCCATCTATAGTGGTAGTGTCTAAACTCATGATTTCCTCTAAAACGGGACTAAAAACAACTTTTGTCAACGACAAAAAAGCCATTTAGTAAATAGACTTAAAAAATGCTGATGATTTTACACGAAAACTAATGTTTATGTAGAGGAAATAAAGCTTTTAAAGGAAGTTTTTAATCATTCTTTCGGGTTTTAGACGATTTATCTGATATTGCTTGTTGATCCGTTTCACGTTTAACAAGAAGAAAGGTTAAATACATTTTAGTGGGTAAAGAAAATATCAAACCAATCGCGATACAAACAGCACTGATAATGATGCCAGTAACCCCTAAAGATTCCATATAATCGCTAAAGTTATGTAAATAAATTCCAAGTACAAGTAAACATAAACCAATAGCGATAGATATTTTCAATAATTTTATTAATTTTTGCTCTGACATCTCTAAAACTGCTGTAACTAAAAGGTAAACATCATACCAATCCCTGTTGCATCTTCATCAAGACTACTGCTAAATTCTGACAGTTGAGAGTCATCAATTTTACTCTCAATAAACAAGTAAAAGTCATCATCCCAATGGTATTTAGCACTTAAGATCGTATATTTTTTATGATACGTGCCATCAGCACCTATCATATCGGGATCTGAATTATCTTCCAAAGAGATATACCCTAAGATTAGCGATATATCATTATCAAAACGATATTCAGAAAACAATTCTATTCCTTTTGCTTCCCTCATTACTTGACCAACATCATTATAATCATGGTTAGTCATATCGGTATAAACTAATGCGACATGCAAGCCAAGATCATTATGTTGACGATAGGTTATAGAAGCTGAAATTAATTCATCGTCTACCGTATCAGAGCTTTGCCCGTTAACCCCAATGCTCAGTTTTGTTTTGTTATACGCTAACCCTAAGCCTATATCGTAAGGTGCTTTGTATAAGATAGAAATACCGTGAGAGTCTGTAAAATTGAGGATAGCATCATAGGTTTTTCCATTTTCCCCACTAACGCCTAGCTCTTCATCCGAGGCTAAATACTGCGCGGCAAAGCTAAAGTTTTTATAATTAACTCTATACTGGATCGCTTGCTCTGCTCGCCCTGAGCCAGAAAATCCGCCATCCGTGCCAAAATTATATGTTCCTTGAGCATCAGCACCAAAAACTTCAAACCAGTCAGTAACGCCTCCAATATCATATGAAACACCCCACTGTTTCCCCAAGGTGAAACGACCATAATCATCATGCTCAAAACCAACAAATCCTTGTCGAAGCCATATAGTTTCATCCGCTGGCCCCGTACTGGTTAAGCCATTATGATTCACAACAATCTGATTATCTGTATTAGAAAGCTGCACCCCCCACTCGAGTTTTGCTACGGCTCTCCAATCATCTTTCATGTTATGCGATAAATCAAAAACATAGCGAGAGAAACCATCATTAACTTCTTGTGTATCGTCATTCTTTAGATAGTAAACGGCTAAGTTACCACTAAAATTTAACGCTGTTTTTTCATTTTTATAAACCTCTAAGCTATTCGCAGACGGCACAAAGGCAATCAAGGCTAATATAGTTGTTAAAACCAGTAACTGTGTTTTCATAAAATCCCTTATATTCACGAGTAATGACTTAATTTATCAGATTATTTTAAAACTGCAATTAATGCCTCAACAGGATGTTTAGCTTTAAGCTCTGTTAAGCGTTTAACCTGCGAGCGACATGAAAATCCTGTTGCGAGTATTTGCTCTGGTGCTAAGTCAGCTAGTTTAGGCTGCCAGCTTAATTCAAATAACGCTTTAGAGTTTCCTAAATTAGATTTTTCATGCCCATAGGTACCTGCCATACCACAACAGCCAACAGTGACTTTTTCTAAATTCAATCCAAAGTGATTGAAAATAGCTAGCCATTCATTTTCACTATTTGCTAACGCTGTTTTCTCTGTACAATGAGAAAATAGTTTATATGGCTTTTGATTAATATCAATATCACTTTTAAAATGTTGATCTTCCTCAATAAAAGATGCTAACCACTCATGAGCAAGTAAAACCGTAAAGCTACCGCGTTTATCACCTAAGATCTTCTCATATTCATCACGATAACAAAGCACCATAGAGGCATCCATACCTAACATAGGGATATTAAGATGGGCTAATTCATTTAAAAAAGCACTGGAAGATGTCGCTGTTTTAGCAAAACGTGCTAAAAATCCTTTAACGTGTTGCGCCTTACCATTAGGTTTAAATGGCAATAAAATGGGCTCTAAACCAAGCTTTCGTATTAACGCCATCATGCTTTTTACCGTGTTAGCATCATAGAATGAAGTAAAGGGATCTTGTACTATCAGTACATAGCCTTTGCGCTGCTCATTTGTTAACGCTTTTAGTTTAGCAAGATCAAACCCTGAATAACCTGACTTTTTAACTTGGCTCTTTAAAGTAGGAATACTTAACAGTGGCGTGTTGACATAACCAATGGTTTTTTCTGATAACTTATCGTAAGCCTTTAATGATAAAATACGGTTAATTAATTTCGGTGCTTTAGCCATTAACGGTGCTAAAATCTCTACATTAGCCACTAAATGATCTTTCAACGGTCTAGGGTAGCGCGAATGATAAAGGTTAATAAATCGGCTTCTAAAGTCGGGCACATCTACTTTAATAGGACACTGACTTGCACACGCCTTACACGCTAAGCAACCTTGCATTGCTTCCATGACTTCATGAGAGAAGTCACCTTTATTTTCTTCTTTATCGAAAAAAGTAATTTTAAATTTAGCAATAGTGGAATCAAGTAATTTTTTCACAGACCAATGGTTAATATCTTGCTCTAGTGATAATACATCCACACCTTGTTTTTCAAGTAAACGTAGCCATTCACGCATTAATCCAGCACGCCCTTTTGGCGAATGTCGTCTATCTTTAGTCACCTTGCTCGAAGGACACATAGGACTGTTAACATCATAGTTAAAGCATAAGCCGTTACCATTACAGTCCATGGCCGCATTAAATGAATCTTTGACTGAAACAGGAATTTGTCTATCAAAATAGCCACGTTTAGTATCATCAACACTCACTAATTGCTCTGTTGAGTCTAATGGCGTACATATTTTTCCTGGATTCATTTTATTCTGAGGATCAAATACCGCCTTAATTTTTCGTAACTCAGTAAACAATGTTTCACCAAAAAATTCAGGTCCATATTCAGAGCGATATCCCTTCCCGTGCTCTCCCCACATTAACCCGCCATATTTAGCCGTCAATTTCACCACTTCATCAGATAAAGTTCTGAGCAATTTCTCTTGCTCAGGATCACACATATCTAAAGCAGGACGAACATGTAATACCCCCGCATCGACATGACCAAACATGCCATAATG
>JAPHTO010000054.1 GCA_026196955.1 Colwellia sp. | reverse complement strand
TGTAAAAACAAGTTAATGTGAGTATCCACACAAATTGCATGATAACTAATTGTTAAAGAACAATATCTCATTGAGATATCAGAAGTAAAATCTCATTCGTTTTACTTCATGCTCTGGGGTTGCTGTAAAGCCTTGCCCGAAGCGAGATGCGCATTCTACGCACCTGTGTTTTAATGTCAACGTTTTTTTTAAAATAATTAAAGTTAATTTTTAAAATACTTTTTCTAATAAAAAGTAAACGTTAAGTTAGCTAATTATCAACAAAGGTAAGTAGATAACCTATCAAAACGTCCACTTGGTTAAGGTTTTTACCTCAACCCCTTGGAACTGGGTGCGCATTGTAGAGATCTTTTAAAAACGATCAAGCATTATTTACGATCTTTTATTTGATCGAAGATAAATTGAACTAACTGTCTGATTTGTAGACTAACTAAAAGGATCAGAATTGATCAAGCATGGCTCTAAGGGTTTTAAAGCATACTTATCACCTCTTTTTAAAAGCACAGCCAGTATTATAGACCAAATAAGCATGGACGATGATTTAATATGAAAAAAACATTCAGGAAAGCCAATGAAGTATTTAGTTGTATTGCTTATAACCACATTCACCCTTGTTGCATCTGCACAAAATAGCGCTAATCTAACAAGCACCTCACAGCAAGAATATATAATTTCAGATCTTTTCGATCAATTAATAAAACGTCAAGTTAATGAATCTATTGCTATTGAACGTAGCGTTAGTACTTTACTTAGCAACTATCCTGAACAAATTGACCTTGTCCTAAAAGTCGCAATAGATAAATATCCACATGAATACGAGCAAATCATGTGTGGTGCATTAAGAGCAGAGCCCGCACTCACCAGCGATGTAATTGAAATAATCCTAAATGCAAACATTGCCGACAGCTCACAAGTGATAAGCTTAGCGGTTAAAGAAGAGCCACCTTACGCAACAGAAATAGTAAACGCTGCCGTACGACAAAGGCCTGATGATATTGAAAATATAATTAGGGTAGCTATTGTCACTGAGCCTGTTATCACAAAAAATGTTATCGATAATACCATGCTTACCTATCCCGAAAGGCTATTAGAGATACTCACCGTAGCCGTGAAAACCTTCCCAAATAAAGTGGCAAACTTTGTCACTAGCACGATTAAACTCTTTCCTGACAGTGCTGATGAAGTCGTTAGCACAGCAGTTCACTCTACAAATGGCAAAAAAGCACGCGAAATTATACAAATAGCGATAGATTCTGGCATTTCAGAAGAGCAAGCAACAGCAGCTGCTATTGCTGGAGGAGCAAGTTCTACTGATCTTGCTAAAGTAGAAAATTAATCTAATGATAAACAACTGTTTAAATTCTACTTAAATCTACTCCCAAAATGCTAATAAACTAACGTCGTTTATATGAGGAATTATTTTTGCGCTTTTTTTTACCATCGTTTTTTGACAACAAACGCTTTCTCGCTTGTTGCTTGCCTCCAGATTTTTTAACCGGTAATACTTTACTTAAATCTGGTTCATAACCAGGATACCACTGTTGTAATAACCGATAATCAAGCGTTTCTTCTACAGCACTCAACAGCCATTCTTCATCAGGGCTAAGTAGAGAAATTGCCTGACCTGATTTACCTGCTCTAGCAGTTCTACCAATCCTATGCACATAATCTTCTGCAATATAGGGTAGCTCAAAGTTAATCACATATTGTAAATTTCTAATATCAAGCCCTCGAGCAGCAACATCTGTTGCAACAAGTGCACGGCATTTCCCCTGTTTAAACTCAGCTAAGGCTTTTTCTCTTGTACCTTGTGATTTATCCCCGTGTAGTGCTAATGTTTTAATTCCGTCCTTGCACATTTCTTTAGCCAATTCATCTGCAGCTTTTTTGGTGCGAGTGAATATCAATACCTGCTGCCAGTTTTTGGAGCCAATTAAATAGGATGTGAGTTCACGCTTTTTTTCTTCGTCCACGGTATAAACTATTTGTTCAACACCGGTTGCAACAGTATTTTTATCATCGATACTCACTAGCTCAGGCTCGTGAAGTATTTTTTTGCTTAAATCAAATATCGCCTCATCGAAGGTTGCAGAAAATAATAGCGTTTGATGATGTGTTGGTAAATATTCAAATATTTTTTCTATTTCCTGTTTAAAGCCTAAATCGAGCAGACGATCTGCTTCATCCAGTACCAGCGCCTTTATACTCTTCAAACTAACGTGGTCATGGACTAGTAAATCGATAAGTCGGCCCGGTGTCGCAACCAAAACATCTGCCCCCTTAGCTAACTGCTCAACTTGAGCTTTCACACTCACACCACCATAAGCCATAACAGAGTTAATTTGACAATATTTACCATAATTATTAAAACTTGCATTCACTTGTTGAGCAAGCTCTCTTGTTGGCACGAGTACTAAAACATTAACGTCTTTTTTTTCACCGCAATGGTTCAATAAATTATTTAGCAATGGTAAGGCAAAAGCTGCTGTTTTGCCTGTTCCTGTTTGGGCTCTAGCCATTAAATCATGTTTGGCTAATATTAAAGGGATTGCTTTTTGCTGAATTGCGGTTGCACTCTTATAACCCATTTCTTCTATGGCAATATTGATTTGTTCATCTAAAGCAAAATTTGAAAATTTCATATGAATTTAACTACATCATTTTTTTTCAAGTTTACCACCTTTAAAAGACTAGGTATTTATAAGTTAAACTAGACAAGCTAAAATTTTTCCGCTAAAAGCACTAAAGGGTCTATTAGTTTATGGAGAGATATGTCAACAATTAGCTATCAAAATAAAAACTTTTTGATTATTGACAACATTAAACCCTCTCATGATATTTTGAGAAAATTTGCTATGTCTCTCACGAGCAAACAAGTTGATTCAACACTCTACGCGCAAGATGTCATTCCTATGTGCTTAGAGAAGCAATACGATATTATATTCTTAGGGTATGACTTAGGAGAAAAACAAAAGAATGGTCAGCAAATACTCGAAGAGTTGCGGATCAGCGAAGTTATTTCTCGCCATTGTATCGTTATTATTATAACCGCTGAAGTATCACAAGCCATGGTGCTAGCCGCACTTGAACACAAACCCGATAGCTATTTATGCAAACCCTATTCACTTCAAGAGCTTCATACTCGTTTAAATAAATGCATGGCAAAAAAAGTCGCAATGCATGAAATATATAGTGCGATTGAAGAGGATGATAAAAACTTAACAATAACATTAGTTAATAATGCGCTTGCCGATAACACCCCATATAAAATGGAATGTTTAGGCATAAAATCTAGGCAGTTCTTTGAGTTACAAAAATTTGACCATGCCCATCAAATTTATACTTCTCTTAAAGACTCATCTAATTGTCAATGGGCAAGTATTGGCTTAGGTAAAATTGCCCTGCAGAAAAACGAGTTAGCAAACGCCGAAACTATTTTCAAAACTGTTATCCAAGAACACCCGCTTTACTTGCCAACCTACGATTGGTTGGCATCTACCTACTTACAAAGGTTAAACAATGCAAATGCTGAAAAAATATTAGAGCAAGCAATAAAGTTGTCTCCACGTTCTGTCGTAAGGCTTAAAAAATACGCCAATCTATGTTTTGAAAATGAGCACTTTGAAAAAGCAACTGACGCCTTTCAGCAAGTTTATAACTTAGCCTCTAATTCAATACACCAAACCCCTGAAAATGCATTAATGTTTGCCAAATCTTTAGCCGGGTATTCTGCTGACCTGCCGCTTATAGAAGCTAAGAAAATGAACAATAGAGCTTTTGCCATGTTATCTCAAATGAATAAAAACTACCAAAAAGCAGATCTCAAAATTCAAGCGCATCTTTTATCTGCCTGCTTATTTGAAAATATTCATGACTATATCGTTGCTAAAAGTAAGCTTGAGCTTGGATTAAACTTATTAGATAAAGAGCGACAAAATATTGAGCCTGATAGCTTAACCAGCATTGCCGATTCACTTACTAAACTAAATAGAAATAACAAGGCGTCACAAATTTTGATGTATGCTAATAAACAGCATGCGAACAACACAAATTCATCAGGTAAAATTGGCGAACTTTCTCATCAACAATTAAATGAAGGGCAAACTGAAAAAGCGCAAAAAGCACTTGAGTTTAGTAAACAACTATTTGAAGAGAAAGAATATAATAAAGCAATGGCGGCACTGAATGAAGCCTTACAGCTATTTCCTCAGCATACCGGCATTAAGCTTAACTTATTACAAGTTTTACTTACCTCATATGAGGAAGATAAATTTAAAATTGATGATTTAAAAAAAGCTAAAAAGATAATCTTAGAATTGCTAAATATAAGCAAAGGAGATGAAGGCTATAATCGCTTAAAAAAAATGAAAAAAAAATACCAGCAACTTGCTGGTATTTAATTTTTATCAATAAGATGGTGGAGGGAGGTGGATTCGAACCACCGAAGGCGGAGCCGTCAGATTTACAGTCTGATCCCTTTGGCCACTCGGGAACCCCTCCACGGGGTGAACATTCAGAGAATGCTCTAAAATGGAACCTAGCAATGTCCTACTCTCACATGGGAACTCCCACACTACCATCGGCGCTACTGCGTTTCACTACTGAGTTCGGAATGGAATCAGGTGGGGCCA
>JAPHTO010000088.1 GCA_026196955.1 Colwellia sp. | reverse complement strand
TGGTAATGTAGATAAAAACTCTTACGCTGATGCTAACTTCCCAGTTAATTCTTTTGACGGTATGTTGGTTACTAATCCACACCCTTATTGGGGCGCAACTGCAGGTGGTGGTGTTAAAGGTTGTGGTTGGGGTACTTCATTAGATGAAAATGGTGAATTCTGTTTAGGTCAAGAATTAACCTGTCCTGATGGCTTTGTTGCTGTTGGTGTTGGTCAAACAGATATCGCTTCTAAATGTGTAGGTATATTCACACCAGAAGATACGACGCTATTTATTCGTGGTGGCTTTAATGATTGGGGTGCAACTGAAGATGCACAGTTTGCTTATGCTGGTGAAGGTCAATTTAGACTTAATTATACTTATGCCGTTGAGAGTGACTGTGTTGTTGTTGAAGCTGTTGAAGCGTCTGAGGGTGTTGAAGCTGTTGAAGGCGTAAATTGTCTTGATACTCATGCCTTTAAAGTAGCTGATGCTGATTGGTCTGAGCCAAGTAGTTTTGGTAGTATTCTAGGGGGCGATCAATCTGCAGTAGGTTCTACTATCACCATGACAGTGGGCTCTGGCGTTGGTCAAAACATGTCAGTTGATTTATTACCTAATAATATTTATCAATTCTTAGTAAATGCTAAAGATCCTGAGTCAGTTAAATTAACAATTAACGAAGTTCCAGTAGATGCCTTTCCAATACTAACCATTGGTGCTCAAGCGCTGGAATTAGCTTATACCACTAATGGCCAATATGTTGTTAGAGCAGAGTTAGCCGCTGAAACACATAACTTCACTATTGCTGATGCAAATGCTGGTTTCGCTGTTGGTGCAATTGGTGTTGATAATGTTGTTACAGAAAATACGCCATTAGCCCTAGAAAATGGCGGTGGTGCATTAAGCTTTACATCAGATGCTGCAGAATATGACTTTATTTTAAATATGTCAGATCCTGCTGCTCCAACACTTGAAATTAAACCTGCACTACCTTGGGGGTCTGATCCAGTATATATTCGTGGTTCTCTTAATGGTTGGGGAGCACCTGCTGCTGATGAAATGAAGTGGGATGCTGATTCACGCACCTACAGTGTTATCTATGGTTTAGAAGCTGATGGTACACACAACTTTAAGTTTGCCGATGCTAACTGGGGTCCAGTAAACTTAGGTACAGGTGAAGTTACTTTCTCTGATGAAGGGGAAACATTAGGTGGTGACGGTAATATTCAAGTAAGTGTTGCTAAAGCAACTTCTTATCAATTTGAAGTATCGTTTGATGTTGATGGTAATGAGGTTGTTAAAGTGTCAGAAGCACCGCTTTATTTACGTGGCGGTATAACAGGCACAGGTTGGGGCGCTGATGCTGGCAACCAATTAGGCTTTATGGCTACTGATGCTGGTAACACAGCTGAAGCGTCTCATACTTATTCATTAGAAGTTAATTATCCAGGCGGCGCTGCACAATTCAAAGTAGCAGATGAAGGTTGGGGTGGTAACTTCGGTTATAATTATGGTGTTGAAGTTGCTGATACTGCGGTTGAGTTAGGTGTTCCGTTGACGTTAGTTAACTCAAATAACAATATCTTAATTGATGTTCCTGCCGGTACTTATATCTTCTCATTTGAAGATGGTGTGACTAAAACCATGACGGTTACTGCTAAAGAATAATAATGATTCTTTAAATAGTAAACGAATAACACTAAAAGCCCTGTCATATCGACAGGGCTTTTTAAATGTCCCATCATGAAGTGTGTTTACACGTTGAGAACTTATAATGAACATCTCAAACACTACGCACGAAAATCTTGTCTATACCGTCACAGACAACAACTGAAAAGGAACTTGCTAATAAGCTATTAGTTCAAGTTATGGAGGAAATTCCAACTTCTTGGCTTGAAAGCTTAGACGAAAAAGTTGCCATTCATTTGGCAAAGCCCTAGCGTTTTTACTATTTCAAAATTCATCGTGATGAATGTAGCTTTGTCATGCAAACACAGACGTAGTAAAGCGGTGAGCAGTGTCTTCATTTATTACTACAAGCTTATAATATGCAAGGGTTAAGAATACTTAGTGCTGTAGTCCTGACACTGTTTTAATAACTGACAAAAAGCCTCTAATTCTCGGTCTGTGCTCGATTCATGAATATACAGATGATAGCCCAACCCTTTATGCAGGGTTTGGCAGTGATACAAAAATGCAGCGAGTGGCCCTTTGATTTTTTCACCAGACGCTAAGGTAAAGGGATTAAAGTTGAGTTGAGTTTCTTCTAACGAGAGCAAATTTTGCCTGACAGAAAAGCTCAATAAAGGTCGCTGCTCATGAATCAACCTATTAGCTAGACGTGGTGATATTTGCTCTGCTAATACGTCGACACTTTTAAGGCGAATACCTACGTAGGGCAAGGCTACTGTTGTTATGCCCATAACTTCTTTAATAGTATTAATGTTTTGTATTTGTTGCCAATTTAGCGTCCAGTTACCATGGCGATGATAATATTGAATACCTTGTGGGGTTAACTGCAAACTAACTTTCGGCTCTGAGCGTTTTAATAACCCAGTTAGCATAATAACTAATGCCAATAGGTAGATAAAAATCAAAATCAAATGATGGCTGCGCCAATAATATTGACTGACGATTAGCGTTATTATAAATATGATAACGGCAAGCAACATCAAAAAAACTGCATGCTGATTGGCTTTAGCTTTAATATGAATAAAAGGCGTTGGTGTCGTCATGTTAAGCCACAAATGTTAACGGTACAGCGGTGGTTTACTCGGTGTTAAGTAAAATAATAAACACCGGGGCGAATGAAGTCTAATTGAATCCTTAATATGCCTGATACACTCTAAAAGTCATTGACCTTTTAAATAGAAGAAATGTTTGGTTGTGTATCTAAGTCTGCCTTTTTATTTTTAAGTATTAGTCGGTGTATGAATGGTAAACCTCATCTACAGCTTGAAAGAAATCTTGTAGGTGAGGTTATATCGCTATTTTTGAGACTCTAAAATAAGGTATAAATAAAAGTCGCCAGAGCAGATTGCTGTGAAGCCACCACTAAGCCACCGAGTAAGCTTAAAATAACAATAATAGGCAGTAACCACATTTTTTTACGTACCCGTAAAAAAGCCCAAAGGTCGGTAATAAATTCAATCATTAAAATGGGTTCTCCAATTGCTCTTTTGCTATTTTGTCTGTTCGTTTTACATAATTTGAACAGCCATGACTCTGTTTCTTAAACTGTAATTTATTTAATATTCTTAACACCAAACCGATTGGAAAAATTAACAGGTAAAAGGTAACACCTAATATTATTCGGGTATTGATAAAGCCTACAATACCGCCGATAAACATCCAAATTTTATAAGGATAGTAAATGATGCTTGGCGCTAAAAAGGCGAAGCTGATAAAAAATAAACTTACCCATAAAGTCCACCACTGAGTGCCTACTCCTAATAGCCAAGGGGCTATTAAGCCAATAAATAATGGGAATGCCCAAGCCATGAGCAAACCAAACTCTTTGAGCTCTTTATTGTTAATTGCTTGGTTATTTTGCTTCATGGTTAATCCAGTTCGAATTGATTTTGTTTAGCTTGAGCAATGGCTGATTCAGGCTGTTCAGTTTTACATAACAGCACATTTTCCATCACTAAGTAATCCATTTCAGTATTTAAAAAACAGTTAATTGCATCTTCCGGAGTACATACTGGTGGCTCTCCTCGAACATTAAAAGAAGTATTAATTAACACGCTGCTATTAGTGCGCTCTTTAAATGTATTGAGTAACTTATGTAATTTAGGGTTCGTTTCCTGATGTACGGTTTGTAACCTTGCCGTGTAATCAACATGAGTAATGGCGGGCAAGGTTGAACGAGCTTGATTTAATTTTTCAATTCCTTCTAATCCTTCAGCAACAGGCAACTTTAATTCGTCATTTATATCAGCAACAATTAACATATATGGACTATCCCCTTGGTGCTGAAAATAATCACCAACATCTTCAGCTAATACTATTGGTGCAAAGGGGCGAAAAGACTCACGATATTTTATTTTCAAATTCATCACTGATTGCATTTTTTGATTGCGAGCATCACCTAGTATAGAACGGTTTCCTAGAGCCCGTGGGCCAAACTCCATCTTGCCTTGAAACCAACCAATGACATTGCCTTCATCGAGTAGCTGTGCGGTGTGGTTATTTAAATCCTGATCAGATAGTTTGTTATATGGCAGCTCTTTTTCTTGTAATATTTGGCAAATTTCATCGTTGCTAAAACTCGGGCCAAGGTAGGCACCTTGCATTATGTCATTTTGTGCTTTACTACTTGAGGTAGATGTTATTTTTTTTTGCTCATAATAATGATGCCAAGCAACTAAAGCGGCGCCTAATGCGCCTCCCGCATCACCTGCGGCAGGTTGTATCCAAATATGGTCAAAGGGACCTTCTCGTAAAATACGACCATTAGCAACACAGTTAAGGGCAACACCACCGGCAAGGCATAAGCTTTTACTGGTAGTTAAGGTTGCTAGGTGATGGACAATTTTTAACACTATTTCTTCAGTAACCACTTGAATGGAGCGAGCTAAATCCATTTCTTTTTGTGATATTTCCGATTCGCCTGTACGTGGTTCACCACCAAATAGTTGATGAAATTTGCTATTGGTCATGGTGCTGCCAACAGCAAAGTCAAAATAAGACATATCAAGCACAAAGCTACCGTCATCTTTTACATCGATTAAATGTTTGAATATTTCATCAACATATTTTGGCTCACCAAAAGGGGCTAAGCCCATTAATTTATATTCACCAGAATTGACCTTAAAGCCTGCGTAGTAGGTAAAGGCTGAATATAATAAGCCGAGTGAATGAGGAAATTGAATTTCCCATAGCGGTGTGAGCCTGTCATTGCGGCCCTGCCAAGCAGATGATGTTGCCCACTCTCCAACGCCATCTAAGCAAAGTACGGCAGCATCATCATAAGGACTAGGGAAAAACGCTGAGCCAGCATGCGATAAGTGATGCTCGCTAAACAGTAACTTTGGCAGTTTCGCTTTTTTGTCTAGGTTAGCGAGTAAACGAAGCTCGCGCCTTAGCACACTCTTTAAATAGAGTTTTTCTTTTAACCAAATTGGCATAGCTCGAATGAAGGAGCGAATTCCACGAGGGGCGTGGGCAAAGTAGGTTTCTAGCAAGCGCTCAAACTTTAATAATGGCTTGTCATAAAAAATTATACTATCGACATCGCTAATGGTGCAGTTGCTTTCTTTTAAACAAAATAAAATGGCTTGAGCCGGAAATTCAGCATCATGCTTTATACGGGAGAATCGCTCTTCTTGTGCGGCAGCGACTATTTCACCATCTTTAATGATGGCGGCAGCACTGTCATGATAAAAAGCTGAGATACCGAGTATTATTGTCGCCATAAATTACTTCTGTTTGCCTGAGATATTGTGCCTCACTTGGTTTGTGCGAGCTACGGTGTATCTAAATATTAGTATAATTGGAATAACCTCTTTGGATTATAGGCATAAAAAAACACTAAAAGCCACGCTATGCAAACGTATTCAATAGACTTTACCTTGCAAAGAATAACGCTGTTAAGTAGGGTGATAAGCTTGATTAAATTGTGAATTGAGCGTCCATTTTTGTGTCTACCTATACTGCCAAAGCTAAGCAGCTGAGCTTTTATTTAATTTTAATCGCCTTGCCTTTTATTATTATTCTCTTGATTGAGTTAGCGCTCAGACTGAGCGCCTTTGGGCATGAAATTCCGCTGTTTATTGAAGTAGATAACCTTGATAAGCGTGTCACCGCTACTTATTTGCAACCTAATCCCAAGGTAATTAATCGCTATTTTGCCGATGAAAAACTAGCTCCGAAGGTTAGCCCTGATACGGTTTATTTTAAAAAGCACAAAAATGAGAACAGTTTTAGAATTTTTATTCAAGGTGGCTCAACCGCTGCGGGTTTTCCTTATGGACGATGGGGATCACTACAAGGGATGCTAGAGCAGCGCTTTAAAAGGTTATATCCCGACAAGGACATTGAAATTATTAATACCGCTATGGCTGCAGTGAATAGTTATACCTTGCTTGATTTTGTTGATGAAATTATTGAGCAGCAGCCAGACTTAGTACTAGTTTATGCTGGGCATAATGAGTACTTAGGTATTATGGGGGTGGGCAGTGCTTTTGCATCTAAAGGAGGACGGCTAGCGACTTTGCTACATTTAAAGTTTAAAGACTGGCGCCTCTATCAGTTGCTGCAGAAAATATATTACCTTGCTTTTGCACCTGATACTCAGCCTTCTAAAACTAACAAAACCTTAATGTCACAAGTGGCAAAAGAAAAAGAAATTGCGCTTAATAGCGATTTATACCAACAAGGTATTGAGCAATTTGAAGGTAATATGTCATTGATATTAGCGAAGTATCAAGCGGCTAAAGTTCCTGTGGTGTTAGGGAACCTGGTAAGTAATGAAGGTGGTCAGGTTCCTTTTTCTAGTGTCAACAATGTTGATTGGCAAGCATATAAAGATAATTTAACTACAGATAACGCCCCAACAGAAATAGCAAGGTTAACTAACATAGCTAGTCAAAATAAAAGTGCTCAGCATTTTTATCAACAAGCACTTAATTTGCAATTATTAGCGCGTTACGAAGAAGCACAGCAAGCTTTCGTGTTGGCAAAAGATCATGATCTATTGCGTTTTCGAGCGCCGAGTAAATTTAATGAGGTTATTAGTCATCTAGCGAAAAAATATAAAGTAAACGTGGCAGATGTTCAGGCTGTTTTTAAGGGTAATTCTGCTAATAGCATTATCGGTAATCATTTGATTTTAGAGCATCTGCATCCAACCGTTGAGGGGTATTTTTTACTTGCTGAAGCTTATGTTCAATTGATTCTTGAGCAAAAACTTATTGAACCGACTTCTGTTACTTACCCAAGAGAAAAAGCGCGCAATGATATTCCTGTTAGTGTTATAGACTCACTTTATGGTGAGTTTATCATTAGTAAGCTTATCAATGATTTTCCATTTACTAATGCAACGAATAAAAATAATGAAAAAGTAGCTTTGCCAACGAGCCGGAAATTTGAAAAGCAGGCGCTGATTAAACGTATTGAAAAAGGTGACTGGTTGAGTATTCAAAAAGATTTATTAGTGAAGTATCAACACAGGAAAGAAATTCCCGAGGCAGCAAAAATAGCGGCCTCAATCAGTACGGCTATGATAGACAATCATCAAGCTTCCTATATTGCAGGGCAGCTATATCAGCAATTAAATGATTGGCAGCTAGCCAGTTATTACCATAAAAAAGCGGTTAATATTAACGAAGAGAATGTGCAATACTTATTAGCTTTAGCGCAAGATTATTTTTTCTTAAAAAACTATGCTCGCAGTTTATCTATATTGGAAAAAGCGAATAAGTCACCAACTAAATCACCAGAACAAAAGCAAAAAATATTGCAATATATAGCAAATGTTAAGCGGACCATGCTATCAACAACCAAGAGTGGCTCATGAATAAAACAAGACTTTATCAACTCATTGCTTTAGCGATCCCATTTGCTTTTTTCGCCTTGTTAGAAGGTGGGTTGCGTTTTTTTGATTATGGTCGAGAAATGCCGCTTTTTATGGATTATCCGGGGGAAAAGAATGCCAATGCTCCTAAATACTTATTACCACGACCTGATGTGGTTAAACGCTATTTTCCAGAAGGCTCTGCGGCACCTTCGGTTACCATAGAGACCAATTTTTTTCTAAAAGAGAAGCCCGAAAATGGCTTGCGAATAGTGGTGCAAGGCGGTTCAACAGCGGCTGGTTTTCCTTTTGGCTATGGTGCCTCTATTGCTGGTATGTTGGATTATCGACTTAAACAAAGTTTTCCTGACAGAACAGTAGAAGTGATTAATACCGCGTTAGCGGCAGTGAACAGCTATACCATCTTAGATTTTGTTGATGAAATTATTGAACAGCAACCAGATGCGGTATTGATTTATGCCGGACATAATGAATACTATGGC
>JAPHTO010000089.1 GCA_026196955.1 Colwellia sp. | reverse complement strand
TTTGTGATGTTATCAGTTTGCTAATGAGCTCCCGAAGGGCGAGTTTAAAAGGCTTATATGCGGCGTTATTGATTTTGACAAGGGAGTAACCATTCTCTGTAATCAATGTCTTGCCTTTAAGCCTTTTAATTCTCGCTAAGTGTTCAATAAATTAGTCCGATTGGTACTAGCCAGTGAATGCTATTTGCATTTGCTGGCTTTTTTATTGCTACTTAAATTTAAATCGGCTCACAACTTCAGACATACTATTACTGCTAGATTTTAACTGTAAACTCGCATCATTAAGCTTGTCTGATGTGGCTAAAGATTCATCTGTCATGCCGGATAAGTCATTAATGCGCAAATTTACTTCATCTGCCGCTTGCGTCTGTTGCTCTGTTGCTCGAGCAATTTGAGTATTCATCTCAGAGATTAGCTCCATTAATTTATCAATTTCAGATAGAGAATCATCCGCTTTGCTGGTTTGTTCAACGGTTTGACTAGAAATATCTTGGCTGATTTTTACTGCTGACACGGCTTCTTGAGCGCCAGATTGTAGCTTTTGGATCATTTGCTGAATTTCATTTGTACTTTGCTCTGTTCTATTGGCTAGGGTGCGAACCTCATCAGCAACAACGGCAAAGCCCCGCCCTTGCTCACCCGCTCTGGCCGCTTCAATAGCCGCATTAAGAGCCAGTAAGTTCGTTTGCTCTGCAATACCCCGAATGACGTCAAGTACAGAGCCAATATTGTCACTCTCTGCGGCTAGGCTATCAATTACCTGTGAAACGCCATCGATATTGCTTGAAAGTGACTGCATTTGATTAATGGTATTTGAAATAATGTCTTTACCTTGAGAGGTGTTATTTCTAGCATCATTTGCAGCTTGCTCGGCGGCACTGGCATTATTACTAACATCGCGGATTTGAGAAGTCATTTGCTCCATGGCCGTTGCCACTTGCGTGGTAATATCATTTTGGCTTTGCGTTAATTGTTGGGCACTTTCACTAGCACTGGCAACAGATTGGGCATGATTAAGTACTATGTCAGAGTTGTTGGCAACATCACCTAAAGAGTCGCGCATTTTTTTGGTAAATTCATTGAAGTAATGCGCCAAACGAGAGACTTCATCTTGAGCCTTATGATCTAACACTCGGGTTAAATCGCCTTCTCCCTGAGCAATATCTTTCATCAAATTTGAGGCTTCATGTGTTGGCACAATAATACTTTTGCCAATAAAGTAACCTAAAAGAATGATAAAGATGATTAGGATGAATGCATAAGCAAGTAGGGTATTTCGCTGCGTGGCAAAGGTTGCATCAATATCATCAATATAAGTACCTGAGCCGATTATCCATTGCCAAGGAGTAAAGCCTTTGACAAAAGATATTTTATCGACAGGATCATCAACGCCAGGTTTTGGCCATTTGTAAGGGACAAAACCTTGCCCTTTAGCACGAACAACATTGACCATATCAATAAATAACTCAGTGCCGTCAGGGTCTTTGACGCCAGCAACGTTTTTACCTATTAAGGCGGGTTTAATTGGGTGCATGATCATGGTTGGCGTGAAATCATTTACCCAAAAATAATTTGTTTTGTCATACCTTAAATTATTCAATACATTAAGCGCTTGCTTTTTAGCTTGCTCTTCATTTAATGTCCCGTTAATTTGCTGTTGATGAAAATGTTCAACAACACTATATGCGGTTTCAACAACCTGCTGGTTTGCACTGTGTTTTTGTTGTAAGAGAGATTGATATGCTTGCGATAAACTGATTGAACTTAGCACAATTAAACCGGCTAGCATCAGTACTAACAATAAGATAAAGCGTTGTTGAATAGTATATTTTCTCAGAAAACTCATATGAACCTCAAGGCGTTACGTTATTACATCTAGAGTGTAGTACAAATAAAGCAAAGCAGTGTTTTTAAAGACAATTATTTTGTTATAGGCAAAAAAAGGGGGAAGCAAAAGCTTCCCCAAAAATAACCTCGGTTGGAGGTTAACTAACGCAAGATTGTCATTGTTAAGTAAGAGCTATAAAACGTATTTAGCTGAAAGTTGTAGGTAGTTCGAATCCTTGCTTACTTCATCCATTTCGAAATTACCTATTTCAACACCAAAGGAAAGCTGTTTAGTGTAATTTTTGAATAAATTCACAGCGACATGGTTACGTTTAGTATTTGCTAAATCAGCGTCTGTGCTGCCATAAAATACAGTTGAACGCATATCTTCAGTCCAAAAATGACGATAAGCAACCATAAATGAAGTGGTTTCTTCAGCTTCTTCGCCCACTAAATCTCTAGCGGCAACAACACCCACATAGCGACCCGTATTTCCGCCGTGTACTTGGAAACGGAAATCATCTTTGCCAAAGGTTTTAATTCGCCCTGCAATACCATAACCAAAGGCAGACTCTGTGTCGCCACCGAGAGTGTTTAACTGACGTGCTAAACCTGATACTGAAACATTACCCCAGTCACCTTTGAAGGTATATTTTGCGATAACATCAGGGATTGAGTCTTCAGTACTATCACCTTTATCTGAATGTGGGTTTTCTAAAGAGACTTGTAAACCGCCATTGGTATAGCGAATTTGACCTTGTCTGATGAAAGCCGACGCGTTAAGTGGGCCACCAAAATCAGCGGCTTCTGCCAAGGCGCTGGTGTTCATAAATGTGGTCCAAGTTTGACCAACCGTGATATTTTTATACTTGATGAAAGCGTGGCGTAATCTAGGGTGCGAAGAGTTAGAGATAATTTGGTTGCCACCGCCACCAAGAAAATCCATTTCAATGAAGCCTGTCACATCGCCATGCACATATTTAGCATTGAAACGAGTTTCATTAACTGAGAACTTGGTTGTTGAAATATCATCGGTGACAGCAGCATGCCCGATCCAGTAATCATTATTCGTAACAGGTGAGCTAACGTCGCCACTGATAGAACGTATATCCGCTTTGATGTAGCCACCGAAAGTTATTTTATCATTGTCAGTTAAATCAAAGCTATAACCGGCGTTGGCAGCACCTGCCATAGTTAATAAGCCTGTTGCTAGTAGTAACTTACTTTTTTGAAGTTTAAACATTGTGTATCCCCATTTTTGCTGCCAACAGGCAGTTGTTTCATTTATTGTGTGTTATATGTTTATTTAAAAAGCAGAGTTCTTTGTCTCTTTTGCTTTTAGTTTTCACTATTTTTTTTATGCGTTGTAAATAAAATGATGACTAATTTTTATTCAGTTAATAAAGTAGAGTTATTAGCGTCGTAAAGGAATTAGACCTAAGTCTAAAATGGTGAAATTAAAGGGTAGACTTTAGTCTAAACCTCTAGTATTTAATGACTTAGTTAGCTTTGAAGCCAATTCTGAACCCGCCCCAGTGCTTGCCTTGGATAAAGATAGGAGCAGAAACATCATGCATGACTTCACCGGTATCACGCTTGTAAGTTTGTAATAAAAACTTTTCACAATGCTGTGCACATCGAATGCCGGTAGGATCGTTAAACATTCTTTTTGTGCGATTGTTAATGAAGTCAACTTCAGGGTTGCCTGTTAATGGCTTTGAGAAGCATTTATTGTGCGTTGGAAAGTAACCGTTAATATCTACCGCACCCGCATAAATCATATCAGTGAACTCTTGTAACAGAGGCTCTTGTATGGATGGCAAGTGTTGATCGGTAAAACTATCAAACTGTGTTGAAAATTTTGCCGGTGAAGTATCACCTATGGGTTGATAATTAAAATCGAAAAACTTTTGCATAGACATTTGATTATTGGCAATACTTTGCTCAAATATTTGCCCCACACGTGTTGCTGCTAATTGCGCTTGCTTACACATAGTATTAACCAAGGTATCTGTTTCAAATTCAGAGAGGTGAATAAAAATAGACTCCGTAGAGTTAGACAAGTTGTCTGCTTGCTTTGAGACTGTTTGCGTTTCTTTACTTTTATCAATCAAGAAGTCATGCAAATTCACAACAGAAGTGGATATTTCAGCAGCGGCTAAATCTTGCTCTTGTAAAGCATGGCTAATTTGATCGCTAGCTGACGAGGAGTCTGTCATTAACTGGTTAATGTTGGTAAAAGATTGTGACAAATCAGTCATGGTTGCCACCACGCTGCTAGTTTGCTGCACTATTTGTGACATAACGGCAGTTGTATCTGAGGTTTCATGATTTATTTGATTTAACATTTCACCGATTTGATTTGTCGCATCGGCGGTTTTTGCTGCCAGTGCGCGTACTTCATCGGCAACTACAGCAAAGCCTCGTCCTTGCTCACCTGCTCGTGCTGCTTCTATGGCAGCATTTAATGCTAACAGATTAGTTTGTGAGGAAATACCATCTATCACATCGGTAATGCTTTGTATTTCAGAGGCTTTTTTCGATAAAGAGGCTATTTTGTTTGAGGCGTTTTCTACGGATTCATTCAGCTGATTTACAACATTAATATTGTCATTGAGTTGTATTGTACTGGCACTACTCGCGCTCATTGCTTGATTGGCTTGTTGTGAGGCTAGCTCGGCGTTGTCGTTGATTTGCTTGCTATTAGAGGACATTTGTTCGGCGGCGGTGGCAAGGCGATCTACATCTTCACTTGAGTTTTTAATGGCATGACTGAGTTGCTCAAGAAAGAAACTCAATTCAGCAGAGTTAATGGCTAATTCGCTGGCTTTATTACTAATTTTTTCACCAGCATAGGTAAGGTTTTCACTGGTTGTTGAGGCTGTATCATCACTTTCGAGGGGACTATCAAGCGAGTGTTTCTTTTTTTGGAGGCTGAAAAAAATGACCATTAAGCTGACCAAGAAAATGGTTAACGTTGATAAGATCTTTGAGTCAATAAAATCGTGACTAAAAAAATGAACTAGAGAGAGTAGCAAGGCATAAACAAGAGTTAAAAACAGGGAGGATGCTAGATTATTCTTCATTACTGTCCTTAATAAGGCTTGTGTTTATATTGGGATATATTAGGGTCTGTTGATCTTTCGCGGTTAAATTTTGTTCGAGATAAAAACGTTTTAATCACGGTGAGTAGTGTGTAGCCTAGTCACTCTAAGCAAATACTACTCAACAAAGAGTAAAACGTTTTTAGCCGAATCCTTCGGACAGCGTTTGTTGGTCATTTTTA
>JAPHTO010000107.1 GCA_026196955.1 Colwellia sp. | reverse complement strand
CATACCTGCTTTAGCCCCATCGTCAGGATTTAAGATCCACAAGTCTTGACCGCCAGGACCTGCGGCTAGATCCATGCCTTCTGACATACCAAAACGCATTTTTCTTGGTGCTAAATTGGCCACCATCACAGTATGCTTACCAATTAAATCTTCCGGCTGATAGGCTGATTTTATACCTGCAAATACTTGGCGAGTTTCACTGTCATCATCATTAAGCGACAATGTTAATTTTAGTAATTTATCCGCTTTTTCAACATGCTCGGCATTCACAATTTTCGCGATACGTAAATCAATTTTAGCAAAATCATCAAACTGAATTTCGTCACTGATAGGATCGGCAGCCAACGGATTTTCCAAGGCGACACTATTATCAACAAGCTTAGTTTTTTTGCTAGATTTGTTAGCCTTCTTGTTCTTTTTCTCTTCATCCTTCGCAGACGGGGCTAAATTTTCCTTTGACGCTTCAGTCATGGCATTGATTTTATCCATATCAACGCGTTGTAATAAGGCTTTAAACTTATTTATTTTGTGATTGATTAATAAGTTTTTATGTCCTTGCCATTCGAGTTCGTCATTTAAAAATGCGGCTGTGCTATCGGCAAGTACTGGTAATACAGGTTTTAAATAAATCATCAAGGTACGGAACATATTAATGCCAAGCGAGCAAATATCTTGTACTTCTTGCTGCTTACTTTCGTCTTTGATTAATTGCCATGGCTCTTTTACGGCAATATATTCATTCACTTTATCAGCCAATGCCATAATTTCACGCATGGCGCGGCCAAAATCACGACTCTCATAAAGTGCAGCAATACTATCACCCGCATTCATCACTTCATCAGCAAGTGCTTGATCATCAATGTTTGTTGATAACATGCCATCAAAGCGTTTAGTGATAAAGCTTGCACAGCGAGAAGCGATGTTAACCACTTTACCTACTAAGTCAGAGTTCACTCGTTGCGCGAAATCTTCAAGGTTTAAGTCTAAATCATCAATACGATGCGTTAATTTAGCCGCATAGTAATAACGTAAATACTCAGGGTTTAAATGCTCTAAATAGGTGCGACCTTTAATAAAAGTCCCTTTAGATTTAGACATTTTGGCACCATTAACTGTGACAAAACCGTGTGCATAAACCGAGGTAGGCTTGCGATAACCTGCGCCCTCTAACATGGCAGGCCAAAACAAACTGTGGAAATAAATAATATCTTTACCAATAAAGTGGTATAACTCGGCTTCTGAGTTTTCATTCCAAAAGCTGTCAAAGTCTATGTTGGGGTTTTTATTACAAAGGTTTTTAAAACTCCCCATATAACCAATAGGCGCGTCTAGCCATACATAGAAGAATTTACCTGGCGCATTGGGGATCTCAAAACCAAAGTAGGGTGCATCACGGCTAATATCCCATTGTTTTAAGCCTTGCTCAAACCATTCAGCAAGCTTGTTTGCCATTTCTTCTTGAAGGGCACCGCTGCGAGTCCAGTCTTTTAGCATCTGCTCAAACGCAGGTAAGTCAAAGAAGTAATGCTCTGAATCTTTTAATACCGGTGTTGCGCCTGAGACAACAGAGCGAGGGTTTAATACTTCAGTTGGTGAGTAAGTTGCGCCACAATTATCACAGCTATCACCATTTTGATCCTCTGATTTACACTTGGGGCACGTACCCTTGACAAAACGATCCGGCAAGAACATTTCTTTTTCAGGATCGAAAAGTTGTGAAATAGTGCGTGTTTTTATATGACCACTAGCATGTAAACGATTGTAAATTTCAGAGGCAAACTCTTTATTTTCGTCACTGTGAGTTGAGTGATAGTTATCAAAACTGATATGAAAATCAGCAAAATCAGCCATGTGCTCTTCACGAACAGTATTTATCATTTCTTCAGGTGATATGCCTAGTTCTTGTGCTTTAAGCATAATTGGTGTGCCATGAGCATCATCAGCACAAACAAAATAAGTTTCATGACCACGCATACGCTGAAAACGTACCCAAATATCTGTTTGAATATGCTCAAGTAGATGGCCTAAATGAATAGAGCCATTAGCATAAGGTAAAGCGCAAGTTACTAATATTTTGCGTTTTTTGGGTAAAGAAGATGAAGAAATTGCAGTTGACATAAAAAATAAATGTTTTGATGGTAATAATGGCTGCAATAGTACAGAATTTAGCTTTTATACTCAAGCCATCTCATGCAGCTAGTTGCAAGGTAAATGGGTTCTTTGTGCTTATCAGGCAAAACTCGTTTTAAATGTTCGTTTAATCCCGCTTGTTCTGATGACTTGACTATAACTATTTAAATAATTATTACACTGGCCACTTGCATGTTCGATAAACTATTTTCTAAAAAATCATCTAATCCCCCCCTTGTAAAGCTTAAAGATGCTGAAAAAGAGCAGCTGATCTTCGAGACATTATCAGCATATCGTTCAAGTAATTTTCCACAAGGTGTATTGAGCGTTTGTCTTGCTAAAAGCGTTGAGCTGGATAAAGGTATTAACATTACGCTTGAAATGCCATTTCCTTGTCAGGGGGAATTGGATGAAATAGCAGAAAGCTTAGTGCATACCTTAGATGAAAAGATTGAATTTACTGTGCAGTTAAATATTGATAGCGTGCGATCTTTCTCTTTAAAGGGCAGTGATAGGCATATCAAAAATATTATTGCCATTGCTTCTGGAAAAGGCGGGGTTGGTAAGTCAACGACTACGGTAAATTTGGCTTATGCCTTGATGGCTGAGGGCGCTAAAGTCGGCGTGTTAGATGCTGATATTTATGGTCCTTCTATTCCAACGTTACTTGGGCTCAAAGGAAAAAAGCCTAGTTCAGCGGATGGTAAGTTAATGACTCCCTTAACGGCCTTTGGCTTACAAGCAATGTCGATAGGTTTTTTAATGAATGAAAATGATGCAACCGTTTGGCGTGGACCTATGGCTAGCGGTGCATTTAACCAGTTACTCAATGAAACTGCTTGGCCTGAGCTTGATTACCTATTAATTGATATGCCGCCAGGAACAGGTGATATTCAATTAACCTTAGCACAAAAGGTGCCTGCTGCTGCTGCTGTTGTTGTGACCACGCCACAAGACATAGCGCTTGATGATGCAGCCAAAGGGATTACCATGTTCGATAAAGTGCAGGTGCCAGTGTTAGGGATTATTGAGAACATGAGCTACCACCAATGTGAAAATTGCGGCCATCAAAGTCATATTTTTGGGGAATCCGGTGGTGTCCATATGGCAAGTGAAAAGCACACAGAATTATTAGGGCAACTGCCCTTAAATATTAATATCCGCCAAGATGCCGATTTTGGTCAGTCAGACATCATTGAAAATAGCACTGGCGAGATTGCAAGCTTGTACCGTAGAATAGCCCGTAATATTGCCGGGCAGCTTTTTTTACAGTTAGACACGCGTAGCCCAGTAACAGCGGCCATTGAAAAAATTAATTAATCAATTTAACCATAAGTAGATATAAAACATGAGATTATGTGATAAAGATATTGAACAATACCTTGATGATGAACTAATCATTATCTCGCCAAAGCCTGATAGCTCGATGATATCTGGGGTTAGTGTTGATATCCGTTTAGGAAATGAATTTCGAGTATTTCAAGATCACACGGCACCTTTTATTGATTTAAGTGGCCCGAAAGAAGAAATGCAACAAGCGATGAATTCTGTGATGAGTGATGAAATTGTTATTGCAGATGGCGATGCTTTCTTTTTACATCCAGGGGAATTAGCACTGGCGGTAACTTATGAGTCAGTAACGCTACCAGCAAATATCGTTGGTTGGCTAGATGGCCGCTCTTCATTGGCGCGATTAGGCCTTATGGTGCATGTGACAGCACACAGGATTGATCCTGGTTGGTCTGGACAAATTGTTCTAGAGTTTTATAACAGTGGTAAATTACCCTTAGCATTACGCCCTAAAATGAAAATTGCCGCCCTAAACTTTGAAACCATGTCATCGAGTGCTGCGCGCCCTTATAATAAACGTGATGACGCAAAATATAAGGGACAAAGAGGAGCGGTTGCAAGCCGGATCAGCCAAGATGAAGCTTCATCAAAGCAATAGAACAAAGAGGGTTATGCTAACTTTTTGCTCTCACTCGCTTGTGAAATACAGGCTTCTAATGCAGCAATAAGCTTTTGTTTGTCGTGATGATGGGGGACTTTATTATGTGCCAAATCACGGCAAATAATATCAACCTTATCTGAATTAACATACGGCTCTGGACAAATAACACTGTCAATAGGCAGGCAGCCAATGTTCTCTTCAAGCCAACTTAACTTTTCGTCAATTGATAGTTTGGCCGCAGGGCTTTGCTCAGCGACAATATTATCAATAAAGACACAGTGTCCTTTTCTGTTCACAATAGCATTACTAATATCCCTCACTAATAGTGGCGGGATAACACTAGTTAGAAAGCTTCCAGGGCCGAGTATGATTAAATCTGCGTTATTAATGGCATTAATGCAAGGTGCTAACGACTTTACTAAGGGAGCTAGCATTAGGTTTTTTGGCATTATAGGCATTTCATCAACAGAAAGCTCGCCAACACGGCAGCGTCCTTCAGGATAAAAAGCCATTAAATCAGTTGGAGTCTCTGACATAGGTAAAACTTGTGTGCGTACTCTTAGCATACGCCTTACAAGTTTAATTGAATCTAAGGGCCTTGATTGCACTTGGCCTAGGCCGTAAAGGATCAAGTTTCCTAAATTATGGCCACCTAATTCATCACTGCCATCAAAACGAAAGTTAAAAAGTTGGCTGCCAACAGAATCACTATCAACTAATTCGGTTAAGCAATTTCGAAGATCACCCCAAGCAATAGAGCTACTACGCTTTCGTAGTTTACCTGTTGAGCCGCCATTGTCTGTGGTAGTAACTATCCCAGTTAGTTTATCTTCCATAAAGGAGAGGGTAGATAACACTCTCCCTAAACCATGACCACCGCCAATAGCAACAATGTTTAATTCGTTTAACTGCATTGTATTGTTTAAATTCTAACTAGGTCTTTACTTTTGTGTGGACAAACAATACCTGTAAACGTAATAAAAAGGAAGTATGCAGGTGCTTAGTTGTTTATTTTGTATTAACTTTACTTGAATAGTGGCTGTTGAACTATCTCTGTAGAGCATAATTTGTACATGCCAAACAACTGGTTAGGTAAAAAACAAACAACTTGTTGCATAAGTAATCAGTCAACGAGGCTTTTGTAGTTTTTTACGTTTTTTTTTAAAATAAGTGTTGACAGTTATCAGGCTGCTGCTTAGAATGCGCCTCGTTTTCAGCAAGTGTTCATTTCCTCGAAAGAACCCAAGTTGATAACATTTATATCTCTTTTTTAAAGAAGTATAAATATATTTAATAGCTATTAGGCCAGTTGTTAAATATAACCGTTTGAATTGTTTCTTTATAAAGGAAATATTTAAACAAGCGGGGCTATAGCTCAGCTGGGAGAGCGCTTCGCTGGCAGCGAAGAGGTCTGCGGTTCGATCCCGCATAGCTCCACCAAGATTAGGTTTTTTGTTGTTAAATTTTTAACGGTAAAAAATAGATAGTTTGTATTAACTAAAGTTAATTCAGTGTCCCTATCGTCTAGAGGCCTAGGACACCGCCCTTTCACGGCGGTAACAGGGGTTCGAATCCCCTTAGGGATGCCACTATTCTTCTAATAAGAGTTTACTCTAATTAGGAAATAATAAGTTTGCTTATACTTATAAATAAATAAGCGAAAATGAATTGGTATTGCCAATTCAGTGTTGGATGATGTCGTTTGGCCTCACAGGCTTAGCACTCACCTAACACTAAAACGTCGAATTTATTCGACAAGCGTTTTAGTGTCCCTATCGTCTAGAGGCCTAGGACACCGCCCTTTCACGGCGGTAACAGGGGTTCGAATCCCCTTAGGGATGCCACTTTACTTTTGTTTAATTAGTAAGGTGCCAAGCAAAGTGAATCAGTTTTCTTATACTGAAACTTATTAAAGTAATAAGTGAAAAATAAGAGTTTAGAGTTTTAGTTTTTCGGGAAGTCTACTATGATAAGACTTCAGTGAAATTAAATCACCAGAGTGATCTGGTAGATAGTTTGTTTTAACTAAAGTTAATTCAGTGTCCCTATCGTCTAGAGGCCTAGGACACCGCCCTTTCACGGCGGTAACAGGGGTTCGAATCCCCTTAGGGATGCCACTTTCTTTTACCTTTAAAAGTTAGTGTACGAAAAGTGAAATATAGAAAGCCCACGCAATAATTATTTATTGCGTGGGTTTTTTTGTGTCTTTAAAACTCACCTTTAACGGTAAATTGTCGACAATAATACTTAAGTCTACTTGCATTATAAAATTTTTCCGCTATTATTCTTCTATAAAATTCAATGTGTCGACAATTTTATTGTTGTTCTTGATGTAATTCTAGAGTAAGGCTTTACCTATATGTATCTAGCAAACCCAACAAAGCAAACAGCGGTAACAACAGCTGATAAAGTCTTTGAGCATATGCAGCACGCTATTGTTGAAGGAGAAATACCTTCTGGCAGTAAAATCAGCGAACCCGAACTAGCCAAACGTTATCAAATTAGTCGCTCTACCTTGCGAGAAGCGTTAAACCGTTTAGAAAAATGCCACTTAATTGAACGTAAAGCTAATGTGGGGTCAAGAGTCGTTGATTGCACTATAGAAGGTTTACTTGAACTTTATATTACAAGAGAGGCGCTTGAAGGTATGGCATGTCGCCAAGCAGCACTGAATATGTCAGATAAAGAGATTGTCGACATGCAGGCCATGCTTCAAAAGCATGCTCAAACACAAGAGCTTAAAGATGGTGTTGCTTACTACCAAGAAGAAGGTGATCTTGATTTTCACTACAAGATTATTTTAGGTAGCCATAACAAGCAATTAATCGATTTAATTTGTGGTCAACTCTACCATCTAGTTCGCATGTACCGCTTCCAATTTGGTATGAATAGCCCTAGAGCAAGCCGTGCCTTTAACGAGCACTCTCAAATTATCCAAGCCATCTTTGATCGTGATGGCGAATTGGCTGAAATGCTAATGCGTCGTCACATTGCCGCTTCAAGAAAAAATATAGAAAACAAAATCGCGCAACAAGCGTTATCGGAAATTAACGAGCAAAAATAGAGGAATTACTATGTCTACACAAATGTCAGCTGGTGCAAAATTTCGCCAAGCATTAAATAACAATAAACCACTTCAAGTTGTTGGTACCGTCAATGCCTATTGTGCCATGATGGCTGAGCAATTAGGGCATCAAGCTATTTATTTGTCTGGTGGCGGGGTTGCTAATGCTTCTTACGGTTTACCCGATTTAGGTATGACCTCTTTAAATGATGTTGTCGCAGATGTGGCGCGAATTACAGCTGCGTCTTCGTTACCTTTGCTTGTTGATATTGATACAGGTTGGGGTGGTGCGTTTAACATTGCCAAAACTATTCGTGATATGGAAAAAGCGGGTGCCGCGGCAGTACATATTGAAGATCAAGTGGCACAAAAGCGTTGTGGTCACCGTCCAAACAAAGAAATAGTTTCTACTGAAGAAATGGTTGATCGTATTCGCGCAGCCGTTGATGCTCGTACTGACCCAGACTTTTTCATTATGGCGCGTACCGATGCTTTTGCTCAAGAAGGATTAGACGCAGCACTAGAGCGTGCTAAAGCCTATGTAGCCGCAGGTGCTGATGGTATTTTTGCAGAAGCCGTGCAAACAGAAGAACATTACCGTGCGTTTACTCAAGCATTAGATGTGCCTGTATTGGCAAACATTACAGAGTTTGGTCAAACAGAGCTGTGGAATAAAGAACAATTAGGAGAGTGGGGCTGTGCCATGGTGCTTTACCCTCTATCAGCTTTTAGAGCGATGAATAAAGCGGCAGAGTCAGTGTATCGAACATTATTAGCTGATGGTGATCAAAAAGCTGAGATCGACAATATGCAAACACGCATGGATTTATATGATTACCTTGGATATCACGATTATGAGCAAAAGCTCGATGCTTTATTCTCAGAAGGAAAAAACAAGTAAAGCAGTTTTTCTGTTTGCTCTAATTTGTCGTCAAGGGAGCTCATTGTTAATTAATAACTTTGCGCTTTTTCCTTCAATTAGAGTGAACTCATAGCGATTTGAATAAATTATAAAAGATAAATATTTAAAGAATGAGGAAAGAATTATGTCAGATAAAAAACTAAGTGGTGCAGGTTTACGTGGTCAAAGCGCAGGTGAAACTGCTTTATGTACAGTAGGAAAATCAGGTAGTGGTTTAACTTACTGTGGTTACGATGTTGCAGATCTTGCTGAAAATGCCACGTTTGAAGAAGTTGCCTACCTATTATTTAATGGGGAATTACCCACTACAGGTCAGCTTGCTGAGTATAAAGCAGAGCTTTTAGCAATGCGTGATATCCCACAAGCGTTAAAAGAAGTGCTTAAGCTTGTTCCTAAAGAAGCGCACCCTATGGATGTAATGCGTACCGGTTGTTCTTTCTTAGGTAATGTTGAGCCAGAAGAAGATTTCTCCCAACAGAATAAAGCTGCTAATCGTTTGTTAGCCGCTTTCCCTGCCATTATGTGCTATTGGTACAGATACTCCCATGACGGTGTTGAAATTGATTGTATGAGTGATGAAAGCTCTTTAGGTGGCCACTTTTTGCGTTTATTAAATGGCGAAAGTCCATCAGCCCAACACGAGCGCGTTATGGATGTGTCACTCATTTTATATGCTGAGCATGAGTTTAATGCCTCAACCTTTACTGCACGTGTATGTGCTTCAACACTATCTGATATGTTCTCATGTATCACTGGCGCAATAGGTACTTTACGTGGTCCACTTCACGGTGGTGCTAATGAAGCCGCGATGGATATGATTGAAAAATTCAACTCGCCAGAAGATGCGAAAGTACAAATGGCAGGCATGCTTGAGCGTAAAGAAAAAATCATGGGCTTTGGTCATGCAATCTACCGCACGTCTGATCCTCGTAATGTCATTATCAAAGCTTGGTCAGAAAAATTAGCGGCTGAAAATGGTGATACATCACTTTATGATATTTCTGTCGCGTGTGAAGAGTTTATGTGGGATACCAAAAAATTATTCTGTAATGCCGATTTTTTCCATGCATCGACGTATAACTACATGGGTATTCCAACCAAATTATTTACGCCAATATTTGTTTGTTCGCGTCTAACCGGATGGGCTGCGCATGTCATGGAGCAACGTGCGAATAACCGTATTATTCGTCCATCAGCGGATTACACAGGCTCAGAGCCAAGAGTTGTTACCCCTATCGCAGAAAGATAATTCCAATCTTGAGTTACAACTATCGGGTTACAAACGCTTTATAAATTAGTAACCCGTTACCTTATTTTTAGAATTATTCAGGATGATATTATGAATTACAATTATCGCAAACCATTGCCGGGTGCGAATATCGATTATTTTGATACCCGATCAGCAATTGAAGACATAAGCGCAGGCGCTTATGCAAAATTACCTTACACATCACGTGTTTTAGCCGAGCAATTAGTCCGTAAATGTGATCCTGAATCACTTACTGATTCACTCAAGCAAATTATTGAAAACAAGCAAGAGCTAGATTTTCCTTGGTATCCTGCTCGTGTTGTTTGTCATGATATTTTAGGACAAACAGCCTTGGTTGATTTAGCTGGCCTTCGTGATGCCATTGCAGAGCAAGGTGGTGATCCATCTAAAGTTAACCCTGTTGTACCAACTCAGTTAATCGTAGATCACTCTCTGGCAGTGGAAGCGCCAGGTTTTGATGCTGATGCATTTCAGAAAAACCGTGATATTGAAGATCGTCGTAATGAAGACCGTTTTAAATTCATTGAGTGGACAAAAACAGCCTTTAAAAATATTGATGTCATTCCTGCTGGTAACGGCATTATGCACCAAATTAACTTAGAGAAAATGTCACCGGTTATTCAAGCGCGTGATGGTGTTGCTTTTCCTGATACATGTGTTGGTACGGATTCTCATACGCCACACGTTGATGCTTTAGGTGTTATCGCCATTGGTGTTGGTGGTTTAGAAGCTGAAACAGTTATGCTTGGTCGCCCATCTATGATGCGCTTACCTGATATTATTGGTGTTAAGTTAACGGGTAAACGTGCGCCAGGTATCACAGCGACTGATATGGTACTTGCTATCACTGAGTTTTTACGTAACGAAAAAGTGGTTTCAAGCTACTTAGAATTTTTCGGTGAAGGCACTAAAGATTTAACAATCGGTGATAGAGCAACTATCTCAAATATGACACCAGAATACGGTGCATCTGCAGGTATGTTCTATATTGATGAACAAACTATTGATTACTTAAAACTTACCGGTCGTGAGCCAGAGCAAGTTAAATTAGTTGAAACATACGCTAAGCACACAGGTTTATGGGCGAGTGATTTAGTTGAAGCACAATACCCACGTGTTATCGAATTTGATTTATCAACAGTATGTCGTAACTTAGCCGGTCCATCAAACCCACATCGTCGTTTAGCGACTGCAGATCTTGTGTCTAAAGATATTGCTAAAGACTTAGATGCATGTAAAGCACAAGAAGCTAACGGTGAAATGCCAGACGGCGCCGTTATTATTGCTGCAATCACTTCATGTACTAACACCTCTAACCCACGTAACGTTGTTGCTGCAGGTTTGGTTGCTAAACGTGCAAATGAGTTAGGTTTAGTGCGTAAACCATGGGTTAAATCTTCATTTGCTCCGGGTTCAAAAGTTGCCAAACTTTATTTAGAAGAAGCGGGTTTATTACCTGAAATGGAAAAATTAGGTTTTGGTATCGTCGGTTATGCCTGTACTACGTGTAACGGTATGTCGGGTGCATTAGATCCGAAAATCCAACAAGAAATCATTGACCGTGATTTATACTCAACAGCCGTATTATCAGGTAACCGTAACTTTGATGGTCGTATTCACCCTCATGCTAAACAAGCTTTCTTAGCGTCGCCACCTTTAGTGGTTGCTTATGCACTTGCGGGTACTATACGTTTTGATATTGAAAAAGATGTATTGGGTCAAGACCAAAACGGTAATGACATTACCTTAAAAGATATCTGGCCATCTGATGAAGAAATCGATGCAATCGTGACTTCTGCAGTTAAACCTGAGCAATTCAAAAAAATCTACACGCCAATGTTTGATTTAGGCGCGTTTGAACCTGCTGAAAGTCCACTGTATGACTGGGATCTTAAGAGTACTTATATTCGTCGCCCACCATATTGGGAAGGTGCACTTGCAGGTGAACGCACCATGAAAGGTATGCGTCCATTAGCAGTACTTGGTGACAACATCACAACAGATCATTTATCGCCAAGTAACGCTATTCAGTTAAACAGTGCTTCAGGTGCTTACCTTGACAAAATGGGTGTTCCACATGAAGATTTTAACTCATACGCAACTCACCGTGGCGATCATGAAACAACGCAGCGTGCAACATTTGCTAACCCGAAATTGTTCAATGAAATGTGTCGTGATGCAAATGGCGAAGTTAAGCAAGGCTCATTAGCGCGTATTGAGCCTGAAGGCACCGAGTCTCGTATGTGGGAAGCTATTGAAACATACATGGAGCGGAAACAGCCATTAATTATCATTGCTGGTGCTGATTACGGTCAAGGTTCATCACGTGACTGGGCTGCAAAAGGTGTTCGTTTAGCGGGTGTCGAAGTAATCGTTTCAGAAGGTTTTGAGCGTATTCACCGTACTAACTTAATTGGTATGGGCGTGTTGCCACTTGAATTTACCCAAGGTGACACACGTAATACTTACAGAATTGACGGAACTGAAACTTATGACGTAATTGGTACTACCGCACCTGGTGGTGCGATGACTGTTGTTATGACGCGTAAGAATGGCGATGTAGTTGAAATTCCGGTGAAGTGTCGTTTAGATACTGCTGAAGAGGTTACCGTATATAATGGCGGTGGGGTTCTACAGAAATTCGCCAGCGACTTCCTAAAGTCTAATGCCTAAACGTTGATTTATAATGATAGCTGCGTTGGCTGTACTCACTTGGGAACCCAAGCTCCGTGCAGCCGCCTTGCTCTCAATATAAATAATTCGTTTAATCATCAAACTTAGTTGATTTAATTTTAAAGTGGCACATTGTTCTAAAAGATAATGTGCCATTTTTGTAGAAATCCAAAAAAGGAGAAAGTAATGTCTTTCGTTCCTCAAGTAAAGATCCCTGCTACGTATATTCGTGGTGGTACATCAAAAGGTGTGTTTCTTAATTTAACTGACTTGCCTGAGCGTTGTCAGGCTCCGGGTAAATCGCGTGATGACATGTTACTTCGTGTTATTGGCTCACCTGATCCTTACGGTAAACAAACCGATGGTATGGGCGGGGCAACCTCAAGTACCAGTAAAACGGTAATTTTAGCCAAAAGTGATGTTGCCGATCATGATGTTGATTATCTTTTTGGCCAAGTTGCCATTGATAAAGCGTTTGTTGATTGGTCAGGTAACTGCGGAAATTTAACGGCTGCTGTAGGCTCTTTTGCCATATATTCAGGTTTAGTCGATAGCAGTCGTATCCCTGAAAATGGCGTTTGTACGGTAAGAATTTGGCAGAAAAATATTGCTAAAACTATTATTGCCCAAGTGCCTATTACTAATGGCCAAGTACAAGAAACGGGTGACTTTGAGCTTGATGGTGTGACTTTTCCTGCAGCTGAAGTGCCAGTAGAGTTTGTTGCGCCAGTTGACCCAAGTGAAGCCATGTTCCCAACGGGTAATATTGTCGATGAATTAGAGGTGCCAGGAATTGGAACTTTTCAAGCAACGATGATCACCGCAGGTATTCCTACTATCTTTTTAAATGCTGAAGATATTGGCTACATAGGTACAGAATTACAAGAAGCCATTAATGGTGATGAAGCGGCACTGACACGTTTTGAAACTATTCGAGCCTATGGCGCAGTAAAAATGGGATTGATTTCCGACATAGCAGAAGCGGCAGGGCGTCAGCATACGCCGAAAGTGGCTTTTGTAGCACCTGCACAAGATTATGTGACTTCAAGTAATAAGTCAGTCTTAGCTACTGACATTGATTTACATGTACGTGCTTTGTCTATGGGGAAATTGCATCACGCCATGATGGGCACCGCTGCCGTTGCTATTGGCACTGCGGCAGCCATTCCAGGTACGCTTGTTAACCTAGCAGCTGGCGGCGGGGAAAAAGATAGTGTTACTTTTGGTCATCCTTCTGGCACATTGAAAGTAGGTGCTGAGGCGGCTGAAGTTGCAGGCAATTGGACAGTTAAAAAAGTGGTAATGAGCCGAAGTGCTAGAATACTGATGGAAGGTTGGGTGCGTATTCCCGCGGATAGTTTCTAGTACTTTAGCCTAGGTTGGTTAAATATTACTTTGCATTAATGCCTAGTCGGTTTATAAAAGAGCTTACTCTATTTGTTTAAGGACTTTTATTTTGACTAGGCTTTTTTATATCTTTTGTTTGGGGCTTTTATCTACAGTAACTTCATTCACGCCAATGGCTGCTACGTTAACGGTGGCAGATAACCTTATTGTTAGTGAGCTTGATGATAAAGTAGTTGAGCATGGCTTTATAGGAAAAAAATCAACCTTTGAACTTAACCAAGGAGAACATGCGCTAATTGTTCGTTATAAAGATGTATTTGAAGATTTAGATTTTGCTGAGGATAGGGTGGTTGAATCTCAAGATTTTGTGGTGAAGTTTTCTTTAACTAATCAACAGCAATTAACATTAACAACGGCTGCTATTAAAAACTTAAAACAAGCGGAGCGCTTTGCTAAGGCACCTGAGATAATGCTGATTGATGAGAAAAACAAGCCGTTAGTTATTGAATTGGTAGAAGTTTCAGACTACAAACTGGTTAAGCAAGTTAATATTGCGGTTTCTTCTATTACTGCTCATAACGCCAACCACAATGCATCGCCACGTATAGCAAACACACAAAGCAATTCTACCAAAAAACAAGCCGCACCTATATCGGATAACAGTTTGATACAGGTTGATTCTTTAACCATGCTAAAGTATTGGTGGCAAACGGCTTCAAAAACTGAAAAAGATCAGTTTAAGCAGTTTTTAAAAAATAAATAATTTTTATTTGATTTAAATACTGGGGTTTATCATGGTTAAGTTTCAACAAATTACAGCGATTGTTATTTTTTTCTTTTTGATCACGAGCATCGATGCTTTTGCCTCGACACTTGAGGAAAATGTCATTGAAGTAAAAGGACAAGCGAGTGTTACCACGCAACCAGATTACTTCTCGTTAATGCTTTCAATTGCCCAAAAAGGTAGAAATACCAGTAAACTTCGTGCCTTGGTTGATCATAAAAGTAATCAGGTTATTAATATTGCTGAAAGCCTTGATATTCCGACAAAAAACATCAATTCTGCCCGAGTGATTTTACGCGTTATAAAAGATCGCTCAGCAGTGAATGTTCAGGGCGTTGAAATAAATAGAAACTTCCCCCAGCAAAATAAAGGAAAGGTTTATGTCGGAGTTGAAGGTGCCGAAAGTAATGTGGATAAAACGCAAAACTTTGAATTAAGCCGAACCATTTCGATTAACTTTTCAACTATTGATGAGTACGATGAGTTTTTAAGCCGCGTCATCAAAGTGGGAGTAACTCATATTTCCCCGTTATCAATATCAGTAACTAATAGCGAAAAGACATATCAACAAGCGTTAGCAAAAGCCATTGATAATGCCAAAACAAAGGCTCACCAAATAGCTAGCCAAGCGAATATCAAGTTAGGTAAATTAGTTTATTTAAAAGAGTTGAGCACTAACCATTACCAAAGGCGATTATCTACTGCCAGTATGTATAGTGAAGCTAGTGTAGATCATCGTTCACATGTGACTGATAAGGCAATTAGTGCAAGTGTTTTGGTTAAATTTGCCATTAAAGAATAGTTTTTAGCTTTTTCCTTGATAAAAGCTTTAAATAATCTAGCTTTCAAGGTATGTTATGCGCTTTCAAGGCATCTTTAATTCAATGGAAAATAGCATTGCTAAGTAAAACTGAATCATATCAACACCTTTTAGTGCAAGTAAAAGCGTTACTTGCAGACGAAACAGATCTTATCGCCAACATGGCAAATATCAGTGCCTTACTCTTTGAACAGCTAGCACAAGTCAATTGGGTTGGCTTCTATCGAGTGTTGGATCAAGAGTTGGTGCTGGGACCCTTTCAAGGAAAAGTTGCATGCATTCGAATTGCGTTAGGCAAGGGGGTATGTGGTACTGCTGTTACTCAAGCGAGTACTCAAAGAGTTGCAGATGTTCATCAATTCCAAGGGCATATAGCGTGTGATGCAACGACTAACTCAGAAATTGTTATTCCTGTTAAAGTGAACAATGATATAATTGCCGTATTAGATATTGACAGCACTAATTTTGACCGTTTTGATAGCGATGATCAATTAGGGTTAGAAGCCATAGTTGATGTACTAGTACAAGCTACAACGAACAGCAAGTAATAGAGTATTTATATAAATGAAAGAATTTGTTGTTATTCATGACTACCTTGTCACCGAAGCTATTGTTGGTGATTGGGATGGACAAGAAGAAATAGTTGCTGAGAGAGTGAATGAGATTTATCACACGTTATACGACTTAGCAGAAGAAGATATTGAAACTGAAATACTAGAGCAATTATTAGCTTTGGTATGGGATACATGGATAGGTCAAGAGTCACTACCTGATCTTGAAAGTGATGATATTTATGATTGGTGTCGCCATCTGCTTGAAAATAGAGAGCAACACCTACAACAGCAAGATTAATAATCTAATTAAACTTAATTTAACTAAAAATTGTAAAAGATGTATTTATGGAAACTGAAATAAAACGTATAAGCACGAAAGACATAATCACTTATTTAGCAGAAAAATTTCCTGAATGTTTTTCAGTAAAAGGCAAGGTTAAGCCGTTAAAAATTGGTATATTCCAAGATTTAGCTGAAAAATTAAGTGATGATGAAACGGTAAGTAAAACTCGCTTACGTCAGGCATTAAGGCATTATACGAGCAGCTGGCGATATCTAAAAGCCATTAAGCTTGGCACTTTTCGCGTAGATATCGATGGCAAAGAGGTAGCAGAGGTTGATCAAGAACAAGCCGATTACGCGAGTAATACCTTAAAAGAAAGCCAAGAAAAGTTTGGTAACAAAAAAGATCAAGACAAAGGTGCTAAAAAACCTTATAAATCTAAAGGTACTGCTGCTAAAGGCGGTAGCCCGGAAAAACGTGATACCGCTAAATTTAAATCAGTTAAGTCAACAACACGAAAAGCGGTTAAAAAAGATCTACCGCCGTTAAAACCGGTAGAATCAGCTACAATTAGTGTAGGTTGTGCGGTTAAAGTTCAATTGGGTAATACACCAATGAACGCAACCATTACTGAAATTGCAGGTAAAGATATTAGTGTTCAGCTTGATTCTGGCATGGTCATTAAAACACAAATGCAAAACATATATAGCTAACTTTACTAAGGCTATTTATGTAGCCTGTTCAGCAGTTATTTACGTTTAAATAAATTCTCAAGTAAAGTTTGGAGTACTTGCATGCAAAAACTTTGTCGTATAGCACTAGCCGTATCTGTTTCAGTGACTTTTTCACTGTCAACTCTTAGCAGTTATGCACTAGGTGATGTCAGTGATACATCAATACCGGAATTAACACCGCAAAGTCAGCATGCAACAGCGAGTAAACGTATCACAGCGCGTTTTACTCGTGGCCACTATAAAAAAGTGAAAATAAGCGAAGCCTTATCTGATGAGGTTTTTGAACGTTTTATCAAACAATTAGACTATTCACGAAATGTATTCTTAGCGTCAGATATTGCTAATTTTAGTCAGTATAGTGATGAATTTGATGATGCCTTTGCCCGCGGCAAACTATCAGTTGCCTATGATATTTATAACTTAAATATGCTACGCCGCTTAGAGCGTTATCAATATGCTTTAACTTTACTAGGCAGTGATGAAGCCACTAAATCACCTTTTGACTTTACTAAAGATGAAGTTTATCACTATGACAGAGAAAATGCTCCGTGGGCTAATTCCGAGGCAGAATTAAATGAGCTATGGCGCTTAAAAGTAAAATCAGATGCACTTAACTTGACTTTGGCAGGCAAAGATTGGCCGAAAGTGAAAGAAGTGCTAACCAAGCGTTATAACTATGCGATTAAACGTTTAAAGCAAAGTGAAAGCGAAGATGTTTTTCAGTTAGTCATGAACAGCTTTGCTCGTGTTGTGGAGCCGCATACTTCTTATTTATCCCCGCGCAATGCTGAACGCTTTCAAATGGATATGAACTTATCACTTGAAGGAATTGGCGCAGTACTTCGTGCCGAGGAAGATTATACGGTTATTCAAAGTATCGTTAATGGTGGCCCTGCTGATAAATCAAAACAGTTGAAAGCCAAAGATCGCATTGTTGGTGTTGCCCAAGCAGACAAAGACTTTGAAGATGTTATTGGTTGGCGTTTAGACGATGTCGTTGAAAAAATCAAAGGCCCCAAAGGCACAACCGTACGTTTACAAGTGTTGTCTGGTGAATCAGACGATGCTGCAAACATTAAAATTGTGACTATAGTACGAGATAAGATAAAACTAGAAGATAGAGCGGCTAAATCTGAAGTGTATTATGAAGGAAATGGGGTAGCAGATAGCGCTGACGAGCAAGCGAAGAATAAGACCAAAAAATTGGGTGTTATTACCATACCCAGTTTTTATAATAATTTATCACGAGATGTTAAGCTCGAGTTAGATAAACTTAAAGAGCAAGAAGTAGAAGGCATTGTTATTGATCTAAGAGGCAATGGTGGTGGCTCTTTGCCAGAAGCTACTTTACTAACAGGTTTGTTTATCGACAAAGGCCCTGTAGTACAAATAAGAAATAGTGCGGATCGTGTCGACGTACATCGTGATCGTGATGGTATAAGTTACTATGATGGTCCGTTAACGGTAATGGTTGACAGGTATAGTGCCTCAGCCTCAGAAATATTTGCTGCGGCCATACAAGATTATGGACGTGGTGTTATTATTGGTGAGCATACTTTCGGTAAGGGTACTGTGCAACAGCACCGTGGTTTAGGTCGAGTTTATGACTTATATGAAAACCCTTTAGGCAGTATCCAGTATACTATTGCTAAGTTTTATCGAATTAATGGCGGCAGTACGCAACATAAAGGCGTTTTGCCTGACATTGCTTTCCCAACCGCAGTAGATCCGGAAGATTGGGGTGAAAGCAAGGAAGAAAACGCTCTGCCTTGGGATCAAATTGAAAAAGCACAATATACTAAGCTAAATGATGTTAATGCTGATGTTTCGTATTTAGCATCGCTTTACCAGCAGCGTATTAAGGATAATGCTGAGTTTAATTATCTATTGTCAGATATTGAAAAATATAAAGCAGAGAAAGATGATAAAACCATTTCTTTAAATTTAAACACGCGTAAAGTTAAAAGGGAAGAGCGTAAGGCTCAACAGCTTATTCGTGCTAATGAGCGTTTAGTACGTATGGGCAAGGAAAAAATTGAATCATTGGATGATCTTCCTGAGGATTTAGATGAATTAGATCCTTTTTTAGATGAAACAGCGCGTATTACGTTTGATTTAGTGAGTCTAGGAAAAGTCGCTAAGAAGTAGACAAAGTAAAACAAGAAAGCCGCCTTTAAGGCGGCTTTCTTACATCTTAAGTTAGGTATTTTTATTTAGTTTACAAGAATAATTATATAGTGGCTTAAGTGGAAGTGTATAAATATTAAATATAATAACGATAACAAGGTTAATTTCATACTATGTCAAATCAACTACCTTCAGAACACAATTCCATTAGGGCTGTCAAAGAGCCAAGCATGCTAGATGCGTTAATACCATTAGTTTCACTCGTGATAATGTTAACAGCTTCAGTGTCTTATTTCGCTGATAATTCATCTTATGGGCCTAATCAAATTGCGCTGTTATTAGCTATGGGTATCGCCATTGTTATTGGTCTAAAAAATGGATATAAGTGGCATGCTATTGAAAAAGCAATTGTTAACGGTATATCCATTTCGCTTGGGGCAATATTAATCTTATTGACGGTGGGGGCATTAATAGGAACCTGGTTACTTTCTGGTACAGTCCCTACAATGATCTACTATGGTTTACAAATTATAGACCCAAGCTGGTTTTACGCCGCTTGCTGTGTAGTTTGTGGTATTGTTGCCATGAGTATTGGTAGTTCGTGGACAACAGCGGCAACTGTTGGTGTTGCCTTTATTGGTATTTCAAATGGTTTTGAAATGTCTACCGCAGTGACTGCTGGTGCCGTAATATCGGGAGCTTATTTCGGTGATAAATTATCCCCACTGTCTGAAACAACCAACCTCGCGCCGGCAGTTGCGGGAAGTGAATTGTTTGAGCATATTCGTTACATGCTCTTAACGACAATCCCTTCTATTACTATTGCACTGATCCTATTCTTAATTATTGGTTTTGATCATTCTTCAGCTAATGTGGGTAATACTGATAGTATTCAAATGCTCACTAGCACCTTAGAGCAAACCTATAATATTTCCATTTTTAACCTGATTCCCTTGTTTATACTGCTCGCACTTGCGTATAAAAAAATGCCTGCATTTCCTGCGGTTGCAATAGGTGCAATCATCGGTGCTATTTGGTCTGGATTATTTCAGCAAGAATTAATTCTCAGTATGGCAAAAGATGGCCTATCTAGCACTACCGCATATATTACCGTCATATGGACAGCTTTTTTTGATGGCGTTGTGGTGAACACTGGCAATAAAGAGATTGACGAATTACTCAGTCGTGGTGGTATGGCTAGCATGCTAAATACCATTTGGTTAGTCATGTGTGCTTTAAGCTTTGGTGCAGTGTTAGAGCATTTAGGCATGTTAGCTAAATTTGTTGAAACAATATTAAAAACGGCGAAATCTATTGGTAGCCTAATCACCAGTACCATAGTGACTTGTATAGGTACGAACTTAATTACTGCTGATCAATATATGGCTATTGTGATGCCAGGGCGGATGTTTAAGGAAGAATTTCATCGCCGTGGTTTACATCCGACAGTACTAAGTAGGACACTAGAAGACTCAGGGACTATTACTTCGCCACTGATACCTTGGAATACGTGTGGGGCATTTATGTTTGGTGCTTTAGCGTTAACTTCTTATGATTATATTTTCTATTGCTTTTTTAATTTAATAAATCCTGTAATTGCTGTGATTTATGCCTACACAGGGTTTAAAATTAAAAAGCTTGTTAGCAAAACTTAATTTCCTTTTGTTTACGCCTGTTAATGTTAACTAGCAGGCTTCTTTATTATGTGGATCATTTATGACTCAATCTACTTCTCGTTTTTTAGCGGATTACCGTTGCGCTCCTTTTGCTATTAATACAGTTAATTTAACCGTTGAATTGGATAATACTTGCACGAAAGTTATCAATGAAATGACTATTTCACGCCAAGGAGAGCATCAAGAAGCTTTGGTGTTGGATGGTGAGCAATTAACCTTAATTTCTGTTGCACTAAATAATACGCCTTTAACGGCTGCTCAATATCAATTATCAGAGCAAAACCTGACATTATCTACAGAGCAAAATGATTTTACTTTAACGATTGTGACGGAAATAAACCCGCTTGAAAATACCTCTTTAGAAGGCTTATTTAAATCGGGGGATGCCTTTTGCACTCAGTGTGAAGCGGAAGGTTTTCGTCGTATAAGTTACTACTTAGATAGACCCGATGTGATGGCGACCTTTACCACTAAAGTTATTGGTGATAAAAATTTATACCCTTTTTTACTATCAAATGGCAATAAAGTTGACCAAGGTGAACTCGCAAACAACAAACACTTTGTTACCTGGCATGATCCCTTTCCAAAGCCTTGTTATCTGTTCGCCTTAGTTGCAGGGAAGTTTGACTTGCTAACCGATACTTACACCACTAGCTCAGGGCGAAAAGTGGCATTAGAAATATTTGTTGATGAAGGAAATTTAGCCAAAGCCGAACATGCGATGACCTCATTGAAAAAGTCAATGGCGTGGGATGAGCAGACTTTCAATTTAGAGTATGACCTTGACATATACATGATAGTGGCTGTGGATTTCTTCAATATGGGCGCTATGGAAAATAAGGGATTAAATGTTTTCAATAGCAAATATGTACTAGCTGACAAAGCCTCTGCTACCGATACTGATTATTTTAATATTGAAGCCGTGATTGCGCATGAGTATTTTCATAACTGGACAGGGAACAGAGTTACTTGTCGAGATTGGTTTCAATTGAGTTTGAAGGAAGGTCTAACGGTTTTTCGTGATCAGCAATTTAGTGCTGACATGCACTCAAGTGCCGTTACTCGTATTCAAAATGTTCGGGTATTACGATCGCAACAGTTTGCTGAAGATGCCGGACCAATGGCACATCCAATCAGGCCGGAAAAAGTTTTAGAGATGAATAATTTCTACACCTTGACTGTCTATGAAAAGGGCTCTGAAGTTATACGCATGCTGCATACCTTGTTAGGTAAAAGTAATTTTAGGGCAGGGATGGATTTATATTTCAAGCGTTTTGATGGTATGGCTGTTACCTGTGATGATTTTGTCAATGCTATGAGTGATGCATCCGGCAAGGATCTCAGTCAATTTAAATTATGGTATAGTCAATCGGGAACACCTTCTATCAGGGTATCAGAAAGCTTTGATGAAGCCTCTGGTGTGTACCATTTAACTTTGGCGCAGCAATCGCCCATCACCACTAGGCAAACGTCTCCAAAAGCATTGCATATTCCCATAAAAATTGAATTAATTTGCAGTGAAAATAGCCAACAAAGCCAAACACATTTATTAGAGTTGACCCAAGATAGCCAAAGTTGGGAATTTGCAAACTTTACCCATAAACCAACGCTAGCAATGCTTGAAGACTTTACTGCGCCTGTCAAAGTGAACTTTGCTCAAGATGAGGAAAGTTTGTTAACCATTATAGCTAAAGCGAAAAATAGCTTTTGTCGCTGGGACGCAGGACAAAAACTATTGATGTCGACCATACAAGCATTAACCCTAGACAATAACTTTTCGCTGACAGAGCAATTATTAACTTGCTTTGCGGATGTTTTATCTGCCAATGACGATCCCGCATTTATTGCTGAGCAATTAGCGTTACCAAGTTTTGACGAAGCGGCAGATCTCATCGAGCAGGTAGATCCAATTGCGTTAGTTTCCGCTATCAAATCCTTAACCCTCTTTATTGCTCAAGGACTTGAACAACAGCTTATTGCCAAATTTGAAAATTGCATTAAATTGCTAGCACAGCCGCAGTTAACCGAAGCAGAAATAACAGCTAATCGAGCATTGAAAAATACTTGCTTGTATTATTTATCCTCATTGCCAGCAAACGAAGACTTAGTGGCACAGCAATTCAATAGTGCTGATAATATGACAGACTCACTTGCAGCACTGAATTGTGGAGCTAAGTATGATCTTGTTTGTTTTAGTAAGCAAATGCTGCAATTTGAACAACAATGGCAAGCAACGACACTGGTGATGGATAAATGGTTTGCTTTAGCTGCAAGTCAAAATAGCAGCACCATTTTTGATAAACTTGAAGTGTTGGCCAATCATGATAACTTTAGCTTGAAAAATCCAAACAGAGCAAGGGCGTTACTTGGTGCATTTGCTATGAATAATCCCGCTTATTTTCATTGTAAAACAGGACGCGGTTACCAATTTTTAGCACAAAATATTGCCAAGTTAAATGATATTAATCCGCAAGTTGCTTCTCGATTATTAACGCCTTTAATTCAATTTAAAAGCTTTTCAAGTGTCCATCAAAACCTAATGAGAGAACAACTAGAAAAACTTCAAGCTTTACCTAAACTCAGTAAAGATTTGCAAGAAAAATTGACTGCTGCATTAGGTTGATATAAAAAAGCTGAATAAATCGTATCTTTATTCAGCTTTTTTTAAATACATTTTATGACACCATGAAATATTACTTTTCCATTAACATGACAGCGAATGAGTTTTTACCTTACTATCAGGGAATAGCGCAAACTATTGTTGTCAAAAGTACGCAAGGTTTACGACTTCAATTTCCTGCCATGCATATGCGACCTTACTTAAAAAGTAATGGCATTCATGGAAATTTTTGTTTGCAGACGGAAAATAAAAAATTTTTATCTATTACTGAAATTAAATAATTTATTTATGTAGACAGGGTTAGAGTAATAGCTTTAAACAGTGGTCAGACCATCTTGTTTGATATTAAATTGTCATTTTTTTATTAAACAGGTGTTATTTCATTAACTTAGTGCAATTTATTTTATTTTGATTTTTTTGGTTTTAAACGCTAGTTTTAAACAAGGATGAAACTTATGCTCTATATTAAATGCAAGTCATTAAAATACAGCGGCTTAACTATTGTTTTTTTGGCTTGCCAGACCAGTCAAATGATGCAATTATTGTTTAATCTACATATGTAGAGAAATAAATAAAAAAATAATAACGAAGTTAAGCCACAAGTTTCAAGCTAGACAATAATTACAGGCTCTATGTGTCTTGATTCGCTACCGGGGAGAAAATAAATGAAAAATTGCCCGCGCAGTTTTAACAAAAAACCTATTTCACTAGGTGTTGCCGCTGCACTTTCCATGACTATATTAACGACAAGTTTAAGTTCTCAAGCTGCAAGATGGGACTTTGGTGATGTTGAGGTAAGTTTTGATTCAACATTCAGTTTGGGAACAAGTATTCGAACTGAAAACCGTAATTGGGATGACAATATTGCTAAAGCTAATAATTTAAATAATGGCTTTGACTTTAGTAATTACAATGCGGCATTAAACGCTAATCCAGATAACGGTACTATTTGGAATAATACAATTACCAGACCTGATGGCACAGTAATTCGTGTAGAAAACCCTGGTGGATATTCTTCGAACGTTGATAACGGTAATTTAAATTATGATGCGGGTGAAGCTTTTTCTACCGTTTTAAAAGGCAGCCATGAATTAGACATTCATTATAATGGTATGGGCGTGTTTGTCCGTGGTATGTACTATTATGACTTTGCCATGATGGACTCAGATAGAGATTGGACTAATCAAGTGAGTGGTCAAATCAACGACCCATGTGATGATAGTGAAGCTAAAAAGCAAGTGTGTACTGATGTGCGTCTACTTGATGCTTATGTTTATGGTAATTTTGATATAGGTGATATGCCATTCTCTATCCGTGTTGGTCAACAAGTGATCAGCTGGGGTGAAAGTACATTAATTGGTCATGGTATCAGCGAAATTAACCCTGTCGATATCGCCCGCTTAAAAGCACCTGGCGCAGAGCTAAAAGAAGCGTTTATTCCATTTGGTGCTGTATGGGGATCTTTAGGTCTCACAGAGAACATCAATATTGAAGCTTTCTATCAGTATTCTTGGGAAAAAACAGTTTTACCACCACCGGGAAGTTATTTCTCTACCAATGATTTTGCTGGTGACGGTGGTCACAACAATAATGTTCAGTTAGGTTTTTCAGGCAACCCTGATATGGATATTAACTTCTTAATGGCAGGCTTAAATCAAATTGGCGATATAATGCGCTCAGGAGATCCTGCGTTAATGGCAGCTGCCGGTCAAGCATACTTAGCATATCCGACAAAATTAACCTTAAGATCACCAGGAAAATCTGCTGAATGGGAACCTGATGACGGTGGCCAGTATGGTTTACGTTTATCCTGGTATTTGCCTGAACTTAATGAAACAGAATTAAGCTTGTATTATGTAAATTATCATAGCCGTAGACCACTTTTTGCCGGACAAACGGCTAACTTTGGTGCTGCAACTATTGGTGATGATCTTGAATATTTAGCAGGGCATACAATCACTGAAGACAATCTGTATAATAACCTTTCTGCCTTCTCTCAAGTAAAACTTGCATACCCTGAAGATATCAAAATGTATGCGTTAAGTTTTAACACAACTTTAGGTACAACAGCAGTAGCAGGTGAAATCAGTTACCGTCAAGACGAGCCATTGCAAATTGATGATGTTGAGTTGTTGTTTGCTGCTATGCCACAACAACTTTACAACGCAGGTATACGAGACGATTTCAACAATATTTCACAGTTAAACGATCCTAGTACGGGTCAACCGTATGCTTCAGGTGTTACCGCAAATGGCTTTATTTTATCTGATACGGTTCAAGCACAAATGACATTAACGCATTTGTTTGGCCCGACATTAGGGGCGAGCCAATTCGTTGGTTTAGTTGAAATAGGTGGTATTAATATTAATGATATGCCTGATGAAAGTGTACTTCGCCTTAATGGCCCTGGCACCGCAAGAAATGGCGGTATTGCAGCGGCTCCTGGCTTAGAAATGCCAATTCAAAACGGTGTTGAAACAAACCCATTCCCAACAGATTTTGCTTGGGGTTATAAAATGGTGGCAAAACTTGAATATAACAACGTTTTTGCTGGTGTAAATATGTCTCCTCGTGTTGTATTTTCACATGATGTAGAAGGTATTACGCCAGATCCATTATTCTTATTTGTTGAAGACAGAAAGTCAGTTGCGCTTGGCTTAAGCTTTGACTATCAAAGTCAATGGAAAGCAGATATAAATTATAATAGCTTCTTTGATGGTGTAGGCACTACCAATCAGATTGAAGATAGAGATTACATATCATTTAGCATTAGTTATTCAATTTAAGAAAAGGCAGCACTATGAAAACCCATATTTTTAAAACAAGCGCTTTCAATAAAAGTCGCTTATTAACATTAGCAGTATCTGTTGCCCTTACTTCAACAGTTGTTAATGCAAAAATTTCTGCTGAAGATGCAGGAAAGTTAGGTAAAGAGTTGACGCCAATGGGAGCTGTTCAGGCTGCCAACAAAGATGGCTCAATTCCTGAGTGGACAGGTGGTATTAAACAAGCACCGGCTGGTTATAAGGTAGGTGATCACCATTTAGATCCTTACCCAAATGATAAGGTGCAAAATACCATTACAGCTAAGAATGTTGCAGATTACAAAGATTTGTTAACGCCTGGCCAAATGAAGTTATTTAGCACTTATCCTGATACATTTAAAATGAATGTTTATCCAACCCGACGTAGTGCGTCTTATCCTGAACACGTATATCAAGCGGTAAAGGATAACGCTACCCGCGCTGAGTTGGTTGAAGGCGGAAACGGTATAAAAAATGCGGCAGTTGGTATTCCTTTTCCTATACCAGAAAATGGTTTAGAAGCTATATGGAATCATATTGTCCGCTACCGTGGTGAAGCTATCGTTCGCCAAGGTGGACAAGCAGCACCAACAGCTTCAGGTAACTACACTTATGTTGGTTTTGATGATCAATTATTACTTCCTTATGATGTTAAAGGTGTTACGCCAGCGGATCTTGAAAAAACCAATATTTTGTTTAAATTCAAACAAAAAGTCACTGAGCCAGCACGTCTAGCGGGAACAGCATTACTTGTTCATGAGACAATGGATCAAATTAAAACCCCTCGTCAAGCATGGACTTATAATACAGGTCAACGACGTGTACGTCGTGCACCTAATGTAGCATACGATGCACCAGGTAGCGCTTCAGATGGTTTAAGATTAACCGATGATTTTGATATGTATAATGGTGCACCAAATCGTTATAACTGGACACTTAAAGGTAAGCAAGAGTTATTAATTCCTTATAATGACTATCGTTTGCATAGTGATAAAGTTAAGTACGATGACATTATTCAGCCGGGTCATATTAATCCTGATTTAGTACGTTATGAAAAACATAGAGTTTGGGTTGTTGAAGCAAATTTGAAAGACAACACTCGTCATACTTATAAAAAACGTGTTTTCTATATAGATGAGGATAGCTGGCAGGTGGCTATTGCGGATATCTATGATAATCGTGATGAATTATACCGAGTGGCTATTGCTCACGGTTTAAATTACTATGAAGTACCGACACAATGGTCTACGCTTGAAGTGTATCATGATTTTCAATCACGCCGTTATATTGCTATGGGCTTAGATAATGAAGCTAAGATGTATGACTTTTCAGTGCAATTAAAAGAAAAGGATTTTACACCGTCAGCATTAAGACGAGAAGGTAGAAGATAACCTTCTATCGTGAGTAAAACGGCTGACTATGTCAGCCGTTTTTATTATTGCTATAGTATATTTATTTGTTTAATTTTTAGTATTTGTTGTAATTATCCACCTTATTCAGAGTAAACTGTTATTTCAGGCCCTGTTTGATTAAATAGTAGTTTTAACTCTTAAACCTGCATTCTTTTATGTGGGGAGAAAAACAGGTGAATCGTAATTTTTATCGTAATAAGAGCTTAAATCATGCGTTTTATTTCTTCTATTTTTTGCAGTCTTTTTTTGTTGTCATTATTGACACAAGTATGTGTCGCTGCAGATAGCTCCTCCTTATCACCTTCAGTAAAAGCCCCTTTAGCGAGTAAATCTTTATTATTAGATATAACGAGTATTGGCCAAGAAAAATTAATAGCCGTTGGTGAGCGTGGTCATATCTTATTATCAACAGACGGGCAAACGTGGCAACAAGCCAGTGTGCCTGTGCAAACAACATTAACAAGCGTATTTTTCTTTAACGAGCAACTGGGCTGGGCAGTTGGCCATGATGGCATTATTTTGCACAGCCAAGATGCAGGTCAAACTTGGCAAATTCAGCAATTTAAACCTGAATTAGAAAAACCTTTGCTTGATATTGTTTTTAAATCCCCCCTTGAAGGCGTTGCTATCGGCGCTTATGGCATGTTTTTCCGCACTATAGATGGTGGTCAAACATGGCAAAATGAATTCCATGATGAATTTCTACTACCTGATGATGCTGATTACCTAGCTGAACTTAAACAAGAAGATGAAGAAGCGTATTTAGATGAAGCATCATCAATTCTTCCTCACTTTAATCGTTTAGTCGTTGATGGTAGAACATTATATTTAGTTGGCGAAATTGGTTTAATTGCAAAAAGCAATGATTTTGGCATTAGTTGGCAGCCTTTTGATGAAATTTATCAAGGATCTTTTTTTGACTTAGCGAGAACGCAAAAAGGCAATTTATTAGTGGTTGGCTTACGAGGCCATGTGTTTAGAAGTTTGCAAAATGGCACCCCGTGGCAGCAAATACCAACTGATACTACCGCCTTAATCAATGATATTGTTTTAGCCGATAATAATAGAATATTTTTATTAGCTAATAATGGCACTTTGCTTGAAAGTGTTGATGATGGTTTAAATTATCGCATTCGTATGCAAAAAGATGGCAAAGCACTCATAGCTGGCGTTTGGTTCAAAAATCAATTGATTGTTGTTTCTGATGTTGGTGTTAAAGTGATCGCCTTATAGTTAGCAACATTATTCTTTAGAAGTATTAGTATAAAATACAGTTGGATTATAAAATTTTATGAAAATTTCCCTCGCAAACCGTTTAGAAGTTGGCCTTTTCCGTCATAAGTTTTTTGTACTTATGCTTTTTGTTATAGCCAGTGTCTTTTTGCTTTTTCAAGCTACACAAATCAAATTAGATGCCTCTTTTACAAAAAATATCCCCTTAAATCATAGTTATATGAAAACCTATTTAAAGCACCGTGAAAATTTTGGTGGCGCTAATAATATTTTGATTTCAGTGTGTAATAAAGATGATGATATTTTTAATGCTGATTTTTTTGATGCGCTGAAAGGGGTGCATGATAAGTTATTCTTTATTCCTGGTGTTGATCGTATTCAAGTTAAATCTTTATTTTCTCCAAGTACGCGCTTTGTTGAAGTAGTTGAAGACGGCTTTGCAGGCGGACCTGTTATTCCTGCTGATTTTCAACCCGATGAGCAAGGCTTAGCCATTGTAAAGGGCAATATTGAAAAAGCAGGCATTGTAGGGAGTATCGTTGCCGATGATTATAGTTGTGCAATGGTTAAAGCGTCATTACTTGACTTTAATCCTGACACGGGTGAAAAGCTTGATACTTTAAAGATAGCTGCTCAGTTAGAGCAGGAGGTTAGGGCAGAATTTGAGCAAGGCAAGATATCAGTTCATATCATTGGTTTTGCTAAGATGGTTGGCGATGTAGCAGAAGGAGCTAAAGGCGTTGTAGTCTTTTTTGCTATTGCCATAGCGATCACTGCTGTTATGGTGTTTTTCTTCTGTCATTCAGTCAGTTTAACCTTGCTGCCAATAGTGTGTTCTTTGGTCGCTGTTGTTTGGCAAATGGGCATGTTATCTACCTTAGGTTTTGGTTTAGACCCTATGTCCATCTTAGTGCCTTTCTTAGTTTTTGCTATCGGCGTAAGTCATGGCGTGCAAATGATTAACTCTGTGGTGAAGCAGGTTCATGAAGGATTAAGCTCGCAAGCAGCGGCACAAGCAAGTTTTAGAGCCTTATTAATACCAGGAGGGATAGCGCTACTTTCTGATACTGTTGGTTTTATGACCTTGTTATCTATCGATATTGGCATTATTCGAGAGCTAGCTATTACGGCTTCTTTAGGTGTGGCTATGATCATTTTAACTAACTTGATCTTACTGCCTTTATTAGTGTCATATTTAACCATTACGCCAAAAGATCGAAATAATACTGCAGGCAATATTGGTGAAGAAAGCCCTGTGTGGCGTTTTATGGCTAGCTTTGCCACAAAAGGCCCAGCGATTGTCATTTTAGTGGTAACGGTTGTCTTGTACGCGCTAGGTTTATTTAATGCTCAGTATTTGAAAATTGGCGAGTTACACGCGGGTGCGCCAGCGTTGCATGAGTCGTCACGCTATAACCAAGATACATTTTTAATCACCAATAAGTATGCTATTAGCGTCGATTATATGTCGGTGATTATCGAAACCACACCCGATGCATGTACCTATTACGACACTATGAGTACCATTGATAGATTTCAATGGCGAATGGAGAACGTGGCTGGTGTGCAATCTGCGGTCAGTCTATCGTCTATTTCTAAAATAGTGAACGCGGGTTATAACGAAGGTAATCCCAATTGGCGTGTTATACCACGTAACCAACAGACACTTGTTCAATCTATTGCGCGTGTGCCTTCATCCAGTGGTCTATTGAACCGAGATTGTAGTGTGATGCCAGTGATATTGTTTTTGCAAGATCACAAGGCCGAAACTATTAATCGAGTTATTGAACAAGTAAAAATAGCTGCGCAAGAATTAAATACTCAACACTTACAATTTAAGTTGGCTTCTGGGCCTGTTGGCGTGATGGCCGCAACCAATGAAGCTGTAGCCGAAGCGCAACTGCCTATGATGATTTATGTCTATGGGGCAGTGATTATTTTATGTCTATTAAGCTTTAGAAGTGTTCGTGCAACCGTTGTTGTCGTATTACCTCTATATGTTGTATCAACACTAGCGCAATGGTTGATGACAGTGTTAGATATTGGCTTAACGGTATCAACCTTGCCAGTAATCGCTTTAGGTGTTGGTATTGGTGTTGATTACGGTATTTATATTTTATCTACCATGAGCACTAAGCTCAAAGAAGGTGCGAATGTGCATGATGCTTACCTTGCTGCATTAAAAGAGCGAGGAAGTGCAGTTTTAATTACTGGGGTAACGCTAGCCATCGGAGTTTCTACTTGGTTCTTTTCTGATTTAAAATTCCAAGTTGATATGGGCATTTTATTAACCTTTATGTTTTTAGTTAATATGCTTGCTGCCATTATCGTTTTACCGGCATTGTCCGCATTTTTATGGTCAAACAAAAAATAAGCAAAGCAGAGAGTTTTGCTTGTGAATAATCAAAATCCCAGCTATTTAGCTGGGATTTTTTATTGGTTTTAACCTAAGAAATAGCAGACTAAGTAAATCATTCAAATTCTTTTTTGGCGCGTTTGCTCATTATTTTCATATAAAACTTGGGCAGTATCGTAGATAACCAAAAGCTATTTTTATCATCTGATTGGTTATTTTTGTGAGCTATAAATTAAAAAGCGCTGGAAGAAAAGGGCAATAATCTTTGCGGAATAAAAATATTTTTAAAAAATTATTGCCTTGTTAGCCTGTTTTTTAAATTAAAAATTTACGCTTAAACTGTATAGTTAAACAAGAAATAGTGAAAATAAGCTGTAGTTATTTAGCATATTTGCATAAACAAAAATTAATGTAAAAAAAACGGTTCATTTCACTACAAAAGCTTTCGTAATTAATATTAAAAAACACTCGCAATCGCTTAAATTTATTCATAAAATCTGTACTATACTATAAAAGCTTTTAATTCTAGTTTTACAACAGTTTCTAGAGAGCGCTTTTTATAGCTATATATAACAATAAAACAAACTCAATTATTACAAATTTCTTTTTAAATACTTTTAATTTAACTTTTTATTTAAAAAATGAGCGAAAGGAAAAATCATGGCGTTAGTAAATGGTTCACCCTCTGTGATACTAAAAAACGTAGCACAATTAATTAACAAAAAAGTACCACAAGAATCTGCAGCATTAGTAGAACAATTTGCTAATTTACTGTATAGCAATATTTCTTCCCTAGATTTAGCAAACCGAAATGATAGTGATATGTATGGTGCTACGCTAAGTTTGTGGAGCTCACTCAATGAACATACTGATGACGCGCCAGTAATTCATGTTTTTAACCCTTCAGTGAATAAAAATGGTTGGAAATCAAGCCATACTGTTATTGAAGTTATCGTTAAGGATATGCCTTTTTTAGTTGACTCTATTAGAATTGCCTTAAACCGTTTAGGTTTATCTCCTCATTTAATGCTGAATTCACCATTAAAGATTGTGCGTGATAAAAAGCAGCAAATTAATAAATTGGCCTCTGCTGTTGAGAGTAAAATTAAGGCAACATCACAAGAAACTGTCTTCTTTATTGAAATTGATCGTCAATCCTCAGAGCAAGAGTTAAATAATATTAAGGCTGAATTATTAAGTGTAGTGGAAGATATATCACTGACGGTTAATGATTGGCAACCTATGCTAGAGCAGTTTAACGTTATCATTGATGGTGTTAAAAAAGCGACATTACCCGGCACTAAAAAAGCAAAAGAAGATACCGTTGAATTTTTATCTTGGTTAGCCGCGAATAATTTTACCTTGATGGGATATCGTTCATACGATGTTAAGGCCGTTAAGGGGGATATTAAGCTAGAAGCAAACATGGATTCTAGCCTAGGGTTAATGAAAAACTCTAATGGTACAAAAAGTCGATTAATCTCTAGCTTAAGTGAATCAGGTCGTGAAATTGCGTTAGGGAACAATCATTTGATTTTGACTAAAACCAACTCACGCTCAAGAGTACACAGGCCTGCTCATTTAGATTACATTGGCGTTAAACGTTTTGATAGCAAAGGAAATGTTGTAGGTGAAGAGCGTTTTATTGGCCTCTTTGGCTCGGCTTATTATACAAACAGTGCCTTGAACTTGCCGTTAATCAAATCGAAAGTGTCTTCTGTTTGTGATGCCTCTGGTTTTGCTAAAGGCACTCACGCTTATAAAACCTTAATTAATATTTTGGAAACTTATCCTCGTGATGAGATTTTACAATCGAGTATCGATGAGTTATTGCAAAATGTTATGGGTATTCTTCAAATGCAAGAGCGCGATTATTGCGGTCTGTTTGTTAGACGCGATGCTTTTGATCGGTTCTATTCTTGTATGGTTTACGTACCACGTGAACGCTATAACACCAAATTACGCATTGAAACTCAGCGTTTATTACAAGAAGCATTTGGCAGTGATGAAGATGTAGAGTTTACCACTTACTTTTCGGAATCAGTTCAGGCGAGAACTCATTATATTGTTCGAGTTAAATCAACAAAAGCAGATATCAACGTGAAAGAAATTGAAAAGAATTTAAATGAAGCAGCCCGTAATTGGGATGATAAACTTGTTAGTGCACTTTCAGCAAATAGAGGGGAAAGTGCTGCTAAATCATTAAGCCGTAAATATGCTAACTTCCCGCAAGCCTATAAAGATGAAGTTCTACCAGGCTCTGCAATTGTTGATATTGAAAAGTTAGAGAGAGTGAATTTTTCAGACAATTTAGAGATGTTGTTCTACCAACCAGTAGAAGAAAAAGCTGGTAGTCGTTTTGTTAAATTAAAGCTATTCCATAAAGGCGACCCAATCCATTTATCTGATGTGTTGCCAATGTTGGAAAACTTTGGTCTTCGGGTTATCGGCGAAAGTCCTTATGCGATAAAAAGTAGTGATGGTGAAACATTTTGGATTTTAGATTTCTCTATGTTGCTAACCGGCACAAGTGATTTTGATGTTTACAAAGTGCGAACACTTTTCCAAGATGCTTTTGCTAAAGTGTGGCATGGCGATCTTGAAGATGATGGTTTTAACCGTTTGATTTTAGGTGCTGGCCTTGAAGGGCGCAGTGTTTCTATTTTACGTGCCTTTGCTAAATATGAGCGCCAAATTGGTGGCCGTTTTAGTCAAAGTTATATTGAAGATACCTTTGCCTCTTACCCAGCTATTGCAGAGTTACTGATAAAACTCTTTGTTTTACGTTTTGATCCAAGCAGTAAATCAACACCGTCAGCTAAGGAAAAAGCAGAAACTAAATTATTGAGTGAAATCGAAAATTCACTCGATAACGTCGCTAATCTTGATGATGACCGTATTATTCGTCGATTTGTAGAAATGATTTGCGCAACCATACGTACAAACTATTTCCAAGTAGATAAGTTGATGGGAGATAAACCTTATATTTCCTTTAAGATTGTTCCTGAAAAAATCAGCGAAATGCCATTGCCGGTACCTAAGTTTGAAATTTTTGTTTATTCGCCACAAGTTGAAGGTGTTCATTTACGTGGCGGTAAAGTTGCTCGCGGTGGCTTACGTTGGTCAGATAGACGAGAAGATTTCCGTACCGAAGTATTAGGTCTAGTAAAAGCGCAACAAGTTAAAAACACGGTTATTGTACCTGTAGGTGCAAAAGGTGGCTTTGTTTGTAAACAGTTACCTAATGGTACACGCCAAGAAATATTTGAAGCAGGTAAAGAGTGTTATAGAACCTTTATTCGAGCATTATTAGATATTACCGACAACATTGTTAATGGTGAAATTGTGCCACCAGTTGATGTTGTGCGTCTTGACGAAGATGATGCGTATTTAGTGGTTGCTGCTGATAAAGGAACCGCGACATTCTCTGATATAGCTAATGGTATATCGGAAGAGTATAACTTTTGGTTAGGTGATGCATTCGCTTCAGGTGGTAGTGTTGGTTATGACCACAAAGCCATGGGTATTACGGCAAAAGGTGCTTGGGAGTCTGTAAAACGTCACTTTAGAGAGATGGATATTGATTGCCAAACTACTGACTTTACCTGTATCGCTATTGGCGATATGGCGGGTGATGTATTTGGTAACGGCATGTTGTTATCTAAACACATTTGTTTGCAAGCAGCCTTTAACCACATGCATATCTTTATTGATCCTACCCCTGATTCGGCTAAAACCTATCTAGAGCGTGAGCGTTTATTTAATTTACCGGGTTGTAGCTGGGAAGATTACAATGAGAAACTTATCTCAGCCGGTGGTGGTATCTTTAGTCGTCATGTTAAGTCCATCAAGCTAACGCCAGAAATTAAAAAAATGTTGGGCACGCAAAAACAAAGCATGTCACCAAACGATTTAATTCAAGCAATATTAACCATGAAAGTAGATTTACTATGGAATGGTGGTATTGGTACTTATGTTAAAGGTAGTAAGGAAACTCATTTAGAAGTTGGTGATAGAGCTAATGATTCTTTACGCATTAATGGCGCAGAGCTACAAGCGAAAGTTGTTGGTGAAGGCGGTAACTTAGGCTTAACTCAGTTGGGTCGAATTGAGTTTGCCGCAACGGGTGGTCGAATTAATACCGATGCTGTTGACAATGCTGGTGGTGTTGATTGCTCAGATAATGAAGTAAACATTAAGATTTTGTTAAATGGTTTAGTACAAAACGGTGACTTAACCGTTAAGCAACGTAATAAACTACTTTATGATATGACTGATGAAGTTGCCGATATTGTTATTGAAGATTGTTATCGTCAAACTCACTCATTGTCTATTACAGCAATGCGTGGTGTTAACCAACTGAAAGAGCAAGTACGCTTTATTCATGAGTTAGAGCGCACAGGAAAACTGGATAGAGCACTAGAGTTTATTCCTGATGATGAAGAAATCGCGGAAAGGTTATCTAAAGGTAATGGGTTAACTAGACCAGAGCTTTCAGTATTACTTGCCTACAGCAAAATGGTATTAAAAGAAGATCTTGTTCACGAAGATATTACCAATAACCCGTACCACGACGGCTTGTTGATAGGTTCATTCCCTAAACAGCTTCGCGATAAGTATCAAGAGCAAATGCAACAACATCCTCTGCGAGCTGAAATTATTGCTACTAAATTAGCCAACAAAATTGGTAATGATATGGGCTTTAATTTTGTTAATCGCATGCAAGAAGAAACGGGCGCAACGGTTGTTGAAATTGCCAATAGCTACACTATGGCCAGTGCAGTATTTGAATTAGAAGATTTTTGGCAAAAAATTGAAGTGTTGAATAATAAAATTTCGACTGCGATTCAAACTGAAATGTTATTCCAGTATCGTCGAACTGTAAGGCGTGCAACGCGTTGGTTCTTACGCCATCGTAATAAATCATTGTCTATTGAACAGTCAATAGCACTTTATCGACCTACCTTTACTACCATGGCTAAGAAACTCAATAGCTTGATTATTGAAGGGGAAGTTAGTCAATTAGAACGTGTAGAGTCTGATCTTAGCTCTGCGGGCGTACCAAAAGAAGTTGCTGTTAGAATTTCACAATTAAGCACTATTTTCTCTGCGCTTGATATTGCTGAAATTGTTGAAGAAGATGGGCGTGATGTTGAGTTAGTCGCTAGTTTGTACTTCAAGCTTGGTGTGCGATTAGAGCTACATTGGTTCTTAGATCAAATTACTCGTCAAGCGGTCGGTAATCACTGGCAAGCGCTTGCTAGAGCTTCATTTAGAGAAGAGCTAGATTGGCAACAACGTTCATTGACTTCAGTTGTGCTTCGTTGTGATTGCTCTGCTAAAGGAAAAGATCTAGACAAGATGCTTGATGATTGGGTAGAAACTAATGCTCAGCCGTTAGAGCGTTGGAAGCATATTTTAGCTGACTTTAAAGTAGGTCAAACCCATGAGTTTGCTAAGTTCTCTGTGGCATTAAGAGAGTTAATGTTATTGAGTTTAAATTGTCAAAGATTAACCAAGAAAAGTTAACTTTTCCGGTTAAAAGCAATTTATAAAAAACAGCTAAACTGCTAAAATCCCCGTCTAACGATATTAAGTTAGGCGGGGATTTTTATTTCTCGCTTATAAAAGAGCCACTAATTTGAGGTGTTATGTTTTATTCAGCCATTCGTAAAGTTTTTTTTCAATTTGATGCCGAGACTATTCACGAGCTGACAATTAAAAGTTTAAAAAGTACAGGCTCTAGCGTGCTAAATAATTTTTATAAGCAGACAGTTGCCAATAAGCCCGTTAGCGTTATGGGAATAGATTTTCCAAACCCTGTTGGTTTAGCGGCAGGTTTAGATAAAAATGGGGAATGCGTTGATGCATTTGCTGCCATGGGCTTTGGCTTTGTTGAAGTGGGCACTATTACACCTAGACCTCAACCGGGTAACGATAAGCCACGTATTTTTAGACTAGCTGAAGCTAATGCCATTATTAATCGCATGGGTTTTAATAACAAAGGGGTCGATTACCTCGTTTCACAAGTGCGTGCGGCAAAATTTAACGGTGTTTTAGGTATCAATATTGGTAAAAACAAAGATACCCCAGAAGAAAATGCAAAAGATGATTATTTGCACTGTATGCGCAAAGTTTATGATTATGCGACTTATATTACCGTCAATATCTCTTCACCTAATACCCCCGGTTTGCGCTCTCTACAGTACGGTGATGCACTTAATGAGTTGTTATCCGCATTAAAAGCAGAGCAAGCGGTATTGGCTAAGCAGTATAATAAATATGTGCCGCTTGCTGTGAAAATTGCACCTGATTTAACGGAAGAAGAGGTGTTGTCTATTGCGAAATGTTTAATTGATAATAATATTGATGGTGTAATCGCAACCAATACAACCTTATCTCGTGAAGGTGTTGAAGGTCTTGAGTATGGTGAAGAGCAGGGCGGACTAAGTGGTGCGCCAGTAAAAGAGAAAAGTACTACGGTAATTCGAATACTAAGCAAAGCACTAGATAATAAACTGCCCATTATTGGAGTTGGTGGTATTGCATCGAGCGAAGATGCCAATGAAAAAATCGCAGCAGGTGCCAGTTTAGTACAGGTTTATACTGGGTTTATTTATCAAGGCCCAGGACTTGTTAAAGAAATAGTCAATGGTCTGACATAACTCAAGCTCAAAAATTATAAGTGAGTGTCGCAAAAATCAGTCTACCGAGTTGCGGCGCTTTATCAAAGGCATAAGTTGGGTTATCAACAGAGGCATGAAAGTGCTTGTTATCTAACAAGTTGTTGATTGTTAACTTCGCTGACATTGATGCTGAGAACTTAACTTCACCATGCAAGTCGATGACATAATAACTCGGTAGCTCTGATCGCGTATCACTGCTGCCAAAATCCAAATTGTTTCTATGAGGGCCACTAGCCCAACGCAATATTGGACTGATGACATATATTCTTTGGCCATCATCTTGATAGTTTACCGTTAACCCCGTTTTCACTTTAAAGTGACTGATCATTGGTAAGTCAGTTACTTCATACTGCTCAGTTAGATCACCATTTAAATAAGATGTTGCAAGCCAGTATTCCACACTTGCCTTGCTAAATTCCATTGATAAATTTGCCGTTATATCTACACCATAAGTGGTTAATTGACCAATATTTTTGAATGAGTTTGTCTCAGCTAATAATGCGCCAGCTATTTTTTGTTGCGCTAATTCATCAGCTGTCATTGAAATGACATCATCAATTTCACTATAAAAAGGTGCTATTTTAATATTACTATGATCATTAAACCAATGCTGATAATTAAACTCAATACTCTGTAAGGTTTCTGGTTTCAAATTTTCATTAGGCACTCTAAATGGAACATGAGGAGTACTAAGCCATTGACCTTGTGCATTTTGCTCTCCTGTAAATGTCCCAAAGCTGTTAAACGCTTGGTTTGATGGAGGTGCTAGAAAAGAGTGAGCATAAATTAGCTTAAAAACATTGTATTGGTTCGCTTTATATATGGTTGTTGATCTAGGGTTAATAGTATCGCCAAACAAAGTATGATGATCATAACGTACGCCTGTTACTTGTCGCCATTTTTCATCGATACGCCAGTTATCTTGCAGATAAACACCGACATTTTCATCTCGCTGTTGAAAAAATGAAATTTCAAGTTCAGTGTTAGGATAGAAAAAATTCTGTTCATTTGGCTTTTTTTCAACATCATACGGGCTAGGCAAGTCAGGGCCTCTTGGAATAACATCAAAATAATCATACACAAAACCTGCGGATAGTAAGTGCTCTGAGCTTGGCTGATAAGTGAAATCTTGATTTAAACTATAACGAGCTGTGCGGCCATACTTGTATCGTCTTTCGTAGCCAGTAAATAAGTTATTAAAGTTAGTACTATTCCCTAAGCTAAAATGCTGGTAGGTGAATAAGGTATTTGAATGCAAATTGTCTGATATTTCATAGTCAAATTTTGTGTAAATACTAGTGTTGCTTTCTTCGGTAATAGCTTGATCAAAAGAAGAAAAAAATGGTTTTGCAACAAAATCAGAAGAATAGGTTATTTTGGAGTGAAAAGCACCTAAAGCAAAATGCTCATTGATTTTTGCATCAGCAAAAAATTGAAATTCTTCGGTGTTTTTAAAGTCATACTGCTTATTTGTATCGGTATAAAGCTCTGGGTATTGCTTATCAAACTCTAACTCTTGACTGTAATGTCCTTGTACGCCGAGATTGACATAAATACCATTGCCAAACAGGTGAGAGTACTGAAGGTGACTGTTAAAGTAATGATCCTCACCAAGTGAAACTGAAATCTGGCCTTTATCTTCGTTTGCTAGCAAGTTATTGTTATCATGTGTAATAATATTGATCACAGCTGAGAAAGCATCAGCACCATACGTTACCGCTGCTGAGCCAGTAAGCACTTCAACCCGTTTAGCCATATATAAGGGATAATTTTGTGAAATAGCATTTGTTTCACCTGCGGGCGTTGAAATGCGTATACCGTCTTTTAAAATGATAAATTTGTTATTGTTGGTGGCACCACGCATCACAGTGACATTGTATTCTCCTACGGTTGAATACTCATGTAAATCAACACCTGCTAGGTTCCTCAGCAAGTCTTCAATACTTTTATAGCCGCGATCATTAATTTGTTTGGCCGTAAATATTTCAATATTGGAGGAGGAGTCGACAAATTTTTCTTCATATTTAGAAGCGGTAATAACGTTAATATTTAACAAATCTTCTAAGTTTAGATTTAAGAAGTCGTTTGGGTTATCAGGAGAAGCCTGAAGAGTGAAAGAAAGAAAAGTGCTGGTTATAGCGGCGTAATACAAGGGTGCTGCTTTTATCATTAATAGAACTACTCAAACTTAAAGGTATTTATAAGTTAAGATTAGTAAAATTTTAGCTAAGTGCAAGTAATAAATAAACTTATTGTAAAATTAGCAACGAGTAACCTTTCAATAAATTACTCGTTTGCTAATGCACTTTTTACAAGTTAATAACTCTCGTTATGAACACTTAATACTGCACGACCAGATGGATCGGCGTTATTTTTGAAGCTTTCATCCCAAGCTAATGCTTCCTGAGTGCTACAGGCAACAGACTTACCCCCAATAACACAGTCAGCGGCTGAGGCAAGTGGGTATTTTTCTTCAAATACACAGCGATAAAAATAAGCTTCTTTACTGTCAGGCGTATTTACTGGAAATTTAAAGCTAGCACTTTCAAGTTGTTGATCAGTTACTTGCGACTCAACATATTCTTTTAAACCGTCGATCCACGAATAACCAACACCGTCTGAAAATTGCTCTTTTTGACGCCATAAAATTTCTTCTGGTAAGTAACCTTCAAAAGAAGCGCGCAATATCGCTTTTTCCATTTTGCCATTACCACACATTTTATCTTCTGGGTTGATGCGCATAGCAACATCCATAAAGTTTTTATCTAAAAATGGTACGCGGGCTTCAATGCCCCAAGCAGACATGGACTTATTAGCACGTAAGCAATCAAATTTATGTAAACGCTCAAGCTTACGGTTTAGCTCTTCATGAAACTCTTGTGCGTTTGGTGCTTTATGAAAATATAAATAACCGCCAAAAATTTCATCGGCACCTTCGCCAGAAAGTACCATTTTAATACCCATGGCTTTAATTTTTCGAGCCATTAAATACATTGGCGTCGAGGCGCGAATAGTGGTTACATCATAAGTTTCTAAGTGATAAATAACTTCTTTAAGGGCATCGATACCTTCTTGCTCGGTGAAGATAACGCTATGGTGAATAGTCCCTATACTGTCTGCTACTGTTTGCGCTGCAACTAAATCAGGCGAGCCTTCCAGGCCACAGGCAAACGAATGTACTTTTGGCCACCAAGCCTCACTTAAATCATTTTCTTCGATACGGCGAGCGGCAAATTTTTGCGTTATAGCAGAGATAAGTGATGAATCTAAACCACCTGAAAGTAAAACGCCATAAGGAACATCTGTCATTAGATGACTTTTTACCGACTCTTCTAAGGCTTCACGTAGTTTGGCCTTGCTGGTAGTATTGTCTTTAATTGCAGCATATTGTTGCCAGTTACGTTTGTAATAGCGTTTAATTTCGCCAACACGACTATCTAAGATATGACCTGGAGGAAATTCTTCGACCGTTTTACAAATTGGCATTAAAGCTTTCATTTCTGAGGCAACGTAAAAGTTACCTTCACTGTCGTAACCCATGTAAAGTGGGATGATACCAATATGATCACGAGCGATTAAATAGTCATTGGTTGTGGCATCATAAAGAATAAAGGCAAACATGCCTTGCAATTTATCAACAAACTCAACACCAAATTCTTTATATAAGGGTAATATCACTTCACAATCAGAGGCCGTTTTAAAGTCGTAATCAACGTTAAGATCAGCTTCTAATGCTTTGTGATTATAAATTTCACCATTAACAGCGAGCACATGGCTTTTATCTTCATTGTACAATGGCTGTGCGCCATGTTCAGTGTCTACAATGGATAAACGCTCATGGACTAAAATAGCATGCTCATTATTGTAAATGCCTGACCAATCAGGACCGCGGTGACGTAAAAGACGAGAACATTCTAAAGCTTTTGGACGAAGTGCTTCCGCACTTGTTTTTATATCTAATATACCAAAGATCGAACACATTGAAGCGCTACTCCTTTAATTAATATTGTTTGAATTCAAATTGTGAGGGTAATTAGGGCAACAGCTCTAATTACTTATAGACACTCTGCCAGTTTTGACGAGAAAAGCAATTATAAAATGAGTCTCTGTTAAACTAAATAGTTATAAGGAGCTAGCAATGACTTATGAATAGGTTAGACCCATAAACTAGCGTGGTGATAATTTAATCTGATAAAACTCAAATAATAGATTTATAACCTTTCTTAAGAATTCATTAAGAAAACATCGACAAACTATGTTTTAATCAGATAAATAGTTGAGGTATTGGAAGTTTAACGTGTTTAACTTTTTACAGAATAAATTGATATTAGTCATTTTGGCGTTCGCTCTTATCAGTCATAGCAATAGTATGGCGAATGAGAACATTAGTAGTCGTCAAACTTTGGAAGTTGCTCTCGCTAAACATCAAGGAGAGGTTGTTTATCTTGATTTTTGGGCATCTTGGTGTGTGCCATGCAGAAAGTCATTCCCTTGGATGAATACCATTCAAGAAAAGTATAAATCGCAAGGTTTTAGTGTTATTAGCGTTAATTTAGATGCAAATCGTGCGCTAGCAGAAAAATTTCTTGCTGAAATTCCTGCTTCTTTTGCGGTTATCTATGATCCCAAAGGTAAAATAGCAAAACACTTCGCCATTCAAGGCATGCCAAGCAGTATGTTAATTGGTAGGGATGGCAAGATTAAAAAACGTCATACTGGTTTTTTCACTAAAAAAATTCCTGTTTATCAAGCTGAAATTGAACAATTACTGTCTTCAGATAATTAAGCATTTTGAACAAGAAATATTACCTAGTAGGAAAGGTTATGAATATTATGAACAAAGCGAAAGTTGTCTTATTAATTTCGTTAAGTATTACTGCATCAGGGTGTTCAAGCCTTGGGGTAGAGCCATGGGAGCGAGATTTGTTATCCAAAAAAGAAATGACGTTAACGGCTTCACCCATAGATTCAGCGCTTGATGATCATATTTATTTTAGTAAAGAAGCATCAAGTGGCGGCAAAGGTTTTGGTGGTGGTGGATGTGGTTGCAATTAGGCTGGCATGATGAGAAATAAGGCAGACAATAAAAATATTAAAGCCGCACTAACAATAGCGACAGCAGCTTTACTAGGCGGTAATAGTACCGTTAGTGCTGAAACTGTTAATTCAACAGATGATAGCGCTTGGGAGTTTGACAGCGCTTTTTTATTTTACAGTGAAGCGGATCGTGTTAGTGCAAGCGAAGCTATTTTTAATGCGAAGAAAACATTTGAAGATGATGAAGTATTAAACCTTAAGCTCACAGTTGATGCTTTAACTGGCGCATCGGCAAATGGTGCTGTAGCGCAACCAAACGTGCAAACTTTCACACGCCCATCTGGTAATGGGCAGTATGATGTTGCACCGGGTGATACACCGCTTGATGATACTTTTCGCGATACTCGTGTGCAAATTAATGGGCAATGGACTCAAACTGTTGCCGATGATTTGACGGCTAGCGGTGGCGTTCACCTTTCCAAGGAATATGACTATCTATCGCTTGGCATTAATGGAAATCTCGCCATAGATTTTGATCGAAAAAATACAACCTTTTCGCTTGGTTTCAGTTATTTTCAAGACACTTTTACCCCAGAAGGGGGAATTCCCAAGCCTTTTGCTTCGATGTTAATCGGCGATAGTAGCGATCCTGGTTGGGATGAAGAATTTGCTAAAACCCGTATTGGTAGTGAAGATGATAAAACTACCACGGATATTTTATTGGGCATTACACAAGTTATCAATCGTCGAATGATAATGCAGTTTAATTATTCGTATTCTATGGTGGATGGTTATTTAACCGATCCATTTAAAATAATGACTGTGGTTGATAATGATGGCTTAGCACAAGACTATGTTTATGAATCTAGGCCTGATTCTAGAGTCAAACAAAGTTTTTATGCGCAGTCTTTATATCATTTTGATACCACAGTGTTAGATGTATCTTATCGTTACATGTGGGACGATTGGGAGATCACTTCTCACACTATAGATTCTCGCTTTAGAATTCCATTAAGTGATAGTTTTGGCACAGAAAGCTATTTACAGCCTCATTTTCGATTTTATCAACAAGGTGCCGCTGATTTTTATCGACCCTTTATGATGGAAAATGATCCTAAACCAGCGTTTGCAAGTGCTGATTATAGGATTGGTGAAATGACCGCTTACACCTTAGGGATCAAATACGGTAGGTTGATTAATAATGGTCATGAATTATCTTTTAGGTTGGAGTACTACCGTCAAACGCCAACAGATGCAGGTTTTGATGAGCCTGGAGTTTTAAAAGAGGTTGAACTATATCCGTCTATTGATGCTATTATTGCTCAGGTAACTTATTCTTTTTAAAGAGACTTATTTGAAAAACAACAGGCTTGTCAGTATCAATAATCACCAAGATGGTTATGCCTTGAACTTTCAGGCTATGGCTAGCCCTTGCGAGGTGTTGATTCAAACAAGGAATAGGCAATTAGCAGTTAGGGTAGGTGATGTCGTTGCTAATGAAGTCTGGCGCATTGAAGATAAATATAGTCGCTATGATCAATTGAGTGTTTGTAGCATTATTAATAACAGTGCTGGACAAGCGATAAGCATCGATAAAGAAACCTATTTATTATTAAATTTTGCCGAACAATGTTATCAATTAAGTGAAGGCTTGTTTGATATAACCTCAGGAATTTTACGTAAAGCTTGGCACTTTGATGGTGGTGAGAAACTGCCTAGCCAAGCGCAAATTGCTGCTTGTTTATCTTATGTTGGTTGGCCACAAGTGCAATTTAACCCCGAACAAATTACTTTGGCCAAAGGAATGGAAATTGATTTTGGTGGTTTAGGGAAGGAATATGCTGTTGATCGCGCCATCATCCTAGTCAAAGAGTTAACTGATCTCCCTGTACTGGTAAATTTAGGCGGTGATCTGGCGGTAACAAGTGCGCGTTTAACTAATATCCCTTGGCAAGTTGCCATTGAACATCCTGATGCTCATGGTGCAGGGAATAGCTCGCCAACAGATATGATTATTTCATTATCTTCAGGTGCGCTAGCCACCAGTGGTGATGCGCGTCGTTTTTTATTAAAAGATGGAAAGCGTTATAGCCATGTACTCAATGCCAAAACAGGCTGGCCAATACAAGATGCGCCTAGATCAATGACAGTTGTTGCCCCTGCCTGCATTCAAGCAGGAATACTTGCCACAATGGCATTGTTGCAGGGGGAAAATGCCGAGCAGTTTTTAACCGAGCAAGAAATTAAATTCTGGTCACGTAGATGATAGCTTTTCGTTCAAACAATCAGGTGGCGCTCATTCATTTTTGATCACCACCTGTGTTGTTTAATAGGACATTATTCGCTGTAGTAATAACCTATATGTTGATGCAGTCTTACTAACATTTCTTCTTTGTCATTAATAAAGTCTAAGCTCGCAGCAAATGTGCGTAAGGCTTGCTCTATTTGATTAACAAATTTTCCATATCCGTGGGAAGTTTTATCTTGATCAGTTGCAACGAAAATTAATTGCACGGTATCCACCAATTTAGCACTATCCCACTTGCATGTATAACCACAGCTGGTGTGCGTTGGGTTATAGCCTAGCATTAGTAGCTCGCCGCTTGCGATAACATTTTCATCTTCACCTTTTCGTACAATAGGAACTAAGCCATTGGCAATGACGGCGCCATTATTTAAGTTTTGATTCTTAGCCGCACTAATGAAAGCATCAGCAATTAAATTATACAGTTCGTTATATTGTTCGCTGCCACTCTCTTCAATTGATACAAGCGAGCGTACTCTGCGGTTAATTGGAAAATCTACAACAGCGTAAGTAAGAGAATCAGTATCACTTGGCAGATTTTGTTCATCTGCAGAGTAACGATTAGTCATTGATCTAAATTTATGTAACTGTGTACCTTCAACGCCTTTATTTTTCGCAAATAAATCATAGGTTAAATGCTGATGATCGGATACACGCACTAAAGACTTATTAATCCCAGTTTGCTCAGTAAATTTAGCAATGGCTAGTGTAACTTGCTGATGAAATTTAGCCGAATTAACACGTAGTTCATCACCATTAGCAAGAAATAATAAAGTAATTTTTTTTGCTTTTTTATCACCATCATAAAAGGTATTTTGACTAGTGTGATATTGCGGGTTATATAAAAATAGTAACTGCTGCTCAGTTTGTGAGGTCAGTTTTTCTGGACTAAAACGCACTCGTGCAAATTTATCATTAGCAATAAACTGGCTGCTTTCAATCGCTAATTCATCATTAATCGTAAAAAACAATTTTGCCAGTGTCTGGTAAAATTTTGTATAAGGCTGTGAGGCATTAGTATCAATTGAATTTTCGTACTTAGCGAGTAATTCATCAGATAAAGGAATTTTAGCCATCAAATATTGATTTTCACGAGCGGAAGAGGGGATATAAACTTTATGCTGGGCATTTCTAGTGCGTGATATTGACATAATACTACCTGCTTATTAAATATTAACCCCAAGCTATTAAATTCATTAATGTTAGTCTTTTGATTAAATTAACATCCAGTTATAGTGGGATTGTTGTGTGTTACTAATTGCCGCACAGTATAGCCAAATAGCTATCTACGAAAGATGATGTATATCAATTTAAGTGACTAATTTGAACAATAGCTAATTGACATATATTTAGTTTTGACGCATCTTTAATGCAAGTTAAACTTAATAAAAAGAATCAAATGAAAAAATTAAAGCATGAAGCTGAATTATTAAAAAAAGCCTTGGTTATTGGCGAAAAATATGCAGTAAATCGAGGTTATAAAAGCTTTTCAGCGACCAATTCAGCCAAAGATAAAGTTGAGAGTTTATATCGTTTATTAGTTAACGATAAATTAATACAGCCTTTAGCCGTTGATAGTGAAGATCAACCTAATATGAAGCATAAACTTGCCTTGTGGATCGCCAAGCAATTGCCAGAAGGCCATGCCTTACTGAAGTAAATGAGCAAAGGCCATAATTCATCATAATTTAGCATAAACTTGCCATAATCTAGCCGCAAAAAAGTCAAACTCCTATTTCATTATTAAACTTTCATCGCTATAGAGTTTAATAATGAAATTATATTCAAGGTTACAACCACTAAACTACCTTTGCTTTGCACAACAAGCTATTCATTCTTCTTTAGTAAAGACAGTTTTGCTCCTATTTTTTATTTTGTTTGTTAAACAAGTTACAGCACAAGAAAACAATGAAACAGCGCTTTTAAAGCTCAAGCAGCTCCCTTATAGCGAAGTCAAAAGTGGTAGTTTATATTTCAAGCATGATGATGGTTATTTGGGTGCCTTAACTCAAAATAGTGACTATCAAGTGGAAGTTAATGCCTTACTTGCCAGGGTTAAGTTTAGCCAAACGTTTAAAAATACCAGTGAGCAGTTTTTAGAAGCTGTTTATGTTTTCCCTTTAATTGATGATGCCGCTGTTGATAGTATGGTCATGGAAATAGGTGAGCGAAGGATCCTTGGTAAAATAAAGGAAAAGCAACAAGCTATAAAACGTTATCAACGGGCAAAAAGCCAAGGGAAAAAAGCGAGTTTAGTGAGTCAACAGCGCCCCAATATGTTTACCACTAAGGTAAGTAATATTGCCCCAGGTGAAACGATAAAGATAACCATCAGCTATTTGCAGTCAGTTAAATTTCAAGCGGATGAATTCTCCTTACGGATCCCCTTAACCATCACACCTCGTTATGTACCAATAAATACTGATGACGAGAATAAAGCGAATGTTCACCAGATAACAGAAACAGCCCATATTTCCCGTACTGGCTGGGGAAATATTTCGCCACCACAAACCAGAAATAGCTTGGGGCAGAAGGCCAATATCCAAGTAACACTTAACACGGGTTTATTGTTAACTAATATTAATAGTCATTATCATCCGGTGGTAAAGCAAAGAAAGGGTGATATTTCATATGTTGCCTTAGCGAATAAACGCGTGCAATTGGATAGAGACTTTGTGCTCTCTTGGCAAGTTGAGCAAGGAAATATTCCCAAAGCGGCTTTTTTTAAAACAGCAGATCGGGATTTCAATTATGGCTTATTGATGATCATGCCGTCAAAGGTAAACCAAAGAGAATCGTTTGCTAAGAATGTCACTTATATTTTAGATACCTCTGGCTCAATGGGAGGCGTTGCTATAAAACAGGCAAAACAAGCGCTACAAATGGCATTGAATTTATTAGATGAAAAGGATTCATTCAATATTATTGCTTTTAATAATGACACTGAAACTTTGTTTCAATCTAGCCGATACGCATCACAACAAAATATTGCTATGGCAAGCCAGTGGTTACAGCACATGTCTGCCGGTGGCGGAACGAATATGTACCCAGCTATCGCGCAAGCTTTACAACAAAGTCAGCAAAATACACATAGCGGGCAGGGGAAATACCAACAAGTTATCTTTATTACCGATGGAAGCGTTGCTAATGAGCAAGCCTTGTTCAGCTTAATAGAGCAAAACCTTGGTGACACTCGTTTGCACACTATCGGTATTGGCTCTGCGCCCAATAGCTATTTTATGTCTCGCGCCGCTGAATTTGGTCATGGTACTTATCGTTATATAGGAAGCCTTAATGAAGTAAGCGCCAAAATGCATAAGTTGTTTAGTGATATTAGCTATCCCATGATGACAAATATTAACCTAGCTTGGCCTGTTAAAAACAGTGAAGTATATCCAATGCATATCCCAGATTTATATCAGGATCAGCCTATGGTTATCAGTGCGAGGTGGCCTATCGATGAACAACTCAATAATGCTGGAAAACCGCTTAACTCTTCGTTTATCACAGCGACAGGTAAGTTAGCGGCTACCAATTGGCAAACGAAAATTGATATCAATGAAAATATTGCTTATGAAAGCGATGATCACAATGCTAATCAAGGAATAGGTCAATGGTGGGCTAGACAAAAAATCAAACACTTAAGTCAAGAGCACAGAAACAGTGATGCGCCAACTAAGCTGCAATTAAAGCAGAAAATTACCGATTTAGCGCTAAAACATCATTTGATCTCATCATACACTAGCTTTATTGCGGTAGAAGACAGCATTAGCCGCAATAAAACCACTAAATTAACCACAAGTGCTGTAGCCAATTTAATGCCAAAAGGCTCAACACAAATAATACCTCTAGCAAAGACTGCATTAGGCATTTGGGGATATTTTTATCTGGGCTTAACGCTATTAGCACTGAGTATATTATTACAATGGTGGATAGTTAGACGAAAAGCGCACATTCATCAGAGAGTCTGTTAGCAGGATGAAGTATATAACGAGCATTTGCTTTGCCCTTGCTATGTACGCTTTACTAACAAGTTTTTATATGACGGCTAAAGCACATTTAGCCCAAGCGTTGATGACATATGCATGGGATAAACGGCAAATAGAAAAGTTTAGCATCCCCAAGCCACCATGGCCTTGGGCTGACTTTCATCCTATCGCGAAACTGAGCTTTATGAGGTTTAATCTATCTCAACTGGTTTTAAATAGTGATTCTGGACAAGCTCTGGCTTTTGGGCCAGGGCTAACAGCTGCAAATACTGTTTCTCAACATGGCGATATCATCATCTCTGGGCATAATGATAGCCATTTCGCCATTTTAGAAAAATTAAAAATTGGTGATGAGTTACAGCTAGAAACGCTAAATGCTGAGGTTCTTCACTATAGAATTGAAAACCTGCAAATTATAGATACACGCAAAAATCAATTGCAGGTTTATAAAAACGCTGATGATGAACAATCACTTATTCTGGTAACGTGTTACCCTTTTAATGGTCTGGTAAGCCAGACACCCTATAGGTTAATCGTGCAAGCACTGCCAATGACTTATTTTAAAGAGACATAACCCTTAAAGTGTTGACGACATAGTGCTTGGTAACGCTCGTTACCACCAACTTCAACTTGCTCACCACCTGTTGCAGCTTTGCCATGTTCATCTAAACGAATAACAAAGTTAGCCTTACGGCCACAATGGCAAATTGTTTTTAGCTCAACTAATTTATCCGCCCAAGCTAGCAGGGCAGCACTACCAGAGAATGTTTGCCCTAAAAAGTCTGTACGGATCCCATAAGCTAAAACAGGTATTTTTAACGTATCAACTATATCTGTTAATTGCTTAACCTGTGCTTTAGACAAAAACTGTGCTTCATCAATTAATACGCAGGCTATTTTCTCTTCTTGCGCTAATGCACTCACTTCAGCCAATAAATCCGTATGCAGATCAAAAAGCTCGGCATTGGCATGAATACCTAACCGTGAAGAGACTTTACCTTTTGCATACCGATCATCAATTTTGGCGGTATAAAGCACTGTCCGTAAACCGCATTCATTATAGTTATAAGAGGATTGCAATAAGTGCGTGGATTTTCCCGCATTCATTGATGAATAATAAAAATACAGTTGTGCCATAAAAAGAATCTACTTAATAAAACTAGTAACTTTGATTATTTGATGAGTTATTTTGCGTTGGTGGTTCATCATCATTTAACGTTGACAATAAATTAGCCAGTAAACTACTAGCGCCGAATCTAAAGTGGTCGGCACAAACCCATGAATCACCTAATATTTTTTCAGCCAAGGTCAAGTAAACTTCAGCATCATGTGCATCTCTTACGCCACCCGCCGCTTTAAAACCTACCTTGGGATTACTTGTTTTTATTACATTAAGCATGATCTCAGCAGCTTCAGGTGTAGCATTAACACTAACTTTTCCTGTTGATGTTTTAATAAAGTCGGCGCCAGCTCTTATTGAAACCTCACTGGCTAGTTTGATTAATTCAGGCGATTGTAATTCACCACTTTCAATAATCACCTTCAGCAACACTTTTTTAGGGCAAACATTTTTACATGCTTCGATTAACTCTAATCCGACATTAATATCACCCGCTTTTAATGCGTTATAGGGATAGACAACGTCGACCTCATCAGCGCCATAAGCAATAGCAGCTTTAGTTTCTGCAACCGCAATATCGATATCGTCATTACCATGAGGGAAGTTGGTAACGGTAGCTATTTTAATTTCTGGCGTACCTTGCTCGGCTAACACTTTTTTCGCTAAAGGAATAAAGCGTGGAAAGATACAAATAGCGGCTGTATTCCCAGCTGATGATTTAGCTTGCTGGCACAAAGCGATAATATCTTCACTGCTTTCTTGATCTGTTAAGCTTGTTAAGTCCATTAGTCCAAGCGCGTGCTGGGCTGTTTCTTTTAATGAAGTTTGATTTGAATTGTTCATGAGTAATACCAGAGAAATTAAAGGGCTAAAAATACGCCTGCAATTGCAGCGCTCATTAAATTGGCTAACGTGGCAGCTAGCATAGCTTTCATGCCAAGTTTAGCGATATCAGATCGTCTGTTAGGCGCCATTGAGCCAATGCCACCTAATAAAATAGCAATAGAAGAAAGGTTGGCAAAGCCACATAAGGCAAATGTTATTATGGCTTGGGTTGAAACTGAGAGACTATCTTTTATTTCGACAAAATTTACGTAGGCAAAAAATTCATTCACCACAACTTTTTGTCCTATAAAACTACCTGCTTGCAACATTTCCTCACTTGGCACACCTATAATGAAGGCAATAGGTGCAAATAAATAACCTAGCAACCACTCAATGGTAATACCTTCAAAACCAAGTAAACTCGCAACACCGCCAACAAGCGTGTTAAGTAAAGCAATGAGCGCGATGAAAGCTAGTAGCATGGCACCAACATTAACCGCTAATTTTAGTCCGGATGCTGCACCAGTAGCAGCAGCATCAATAACATTGGTAGGTCTTTCGCCAGAATCTTCGGTTATCAAGTCTTCTTGAGCGAGTTTTTCTGGCTCTATTTCAGGAACAATAATTTTTGCCATAAGCAAGCCGCCAGGAGCCGCCATAAAAGATGCTGCGATCAGATACTTTAAATCTATACCAAGGCCTGCGTAACCAGCCAAAATAGAGCCAGCGACAGAGGCTAAGCCTCCTACCATAATGGCAAACAATTCAGACTGCGTCATACCCGCAATGTAAGGGCGGATCACTAATGGTGCTTCGGTTTGACCAACAAAAATATTTGCCGTTGCTGATAAGGATTCGGGCTTGGATGTTTTCAATAATTTTTGCAGCGCACCACCAATAATTTTTACAACCCATTGCATAATGCCAAGATAATAGAGTACGGCGATCAATGAGGAGAAAAAAATGATGACAGGTAATACCCGTACAGCAAAGACAAAACCGACGCCATTAGTAAACATAGCATCTGAGCCTAAGCCACCAAATAAAAATGTTATACCAACTTTTGCACTATCAATGACTTGTTGTACGCCACCAGAAATTGAGGCTAAAACATCTTTGCCAAAAGGAATATAAAGAACAAAAGCGCCTAAGGATAACTGTAAAATAAAAGCCCAACCAACAGTGCGTAGGTTTATCGCTTTTCTGTGATTAGATAATAATATCGCTATAATTAATAAAATAGTTATACCAAGTATGCCGCGTAGCGCTGTTATTTCCATAAGACTCTCTTATTATTCTTCTTTTAATTAATGATGTTATTGAAATAGTTGACGAATTTTTGCTTTTAATACTTCGATCGCCATACGATTTTTTCCGCCGCGGGTAATGACAATATCAGCCCAAGCCTTTGATGGCTCAATAAACTGGTAATACATCGGGCGGACAGTCGATAAATATTGTGTTGTTACTGACACTAAACTACGCTCCCGCTCCATTGTATCGCGTTCAATTCGCCTGATTAAACAAATGTCTAATGGCGTATCCATATACACTTTAATATCAAAAGAATCACGTAAGCTAGGGTTTGAAAGCAACAATATTCCTTCGACTAGAATGATTTTAGTTGATTTTACTTTAACGGTTTCTTTTGTTCGCGTGTGAGTTTTATAGCAGTAAACAGGGCAATTAACATCTTGGTGATTGGTCAGTGCTATTAAATGCTCCCTTAAAAGCTCATGCTCGAATGCTTTAGGGTGATCATAATTTGTTTGTATTCGCTCATCCATAGTTAAATGAGATTGATCTCTATAATAAGCATCTTCTTTAATAATAGAGATGCCATCTTTGCCTAGCTCAGGGAGCAACTCATTATAGATAGTCTCAGCAAAAAGCGATTTACCTGATGCAGAAGCGCCTGCAATCGCTATTACAGTCGTTTTACTTTGTTGCGTCATTGATATTTCCGTGGGTAATAAAGCAGACTTATTTAAGAATCCGTCGTTCAATCATAATAGCCAAATTGTACTATACTGCTAGGCACAATAATCGATTATTATTGAGTAAAAGCTTGTCTGAGCATAATAAAAGCATTAAATTAACACAACCTGACTAATTGGTCATGTTTATTTTTATTAATATATCAAACAACCTCATCGTTGTTAATTAAGTTGTTTTACTGTGTCTACAAAAGGGCTGTTATAACTATGGCAAGAGCAATAATTTTAGTGTTGGATAGCTTTGGTGTTGGTTACGCCAATGATGCTGAAGCGTTTGGAGACGTTGGTGCGAATACGTTCATCAATTTGGCACAATATTATTTTGAGAAAGAAAATAAAATTATTCAGCTACCTCACCTAGGTGCATTAGGCTTGCACGAAGTAAGTAAACAGGCGAGCAGTGAGCAAGCCTGGCAGGGCTTTGAAACATGCCTTAATGCTGCGGGTAGAAAAATTGAGGAATTCTATGTGACTCCTCAAAAAGGTGCATATGGCTATATGTCTGAACTCAGTACAGGTAAAGATACGCCGAGTGGACATTGGGAAATGGCAGGCGTACCTGTGCTTTTTGATTGGGGTTATTTCAGTGATAAGACTAACGCTTTTTCCCCTGAACTTATTACTGCTATCAAGGATAAAACAGGCTTAAACGGGCTTTTAGGTAATTGCCACGCTTCAGGAACCGACATCATAAACGCTTTGGGTGAAGAACATATTAGTAGTGGTTTACCCATTTGCTATACGTCAGCGGATAGTGTTTTTCAGGTTGCTGCGCATGAACAACATTTTGGCCTTGATAACTTATATACCTATTGTGAACAAGTGCGAGAGCTGCTTGATGATGCCAACTTGAATATTGGACGAGTGATAGCAAGACCTTTTATTGGCTCTGATAGTAGTAATTTTTCCCGCACGGGTAATAGACGTGATTATTCAGTTTTACCGCCAAGTAAAACTGTGCTTGAAAAAATAACCAATTCAGGTGGTCAGGTGATCAGTGTCGGTAAAATAGCTGATATATTTGCACATCAAGGTATTAGTTTAAATACCAAAGCTACAGGTATTAACGCACTGGTAAATGCCACAATCAATCACATTGAAACAGCCCCTGAAAATAGTGTGATTTTTACCAACCTCGTTAATTTTGATCAAGATTATGGTCATCGTCGTGACCCTGTTGGCTACGCACAGGCACTTGAAGAATTTGATCAGCAATTACCTGAAATTATAAACAAAATGCATGAAGGAGATATTTTATTTTTAACCGCAGATCATGGTTGCGATCCCACTTGGTCGGGTAACGATCATACGCGAGAATTTGTACCTTTGTTTAGTTATCACCATCTGGTACAATCTGTCGCACTAGGGCAGAGAGCAACGTTTGCCGATTTAGGACAAACCATAGCGGAGCTTTTTAATGTAGAAGCAATGGCCTATGGTAAAAGCTTTCTGCCTGAGCTATACAGTAATTAACGCACTATAATAATCAAATCCTTAAAATAGGATAATAAACAATAAAACATCATCAGTCCTTGGGAGAGAACGAATGAAAATGTTTAAGCAAAGTACACTATCTTTGTGTGTACAAGCATCATTATTAGCAACTATTGCTAGTACATCAACGAATGCTTTCGCAGCAGAAGCGATTGAAAAAGAAAAAGTCGTTGGTATAGAAGTTATTGAAGTTACCGCGCGAAAGCGTGTTGAAAATGTACAAGAAGTTCCTGTTGCTGTTACTGCATTACAAGGTGATAATCTTGATGCTTATAGCTCAGCAGCTATGGATATACGTTTTTTAAATGCTAAAATTCCTAGCCTAAGCGTTGAATCTTCATTTGGTCGTACTTTCCCGCGTTTTTATATGCGTGGTCTAGGTAATTCAGATTTTGATTTAAACGCCTCTCAACCTGTATCTTTAGTTGTCGATGATGTTGTACAAGAAAACCCCATATTAAAAGGCTTTCCTGTTTTTGATTTAGAGCGTGTTGAAGTTTTAGGTGGTCCTCAAGGTACACTCTTTGGCCGTAATACTCCGGCAGGTTTAGTTAAATTTGACTCAGCAAAACCAAGTCAAGATTTTGATGGCTTTGCCTCTTTATCTTACGGTAGTAAAAATACTAGTGATTTACGTGCCGCTGTTGGTGGTGGTTTAACTGATAACTTGTCAGCTCGAATTTCTGTACTTCGTCAAGATAGAGATAACTATATTGACAATAAAGCACCAGGTTTTGAGCAAGATGATGTTTTAGGTGGGTATACAGATCAAGCGCTTCGTCTGCAATTTCTTTATGAAGGCGATGATTTTAACGCACTGTTTAACTATCACATGCGTGATTTAGACGGTAAGCCTGTTACCTTTTACGCGAACGCAATTGAGTCAGGAAGTAATGATTTAGTTGCTAACTTTAACCGTGATACCGTTTATCACGATTCAGCTTCACGCGCCACACAACAAGTTGAAACCGAAGGTGCCAGTTTAAAATTAACCTTTGAGTTAGATAATCACACTGTTACATCAATTACCGGTTATGAGAGTGCAGAATTATTTTCTCGTGCTGATGTAGATGGTGGCTATGGTTGTAATGGTTTTGGTTGTCCTCCTGTAGATTTCCCTACAGGACCTGGTGTGATTAACCTTAGCTCAGAAACTGCAGATGGTATTCCTGACCATCAACAAGTAACGCAAGAATTGCGCTTAACCAGTAATTTAGAGGGTGATTTTAACTATCAAGTTGGCTTATTTTAATGAAGATTTAACTATAGAAAGCTTTTCATACGATGCTTTATTTAGTGCTGGCACTCAAAATGGTTATGTCATTCAAGAACAAGAAACAACAGCATGGGCAATTTTTAGTTCTGTAGATTATAACCTTTCAGATAAAACCTCTGTGACGGTTGGTTTACGTTATTCTGATGATGACAAAGATTATAAGAATGAAAGAACACAATCACCTTTATCATTCTTACCTTTTATTGATGATTATGCTGCAGGGAGTGTTAGCACCGACGATAATCATGTTAGTTGGGATGTGAGTATTTCTCATAAATATACCGACGATATTAACTTCTACGCACGTATTGCTGATACGTTTAGAGCACCAAGTATCCAAGGTCGTTCATTATTTGCTGCTGGCGACGGTATTTCTGTTGCGGATTCTGAAACCATTATTTCTTATGAAGCAGGTATCAAGTCTGATATTTTAGATAATATGGGTCGTGTAAATGCATCAGTATTTTATTATACAATGGATAATCAACAACTTACTTCAGTTGGTGGCGATAGCAATACTGCAAGATTACTGAATGCAAACGAAACGGTTGGTTATGGCTTTGAATTAGATACCCAATTTGTATTAAATGATTATTGGATGGTGACTGCTAATGCCAGTTATAACCATACCGAGTTAAATGATAGTGGTTTATCAGTACCAGTTTGTGCTTCTTGTACGGTTACGGATGCTACTTTTGTTGATCCAGTATCTGGTAATACTTTTGCTTATGTTGATGGCAATAGCCTACCTCATGCACCAGAGTGGATATTCAACTTTACCGCACGTTACGCAATTGAGATTGGTGATGGCGAATTTTACGCCTACACAGATTGGTCTTATCGTGATGAAATTAGTTTCTTCTTATATAACTCAACTGAATTTACCGGTGAAGCTTTATTAGAAGGCGGTATCCGTGCTGGTTATACATGGGATGGTGATGATCAAGATTATGAAGTTGCATTGTTTGTTAGAAATTTAACGGATGAACAACAAGCCATTGGTGCGGTCGACTTCACAAATAATACAGCGATAGTGAATGAAGAGCGCTTTGTGGGTGCAGAGTTTAAAATTAATTTCTTTTAAATAAAGCATTAGGCTCTGTAGATTTTTCGCGGTTAAACGTTGTTAGTGATAACAGTTTAACCGCGGCGAATAGTCTGTGTATTCTAGCCATTTTAATTAAATACTACTTAAAAAGCTGCCACACAGGCAATTTCAAAAAATTACACAACCCCTAGTAATTCCCCACAAAAAAACCTGCATAAATGCAGGTTTTTTATTTGGATTGTAAACGCAAGTTATTAATTAACTTAGTTTTGCTTTATTTCTTGCAATCACAGCTAAACCAAGTAAGAAGAGCATCATAGTAGCTGGCTCTGGAATTGTGCTTGGTCTATTAACACTGACTACATCGTGAATAACATCATTCGCACAAGACATTGCCCAACTAAAAGCTAACTGACTTGCGCTTTGAAAGGCTGCAACACCATCAACATTAAAGTTAAAGCTAATTATATCGTAATTATCATAGTTTTGGCCTGCGCTGTGAGTATCTACACTCCAAGTTCCGCTACTTTCAACACTACTTTGATTTCCAAAAACTTGCCCATCATGTTGAACGTTTCCGCCATGGTATTGATCAGCAGTCGTTGTTGATGAAATCTCTACCAGGTTGCCATTATGCTCGCTATAACCAGAGCCATAATAATCATCAAAGCGGCCATCGGTTAACTTAAATGCATAGTCAAATACATTGGTATCGCCACCAGTACTAATTAATAAGTCACCAAAAACTATATTATTACCATTACCACCATAGCTATATCTATTGTTGTAATCGCCAAAGTTTGTATAAACATCAACACTGATATTACCATCATCAATCCAAGTAACATCCATATGGTTAACTTCATACTTCCAACCACCAATAGCATCATTAACACCATTGTTATCAATAAGCGTATTTTCAACGAGTATATCTGCGGCAAAAGAATGACTAGCACTTAAAAGAGCGGCAATAGCTAGTGGTTTAATTGTATTAGAAATAAATGACATAGTACTTCCTGAATTTTGTATGTATGCTTTACTACAATTGTTTATTTTATGTGAATAGTACAACTAGAGCAAGGCGTATGCCATCTTATTTTTATTGTTATTAATCATTGTGTTACTTTTTAATTTTGAAAGTAATAATATGACAAATATAAGAAGTGTAAAGAAAGCAGACATTTTTCACTAGATCCAATTTACATTACTCTTTATCATAAATTAAAACTTACTAGGCTGCTCATGGCCTTTCATCACTTATGGATTAATGGTTGTATGTTTTCACTCCCGACACGTTTTCTTCAACAAAATACACTTCACAAACTAACGCTAACATCAGTATTTCTTCTGGGTTTTAGTTCAAGTGTTATGGCAGAGCAAGCTATAGAAAGTGTTGACAGTTTATACGAGCAAGCACTTATTTCATTTCAAAATGATGCTTTTCCAACCAGTTTAATTCACTTAAAAAATGCACTGCAAGCTGACAGCAATCATATGCCATCAAGAGTACTACTCGCTCAAGTTTTAATCGAGCAGGGTGATGGTGTAGCGGCGGAAATAGAGTTAAACAGAGCACAACAAGGTCAAGTAGATAATGATCGTTTAGTAACATTATTTGGGCATGCTTACTTACTACAGCACAGGTATGATGATGCTATAGATATTTCTTCTGCAGGAGAGCGAGGTATAGCCATTGAGGCCGATTTATTGTTAATAAAGGGACAGGCATATATCGGCAAAAAACAGTTTGGTTTGGCGGATAAAACCTTTATCAAAGTGCTTGAATTAACTCCTCATAATCAACTGGCTTTATTAGGCCGAGCGCAAATCGCCTTAAATAAAGCTCAAATGGCAAAAGCATTAGCTTTTATTGAGCAGGCGGTTAGTAGCGCGAAACCTTTCATTAATGGCTGGATTTTTAAGGCGCAAATATACGCTAAGCTAGGCAATTTTCCACAAGCCATGTTAGCCATTGAACAAGCACTCCTTATAGACTCTTCACATTTATCAGCTCATTTAATTAAAGCAATGTTACACATACAATTAAGCCAGTATGAAGATGCACTAGAGCATGTAGACTACATTCTAGCTAAAATTCCAACAGAGCCAAGGGCAGGATATCTTAAAGCTATTTTAAATGTCAGTATGGCGGGTAAGCAAAGTGGTAATGAAAAGCTCACAGAAGTTATTGCTACCTTGGCGGCTGTTCCGCCTGAGGTGATGCGCACTACGCCAGATTATTATTATTTAGCGGGTTTAACTAATTATCAATTTGGTAATTTAAATGATGCTCGACGATATCTAATGCAATATCTTAATTATGCTAAATTTGATGTTGCAACGGTGACAATGGTTGCGGCGATAGACTTAAAAAATAACGAAGCCAATTTAGCACGAAGTTTACTGAGCAAAACTAACTTAGCCAGGCCGAATAATATTAATATTCTTTCCTTACTTGGCTTAAGTTACCTGCAGTTAGGGGACAATGAAAAAGCTCAATTTTATTTTGAAAGTGTACTAAAAATTCAACCAGAATCACCCGTTGGTATTAGTAACTTAGCGCGAACCTATATGAAGTCCGGTGATTATAAAACAGCCATTAAGGCATTGTCTGCCATAAAAGACAATAAAATTAATAGTGTACAAATAAAGCTGATGTTAGTGGATTCTTACCAAAAGACTAAAGATTACGCTACCGCAATTGAAATACTGACTCAGCTCATCGATGAATTTCCACAAGAAAGTTTTTTCCAGCAACGTTTGGGGATGATTTACGGCCTATCTGGTGAAAGTGAAAAAGCCAAGAAAGCCTTTAATTTAGCATTACAATTAGATGATAAAAACGTACTTGCCATGGTTCATCTGGCGAGAATAGATAATATTGCTGGCAATTTCGATCAAGCACTGTCATTTCTTCACAAAAAACTCAATGAATTTGAGCAAAATGTACTTATTATTGGCGAAATATCTGATACTTATTTACTGAAAAAGGACTATGAAAACGCCGCTCTTTGGATCAACAAAGCCTATGCTATTGCCCCTAATGATTTAGATGTAATTGTCCGGTTAACGCACGTACAGGCTTTAACAAATCAATTAGATCAAGCTGAAAGTACAGTAAAAACCTTTATTAGCCACAATGCCAAGCAAGTAGATGCTTTATTATTGCTAGCCAGTATTTATCAGCAACAAAATAAGCATCAACAAGCGGTAAGTGTTTTACGCGATCATTTAGCTAAAACTAAAAACAGAGAAAAAACACTCATTTTATTAGCGAAAGCACAACTTAAAACTCGCGACAAGAAAGCCGCGGCTTCATCATATAAAAAGGTTATTGTTCTCAATGAAAAATCACTGCAAGCTCATTTAGGGCTGGTTAATATAGTCATTGAAAATAAAGATGAAAAGTTTGCGTTAACCTTAATTGATAGCATTGAAAAATTATCATCAAGTCCAAGTTTAGCGGCTACACTCAAAGGTGATTTATATTCAGCGATGAACAAGTTAGCAATGGCTGAGAAATTTTACCAGCAAGCATTGAAACTCTCAGATCAAAAGCAAGCGATACTGGGTTTATATAGGAATTATAAAAAACAACAACAAGCGAAAAAAGCGATTAAACCTTTACAACAATGGTTAGTAAAGTATCCCAACGACTTGATGGTTTCTATCTCATTGGCTGATAGCTATAAAAATAGTAATCAGTTACAAAAGTCTGCCAATTATTATGAAAAATTAATCAAACAATATGGCGAAATCCCTTTTCTACTTAATAATATTGCTAGCGTACATTTTATCTTAGGAAACCAGCAAAAAGCGAAAGATTACGCACAGCAAGCCTATAATAGTTTGCCAGATAACACAGCAATTATTGATACGCTTGCTTGGATAAAGTCCCGATTGGGGGAGTATGAGCAAGCATTGGCTTTATTTAGAACAGCATTAGTAAAAGACTTTAATAATGCTGAAATTAAGTATCATTTAGCGGTAACACTTAGGGGCTTAAATCGAGATGTGGAAGCGAAAAAATATTTAATTGAAGCCGTTGAAAGCACAAGTGCTTTTGCTGAAAAAAGCGAAGCAAAAGCACTACTTAAAACTTGGTAATTTATACTGGTTAGCAAGGTTACCTTGCTAACCATGTTGTCAATAAAGACCATGCAATAATCCACATCACCAAACCTATGGCTATATCAATAATCCGTTTTACTTTGGGTTTAGATAATACCACTGATAATTTTGCTGCCCCCAATGCTAAGCTTGAAAACCAGACAATTGATCCTGTGATAGCACCGAAAAGAAAATATATTTTCGCATCACCTTGATATTGCCCTCCAACACTACCGATCACCATTACGGTATCGATATAGGCATGAGGATTTAAAAATGTCACGATCAAGCTTGTCATTACGACGACTTTGACAGATTTTTTATTAATAAACCCTGAGCTGTTTTCACTATTGGCAGAAAATGCAGATTTAAATGATAGTGCACCATAAGCAAGTAAAAATGCTATTCCGCCCCAAGTTAATAAGGTAAAAAGATTATCGTTGCTTGAAAGTATTAAGCTGCCTCCAAGTACACCTATACTTATAAGAACTGCGTCGTAAAACATAAAAAGTGCAGCGGTCATTAAGTGATGGTTTTTATTTATCCCTTGAGTAAGCAGCATAGAATTTTGACTACCAATAGGTACTATCATGCTTAATGCTAATGTAAATCCTTGAGTTGCTGCTAACATGATCATAATGGCTTCCCCTTATTTTTCGGATAAAATGATGTTTGACGTTTAAAACAGCGTTAGTTTGCACTTTTTTCATTCTTTAATATAATTAATAAAAATTAATCATCATAAGTAAAACTAATGAATGAATTTGATTATAAGTTATTAGCCGCTTTAGCAACTATTATCGAAGTACAAAGCTTTGAATTAGCAGCAAAAAAATTATATATCTCTCAATCTGCAATTTCTCAACGAATAAAATTACTTGAAGAAAATATTGGTCAACCTATCCTTATTCGTAGCCAGCCCATTGAGTTAACTGAGATAGGAGCACAGTTACTCGGCCACTATAAAAAAGTTAAGCAGCTTGAAAATGAACTCTTGCCTCAGTTATTGCCTGACCTACCTATTAAGCCCGTTAAAATCACGTTAGCCGTAAATGCAGACAGTATTGCGACTTGGTTTATTAAAGCGCTGACCGGTGTGTTGGAGAGTCACCTTATAGAGTTGAATTTACTGATTGAACATGAAGAGCGTACATTGGATAGATTACGTTCAGGTGAAGCAATTGGAGCCGTTAGTGTCGATGAAAAGCCGCTAAAAGGTTATAGATCTTTTGAGCTGGGTAAAATGAATTATTGTTTAGTTGCCTCAAAAAGCTTTCAAAAAAAATATTTTGCTAAAGGGGTAACTACTTCATCTTTGAAGATGGCACCAGCAATCAGTTATGATCACAAGGATGACATGCATGTTCGGTTTATTGCCAAGCATTTTAACCTAGCCTCAAGTGAGTATTACTGCCACAGTGTCAGATCTTCAGAGGCTTTTGTTGAGTTAGCTAAACAAGGCGTTGCCTATTGTTTACTACCAGAGCTACAAATTAAAAATGAACTCGCAAGCGGTGAGCTTGTAAAGATTTGTCCAGACAAAAACTTAGTAGAAACGCTTTACTGGCATAGTTGGGTGTTAGTGAAAGGGGTGAATAAAAAAATCTCACAAGAAATTACTAAGGTTGGTCAACAGTTATTAAATTAGTTTGTGGTTTGTTTCAGGGTAAACACTTTATTCTGTTTACCCTGAGTGTTTAGAAAGGTTATAGAACACTTTCTAATGTCAGCTCCATCATATCTTTAAAAGTATTTTCACGTTCATCAGCTGTTGTTTGTTCACCTGTTTTAATGTGATCGGACACCGTTAATACCGTTAGCGCTTTTTTACCATATTCTGCAGCAACACCGTATAAACCGGCTGCTTCCATTTCTACAGCTAAAATGCCGTATTTTTCCATCGCGGCAAATAACTCAGGTTGCGGTGTGTAAAATAAATCAGCAGTAAAAATATTACCAACATGAACAGCTTTACCAAGTCTATCAGCAGTATTTACAACTTGATGCAACAAGCTAAAGTCTGCACATGCGGCAAAGTCACATTGATTTAAACGTTGACGATTAACATTTGAATCGGTGCTTGCTGCCATGCCGATGATAATATCTCGAATTTTTATGTCGTCACGTACCGCACCGCAAGAGCCAATGCGAATAATATTTTCAACATCAAAGTCTTTATATAGCTCTGTCGCGTAGATAGAAATTGAAGGTACGCCCATGCCAGAGCCCATCACTGAAATTGGCTTGCCTTTATATGTACCCGTGTAACCGAACATATTGCGAACACTTGTTACGCATTTTGCATCATCTAAAAAATTTTCGGCGATAAATTTTGCTCTTAGCGGATCGCCTGGCATAAGTACTGTTTTGGCGAAATCGCCTTTGTTTGCGGAAATATGAGGTGTGCTCATGAAATGCCCCTTGTTGTGATATTTGTTGACCTTTTACTAAAAAGGTAAGTTACTCAATAAGTTTCTAGCCTGATCAAATCAACAAAAAGGTTGAAATGCTACTGCTATCAAGGGTGTTTTATTGAGTGTTGTAGTTTATCGTACCTTTTGGGTAAATTAAATACCTTGCTGTAAACTCAGTTTTTCACTATCAGATAAAAAACACGCATCAAGTGCATTCAGCTGTAACTGTTTAATATTATTATCAGTTAAATTTAATACGTCTTTAGCCACGCTAAATTCATGCTTAATTTCTATACCTTCTACAGCGGGGTCATCGGTGTTTAAACAAACCTTAATGCCTTTATCCAGAAAGGTTTTTAACGGATGTTGACTGAGATCCTTAACCGTACCGGTTTGAAAGTTTGAGGTTAAGCATGATTCAATAGCAATGTTATGCTTAACCATGTAGGCCATTAATTTATCATCATTAATTGTAGCAACCCCATGACCAATACGTGTCGCACCAAGATCTTCAATCGCTTGCCAAACACTCTTTGCATCACCTGCTTCCCCAGCATGTACGGTAACCTGCAAACCGGCATCTCTAACTTGCTTAAAATGTGAGGTAAATAAATTACCTGGAAAATTGTATTCATCACCAGCTAAATCGATAGCAATTAACTGGTCCTTATGGCGTAACAAAGCATCAAGCTCTAATTGACACTGCTTAACTCCAAAAGTGCGGCTTAAAATACCAATAAGGTTTATTTTTACATTGAATGCTTTTGTTCCTGCTTGTATGCCGTCAATAACAGCTGCGACAACATCAGCAATGTTTAACTTGTGATTCATCGACATATAGTAGGGAGAGAAACGAAGCTCAGCATAATTTAACCCGGCATTATAGGCATCTTCAACATTCTCATAAGCAATACGTTTTACATCATCAAGTTGTTTTAAAACGGCCACCCCCCAGTCAAGTTTTTTTAGAAAAGCGAGTAGGTCTGCTTCACTATGTTGAATTTGTACATGGGGAATAAAGTCTTCAAAGTGAGAGCAGGGCAGTTCTATTTTATTTTGCTCAGCTAATTGCCAAATAGTCGTCGGGCGAATATTACCGTCTAAATGACGATGCAAATCTATAAGTGGTAATTTTCTATTAATCATTTGTTATACCTGTAAGGTTATACTTATTACTAATTATATTGTTTTTTTAGTCTTTATTCACTGGTATTAGAGTAATAACACTGGTAAATTGACGGAGGGATTATTCATTTAGGCGTCTAGACGTATTAAATTAGTAAAATATTAGCAATAGCCTCATTATGAGGACGCGAAAAGAGAAAGAATTATGTATCAAACTGACGATGTACGCATCAATAAAATTAAAGATCTATTACCACCAATCGCATTATTGGAGCGATTTCCAGCGTCAGAGAAAGCTACTTCTTCAGTTGT
>JAPHTO010000115.1 GCA_026196955.1 Colwellia sp. | reverse complement strand
CTGTCGCAACAGTACCAGCCGTATTTGACATGGCGATACCTGATGGGGCGGTATTGGCAGCAGCAATGACAATAGTAAAAGCGGTATTAGCCGTTAACCCACCTTCGTCCGTCACAGTTACGGTAACACTGGTTGAACCCGCAGCAGTTGGTGTACCTGAAATGGTGTTACCAGATAAGGTTAAGCCAGCAGGTAACGCTGTGGTGGTGAAAGTTAAATCAGCCGCATTGGTTTCAGTATCTGTCGCAGAGAGTGTCGCGCTAAAGGCTGTCGCAACAGTACCAGCCGTATTTGACATGGCGATACCTGATGGGGCGGTATTGGCAGCAGCAATGACAATAGTAAAAGCGGAATTAGCCGTTAAACCACCTTCGTCCGTCACAGTCACGGTAACACTTGTTGTGCCCGCAGCAGTTGGTGTACCTGATATGGTGTTACCAGATAAGGTTAAGCCAGCAGGTAACGCTGTGCTGGTGAAGGTTAAATCAGCGCTTGCTGTTTCTACATCACTCGCAGCTAGCGTGGCTGTAAATGCTTCATTCGCAGTTCCTGTACTGTTAGATAAGGTTGGTGCTGATGGGGCGGTATTGGCAGCAGCAATAACAGTTACGGTTAAGGTTGTTTCAGTGTTACTTTCGCCATCATTGACACTAACAATAATGTTGTTATTACCAATATTTTCATCAGTAGGGGTGCCGACTAACTGGTCATCGACTACGTTCAACCAATTAACACCACTTATTTTAGTAAAAGTTAAACTATCGCCATCATCATCAGTGGCAAATAAAGTTGCACTATAAGCTTCGGCTTCAGTGGCACTGTTTGTGCTAAGGGTTATTGCGCTCGGAGCATTGTTAACAACAGGTGTATCTATTGAGTTGTTTTCTCCGACCACGGTAATATAAACAGTCGCTGTGTCGCTATCACTTGTGCCTATCGAATCGGCTTGATATACAAAAGAATCTTCACCATAAAAATCAGTATTTGGCACATAGGTAAATGAGCCGTCTGTTTCTAAGGTAACAACACCGTGTGCTGGCTGAGATACAATAGTGGCTTCAATGCCTGTAGCACCAACAGCGAAATAATCATTACCCGTGACACCCGCTTCAGTCGCAACAGATAAAGTTTCTCCGGAACGTATATTAAAGTAATCGTTGTTTGGATAAAAAACAGTCTCTGTTTTACTACGGCCTAACTTTGTGCCAAGTGCTTTAGTTTCATCTTGTTGTTTGACTAACCAGTTAGCTAAATAGTTGGCATCATCCTTTTTTAGAAAAGCAGGTAAAGCTGGATCGTTAGTTTCTATCATCCAGTCGATCAATTCATTTTGTAATTCGGTGATAATTGCTTGGTAAGCAGGATCGGCAATCTTATTATCAACCTCGTATTGATCATCAGCATGCACATAAAACTCTTCAAGCACTCGATAAGTATAAAAGTCCGTACGTGCCTTTATTACAGCATCGGTTTCGCCAGCTTCTTGCAATTTGATAAAAGATGCCGTTTTTTGAGTCGTGGAAGCCATTTCGTTAATGCCATCTGACCACGGATTGAAAATATAGTTGTATTCTGGCGTTTGTATTGCGCGCATTGGGCGGCGTGTGTGGCCTGAATTTTCATAGTAAGTTTTAAATACCCGGCTACGATCGACCTCCGGCTGAGATTCGCCGAGCAATAATGGTTTTACTGAGTGTCCTTCTACTTGTGCAGGAATATCGATACCAGCGGCATCTAAGATGGTTGGTAAGAAGTCGATGGCAGACACCATCTCAGTAGAGTTGACGCTACCAGGCTCAACTTTTCCTGGCCAACGAACAATTAAAGGAGTTCTAGTACTGGCATTATAAAGGTTTGTTTTAGCAAATGGCATTGCCCAACCGTGGTCACTATAGAAAATGACTAAGGTGTTATCAGCCATACCTGATTCATCTAAAGCCGCTAATACTTGTGTAATTAAATCATCACCGCGACGTAAGGTAGAAAAATAATATTGCGCCTCTAAATGGGTTTCATAAATATCGGGAATTGATGGGGGCAGAGAAACATCATCATAAGCATACACATGTGAAGGTCTGGGTGTTTGATTTTCGTTGATCTCTAAATTTTTATTGATTCCCCAAAATGCACGATGTGGATCATGAGTGTTGTACATATAAAAGAAAGGCTTGCCCGCATCTTTTGCCTGAGAAAAAGCTTCGGTGGCTTCGCGGTGTATTTCAATTGGATCTTTAGATTCTTTGTCAGTTCCCATCACTTCCCATTCGTATGGAACATAAGGGGTTGAATGTGGGTCTTTGCCCATTAAACCAACCAAATAGCCATTTTCTTTCATGATATTAGGTAATAAAGGGGCTCTTGAACGCCATACTTGACGAAAACCTTCAACACCATTTTGATGAGGATACATGCCACTTAAAGTGACATTACGTGAAGGTACACAATTTGATGAAACAGTATGGGCTTGGGTGAACTTCATGCCCTGATTTGCTAGCTCATCTAAACGGGGAGTAGCTGATGGAATAACTGGACTGCCAAAGGTGCCAAAATGATCTTGGTTAGCATCATCCATGCTGATCAGTAAAACATTCGGTGTACTTGCTATTATATCTGCAGCTAAAACCGAGATAGTTAATGAAGACTCTACATTGTCGATGCCATCACTTACCCTAACGGTGATCGTGTTACTGCCAATATGGAGGGCGGTAGGAGTTCCTGAAAGGTTTCCATCTTCTATGGTTAGCCAGTCTACGCCGCTAACTTTACTGTAGGTTAAGCTGTCACCATCAGCATCGCTTGAAGACAAAGCTGCGCTAAACACTTGTCCTTCAGTAGCGCTATTATTGCTGATGGAAGGAGCGGTTGGTGCGTTATTCAGTATGTCGTTGATAATAATATCAAATGTCGCTGAAATGCTGACTTGACCGTCAGTGACACTGATCGTTATCGCATTGGAGCCAATATTCTCCGCGTCAGGTATACCGACTAAATTATTATCAACAATGGATAACCAATTTGGGCCGCTGACTTTATTAAAAGTTAAGGTGTCACCATCGGCATCAGTGGCTGTTATAGCAGAGATAAAATCTTCTCCAATAGTGCCTTCAGTGCTCATAATAGCAGGTGCGCTAGGCGCTGAATTGATAACGGGCTCTTCAACTACTTGCTCAGAAGTTTCATTACACGCTGATAGTAAAAAGCAGCTAGATAACACTGCTATTTTTATGGGAGAAGCTTTAAATCTTCCTAAGGGAAATAAAGACATAGATTTATCCTAATTTAGTGCTATTACGTTCTTTATTGGCTATGTTCCTGAAGCTATATCGAAGAAATTGCGTTAGTTATTTTAATTATCACTAAGAATAAAAGTTTCATTCTTGTTTAAGGTAAAGAGCTTGATTTTTGATAAATCCGTAAGCATTTTTGCCAATTATTGGCTTTTTGCTTTCAAAACTATTGGAAGATGTGAGTTAACTAGATGTAAAGAAAAGTAAAAATTATTGAATAAAAAATATCAGTATTAATAGTGGCTGTTGATTTTTATTGATAGACCCTTAAGTTCATTAACTTTGTCTAGGCGGGAAAAAAATTACGGATTATGTAGGGTAAACACTCTTTATGTTATGAACCAAATTTTTTAAGTAATTGAATGCTGTGATAGCAAGGATTACTTCAATAAAAAAATCTACTCTGTAAATAAGGTGTTTTCGCTGTTATGTCGCTCACAACGTTGTTTAACAAATCAAAGTGTTTTCTATTAATTCTCCCATTATTGTCAGCTTGTGGGAGTGGCTCATCTTCAGTGACTGAACCCGAGCCAGAATTGGTGCAAAATAGGGCGCCTTCACAGTCAAGTATCGCCAATAGCCAAGCGGTAGAAGCAGAAGCTTTTAGTACTGCATTAATTGCCAGTGATGCCGATGGCGATCCGTTAACATTTAGTAAAGTCAGTGGTGCTAGTTGGCTAAGTGTTGTCGGGGGGAATTTAGTTGGTACGCCAACATTAGCAGATATTGGTACAAGCTCTGTGGTTATCGCTGTTAGTGACGGCAAGGCTAGCACTGAATCAACATTAACGGTGACGGTGACCGCTGCTGAAATTATTAATAATGCACCTTCTCAAATCACAATGGCTAGTCAAAATGCAATTGAGTCAGTTGAGTTTAACCAAGTGCTTTTAGCTACTGATGCAGACAGTGATAGTTTAACTTTTAGCAAAGTCAGTGGTGCAACTTGGTTAAATGTAGTTGATGGCGCGCTTGTAGGTACACCAACTATCGATGATATAGGTACTAGTTCAGTGGTTATTGCGGTAACCGATGGCAAAGACAGTACTGAAACTACATTAACTGTTATTGTTTCTCCTGCTGAGGTACTTGAAACAAACAGTGCCCCAACAGTGCCGAGCATTGCCAATAACAGCGTCATAGAATGGCAGGAATTTTCTGAGCAGTTATTAGCAACGGATGCTGATGGCGATACACTGACTTTTAGTAAAGTTAGTGGTGCAGAGTGGTTAAATGTTGTTGGTGGTAATTTAGTTGGTACACCTACAACTGACGATATTGGTACAAGCTCAGTGGTTATTGCTGTTACTGATGGTATAGAGACTAAGCAAGCAAGTATTACTATTACGGTAGCAACATCGAATACCGACAAAGTCGTTAATGACTGGGCTTTTAGTGGCAGCGAGGCGGTTTCTATTGTTGCGGCAGCGCAAGTCAGTGGTGACTATGCGGTTGCAAGTAATCAGCTAATTGAAATTAGAGATATTCGTCAAAGCTTATTAAACTCTATTAGCGCTGCTGATATTCAAGCACTACTTCCTGAGGTTAATTTATCTACTGATAGCCGTATTTGTTCGATGAGCTTTACTGCAAGTGGTCGTATGCTTTATATGGGGATTTGTACTTCTGGTAGCGACACAGATAAAGATGCCATCCTCGCTTATAATACCAATACCGAGCAACTTAGTGTTTTTGATCGTTTAACAATATCGACCGATGAAAATAATGTAACTAACTATGGTATGACTTTCTTTAAAGGGGAGTTATTTGTCGGTACAGCGAATGGACTATATCGTTATGATGCTTCCCGCAATGCCGTGGCGGATAACAATGCTGATGAGCCTATTGGTAGCATAGTAGCAACAGATGGTGCGGTAACCGGTCTAGCCGTTGATATGATTGCTCAAAAACTTTATGTCAGTAGTGAAAGCACACTATATAGCGCCGCCATTAATAATAACCTAGTACTAGAGGCTGTATTATCTGCCAGTAATATTAGCGGGATAACGTTTGCTCGAACCTATGGTGGTAGTGAAACCGCAGGTTTATATTTTTTACAAAGTGATGATGCAAAAACTAGCTTGTCGATGATAAAAACAGCAGATTTAAATAATAATCTCAGTAACACAACAAGTTATTCTGATTTTAGTGCTGACTTGACGTCTATCTCTGCAACCGCCGATGGTAAAATGTTGTTAGCTAATAGTAACGCTCAGCTAATGCATGACATAACTGATACACGAATGAACTTTGATGACTGGCTTAAAGATGAACTTAGCCAATATGTGGCGGCAATTAAAAGCTTAACCGTATCAGGCAATATTTCTGGAACCAATACATTGCCAGAAATGCTTGAAGGATTTATTGCACGTAAGGTTGTCGCTGCAGATCAAAACCCAAGTACTAGCCCGATTGCTGATAATGTTGGTTGGGCCATCTTTTTATTGATGGCGGCAGATCAAGTCACACCCGATCCTGATATCGAAACATTGATTGAATTGTTAGTGCAGCGACATGCGGGTTTGCATCCAGATGGATTCGGCGGTGTTAAAACAGTTGATGGCCACTTTGTCCGTAACTATCAAACAAACGGAATACCAAGTGTAACGAATGATCAGCCGCAAGTTTATATTAGTATGAAGTTTATTCCTGCGGTATATAAAGCCGCACAGCTTTACCCTGATAATGCCAATATTAAAGCTTATAAAGAATACCTACGTCAAACCATGAAACGTGCCAGTGATACTATTCGTGCTGAGCAGCGTATTACCTGGACAAACGATAGACATGGGCCTATTGAAACCAATAATAAAATGACCAATGAAACTTGGCTTTATGGTGATATTGGTGCGGCTCAAGATCCGTTAGCAACACAAGACTATGCTGAATATGTTTATTCTCGCACCAAGATGGATTATGACACCAACCTTGCTAAAGGCGCGTTAATTGGTGAGCCAACGATTAAGTCATCGCACTCTGCTTTTATCGTCATGGGTGGTTCAATGATCTTACGTCACCATTTTGAAGACCCTGATTGGAATGAGCAAAATAGAAACTATTATGCGCTAACCCGAGCTGCTGGTGATGATCTTGGTGCACCTTATTTTGCTGCTTTTTCTGCCGGTAATAACCCTGGCCAAAACGGTAATTATTACAATGATGGTCCAGGCGATCACCCCAATAATATGCTTCATTTCCCTGCGGTGAAAGGCTTAGGACAATTAGGTTTTACTGCGCCAGTAGTTGGCGCTTATATGGCTTATCGTGATGGCCTTCGTCAAGAAATGTTAAATACCTCAACAGCACCTAACTTTTCCATGTTAACGCGTTGGTCGCTGGATATTCCTGATTATGTGATGCCTTCTGTCGGTATTGCTGATTTTTGGTATGGTGCTTTAGGTTTAGTTGAAACCATTCAACCAGGCGTTTTAGACTTACTAAGAGATGAGTTTTACTTGCCTGAATTAGAGGTAACAACATCAAGCGACGGTAATGTTAAATTGCATTACTCTAAGATTACACCGCGTCGAGTCATTGGGAATGATGGCTTGGGTAATGAAACATCATTTGGCTTCCAATTATCACCGTTTGAATTTGCTGCTGGTGAAAGTTTTGCTGATTATAGAGCGGAAGATCCTGAAGGAGAGTTCATTGAGCTTAATGATAAATCTTCAGTGCCAGATGGTGGGGTAGCGCGCTTTAGCAATCCAAACTTCGAAGATGGGTTAACTGGTTGGGAGCAAACCAATAATTCAAGCACGATTAGCGTTATTGCTAATACTAACAGTATTGTTGGCCGTAGTGCGATGATCACAACGGATGCTAGTACTTTAGCTGCAGAATCTATCATCAGCCAGACTCTTAATGTTGCGCTGGATCTAGAAAATACCCGCTATATTATTCGCGCTAATGGCTCTTTAATCACCACTGGCTCAACGGGTAATGCGGTATTGCGTGTTGAATGGGATGATGATGCTGATGCTACTAACGGAATTATTGGTGTTAGTTTAGATAGTAATTCCCTCAATGATGTTGATAATCGAGTAGAGTTTGTAAATCGAGTGACTAAACCTGCAACGGCGAATTATGCGCACTTATCTTTTGTGGTTAATGCCATTGAAGCACAAGAGCAACAATACGTGTTTGATGATTTATCTGTCGTGCGTTTAGGTGCTGATGCAGCCATGAGTAATGGTGATTTTGAAGCAGGCATGACTGACTGGACAACATCGGATAGTCAAATCAGTTTGACTACCGCACCTAGTGAAGTGATTGACGGTACCTCGTCGTTGAAGTTTTCAATAGGACCCGGCCTTACCGCTTGGAAAAAAGTGACTAGAGAGATGAATGTAGCTACGGATCCTGATGGCACTCGCTATATTTTCCGCTTAGAGACTAAACTCATTTCAATGCTTGATTCAAACTTTGAAGTGATGATTGAAGTTTATGACGACAGTGATGAAAAAATTATCACCCGTAATGATGTGGGTGATATCACAGCAAATACTGGCGATGAAACCGTATTTACTTTCCGTAAACGTCCTAATGATGCTTACTATATAATTACTTTTAGAATGAAAAGAAATAGTAATGCCAGTACAGGTACCGATGAAATTATTATTGATAACTTGCGTTTAGATAAAGAACAGTTATTTTAATGATGGCTTTTATATAGCCTGAAATAATTGCTAGTATTATTGTCTTAATGCTTTCAGCTCATTGCAAAAGCTTGGTGTATTGCTAGCATAAATAACGGTTTATTGTGGTATTATTTTTATCCGCTGGGTTTGAATATCATTTAAAGGAGCTTTAGGTTTTACCTAAAGCTCCTTTTGTTAAATTTACTTTGAGGTTTATTTTGATCATTAGATATTTTAGTTACTGCTTGTCTATTCATGCTGTATTGTTAACAGCGCTTTTGATAACACCCGCTGCATTTTCGTCAGAATCAAAAGCTCCTCAACAAAAGCAGGTCGTTATTGCCAATCAGCAATGCACTGTTTGTCATCAAGAACAACAACATAACTGGCAACAGTCAGATCATGCGAAATCAATGGCAATTGCCGACGAAAAATCAGTGTTAGCGAATTTTAATAATACCAAGGCTGAACATTATGGCCAAAAAGCGCACTTTTTTATTGAAGGAAAAGAGTATAAAGCGACAATTTCTTATGACGATAAAAGCACAACTTATGCAGTAAAGTACACCTTTGGTTTTTTTCCGCTGCAACAATATTTAGTCAATACTGGTAAAGGTAAACTGCAAGTGTTGCCATTTGCTTGGGATACGCGTAAAAAATCTGATGGCGGTCAGCGTTGGTATCACAACTATAGCCATGAGGAAATTCGCCCAGAAGATAGACTGCATTGGCAACAGCCATTGCAAAACTGGAATGGCATGTGTGCTGATTGCCATTCAGATGGTTTAGTGCGCAATTATAACGTTGAAAAAAATAGCTTTGCTACTCAGTGGGATAATATTAATGTTGGCTGTTTGTCTTGTCATGGTGATATGTCAAATCATGCTAACTCAAATAAGAAAAATGCGAGTAAAAGTAAGCCGCGTAATGTAACTCAGGACATTACTTCAAGCCGTCACCCCACAGGACAATGGTTAAGATCTTTAGGTGATAAAACGGCCAAGTGGCAAGGTGAAAAGCGCGATAACACCTTTATGGATACTTGCTTTGCATGCCATTCATTACGTGCTCCCTTGACCGATGGTATTGATGCTAAAAAGCCATTTCTTGATCAATTCACTCCACAATTGCTTGCCGCCCCTATGTATCATGCTGACGGTCAAATTAAAGAAGAAGTGTATGTTTATGGCTCTTTTTTACAAAGTAAGATGTTTGCCCAAGGTGTTAGTTGCTTAGATTGCCATGATAAACATACCATGAAGCTAAAAGCAGAAGGTAATGGTTTATGTTTACAGTGTCATGGGCCAGAGGTGTATAACGTTAAAGAGCATCACCAGCATGAAAATAATTCAACAGGTGCACAATGTGTTAATTGTCATATGCCAGATAACCGTTATATGGGGGTTGATGATAGGCGAGATCATAGTTTCAAAATTCCACGTCCGGATCTTTCAATAAGCTTTAATACTCCTAATGCTTGTACTCAGTGTCATGAAGAAAAATCTAATGAATGGGCTGTTGAACAGCTAAACACTTGGCATGGTAAGGCGGAAATCTTGCTCACCAGTAAAAAAGATTTTATGGCATTAAGTAGTGGTCAAGGCATTAATTTAGAACAGCACCTTCATATTATTGCTGATGAAAAGTTAGATGTGATAACCCGAGCAACGGCAATACAACTACTGAGTTATACAACACAAACACTAACTGCTGAAGTGTTAGCCCCTTACTTGTCACATGAAGAAGACTTGCTAAGGTTGAGCGCTGCCAGTGTTGCAACATTACTTGCACCAGCAGAAAGGGTGAAATTAGTTAGCCCACTGTTATCAGACACGTATAAAGCAGTGAGGGTAGCAGCAGCAAGAAGTTTACTTGGAAGTGAACTGTTAGAGGTCGATCAGACTGCTTTTAACGGTGCATTTAAGGCGGTGCTTAAAGCGAATGATATTAGTAGTTGGCGAGGAGAAGGGCGAGCGAATCAAGGCATGCTTGCTGCGCAAATGGGCGATATGTCCGCCGCAGAGAAATCACTAAAAGCGGCTATTAATATAGAGCCGTATTTTGAGACAGGCTATATCAACCTTGCTGATTTGTATCGGAGCCAGCAGCGATCAGCTTTAGTTACTTCAGTGCTTAGCTCAGGAATGAAAAAAATACCTAATTCAGGGTCATTAAATTATTCTTTTGGTTTACATCTGGTTCGCCAAAAAAAGCTGGACAAAGCCATAGCTTATTTTGAAAAATCTATGAATTTATCTCCAAATGACCCGCAATATGCCTACACTTTTGTGTTAGCACTTGATAGCTCGGGACAAAGCCAGCAAGCATTAGAGACACTCAAAAAATTAATAGTGCTATATGATGATAAGGGACAGCTGAAAGAGTTGGGGTTATATTTATCGCAAAAGCTAAACAGTCGAGCTGATTATAATTGGTTTGTGACTTTATAAAGCGTGAAGTTGATTTGGCCAGCGGCAGCGCTTTGTAGAGTTTTTAGGCAGGGAGACAAGTTGGCTATTACACAGTGGTATAAACTAAGCAAGCATAGTTGAAGGGAAGACTATACTTGCTTAGTGATAACTATCTACTATTATTGTTCAAGTGTCGGTGTTTGTGGCGTTAAGGTTGCTTTGTAACCTGTCGCAGAGCTAGGATCTTTTTCGAGTATAATAAATTGATCATCGCTCTCTTCGTTTAGCACTAACTCACTGGCAGAAAGAATAATATCACTACTATCTAATCGACCAATAACATAGACGGTATAAGTATTATTTAGCAACGTAACAGAGCTAGGCGTAGCAAACACAGCTGTTACATGTTGATCTGCTGTTTCAATAATCTCATCATTGCGAACAAAGTATACTTTAACGCTGCTAAAATCATCAATGATCTCATCTTGGTCAATTAAATTGATAACCTTCATTTGATGACTGTAGATACTATCACTTTGATTATTATCAACGATAAGCGAGTTAATGGTGATTTCAATATCATCAATATGACCATCACCATCTTCATCGATATCACCATCACCGTCTTCGTCAACTGCTTCTTCTAATAAATAGAAGAATATCGTTTTGTCCGTATTTTCGTTTAGCGCTAATAAATGGTTACTAAGCAGGGGACTTTGATCATCCGGCGTCACCAAGCTCATACTGTAATCACTTGAATTGGTGCTAATTGATTGGCTAAACTCTCTAAAGCCTAAAGCGGCTACCTCTGGAGAGTCATCAACACCATTGATATGAAAGTCGAAAGATAGCTCATAATCAGGTAGCAGATCATGTTCAACAATACCGTTGTAGACTTGATATCTAGCTTCAGCATTTGTGTCAGGGTACTCAGTCGTTGATGTGGTTGAAATTCTATCTAGTACAAAGGGTGAAGAGCCAACCCCTTGGTTTTCTCTGATCACAAGAATATATTCAGAGGCATAAGGAAACGCGATATCTTGCGAGGTATATAATAGCTCAGTACTGCCTGCTGAGGTGAGATAGAATATATAGTCATCTTGGTTAATTTTTTGGTTTTCAGCCATTTCAGTATAATTTGTTTGGCTGAGCAATTTCGCTTCATTGAAGGATTCATCTGCTTCAGAGTAGTATAAATCCACGCCGTCAGACCAAGTGTGCATATTTAGCACTCTTAGATTAAAAACTTCATCGTCATTGTCGTCATCAATTTCGTCATCATCTCTAACGGGAATTTCATAAATGAGTACGTTAGGTGTTTTTATATCTTCTGCAAGGACAATAAATTCTACGGTATCATTTTTTACCGATAATTGACTTTCATAAACGACTTCTAAGTCATATTGATTGTTATATTCATCTTGCCAAGCAAGCTCGATATCATAGGTATCATTTTCATACGTTAATCGGCTACTGACTTGGGTGAAAGATATTGCGGAGTGAGTTTTTTCATCAAAATCATCATCGTCCTCTATATCAACCACTAAATGTATCCCGGGTGCATTAGCGGACAGATTATATAATTGGATAAAGCCTGTGCCATCGTCGTCATCGCTACTACCACAACCAAATAACGATAGTGATGTCACTACAGCCAGTATACAAGTTGGCATTAGTTTGCTTGCCTGTTGGTGTTTCGTTTCAGTTTTCATCTATGTTTCCTGTGATTAAATGTAATACTCAAACCTCAAATTTTGGCCGTAAAAATCCCTCAACCTTAAAGATGATTTTTAATGTATTGTGAGGTTAAACTTGAATAGGTTAAAAAGGTTTATTCACTGATGTAGAGTGGTGTTAACTCAAGAAGTTCATCGCGAAAATGCGACTTTACATATCTTTACTTAACCTTACATAAAGTGCATGCGGTTTGATTTCTATCGTTATTTGCTTTTTATACTATGCTATTATTAACATCATTAAATGGGTTTTAAATCGATTTTATCGTAATATTTTCAGGGACTTTATAGTCAAATTTTAACTTTTAATATGCTTCAGGTTTCAATGTTAAATATCCGATTAATACTTATATTTGCGTTTTTTTTATCATCCGCTAGCTATGCTAATAGTAACTTTAATGACATCTTCAATAAGCACAGTGCTGTTATGTTATTAATTGAACCCGTTACAGGTAAAATTGTTAAAGCTAACGCAGCTGCGCGCAAATTCTATGGCTTCCCTCAAAGCACGTTAGAAACCATGTTTATTCAAGATATTAATTTATTAAGTAAAGCGCAGGTTGCATCAGAAAGAGCATTAGCAAAAACAGAAAACAGAAATCATTTTATATTTAGGCATCAGGCGGCAAATGACGAAGTTAAAACGGTTGCTGTATATTCTATTCCAATTATTTTTAATCAAGAAAAACTACTGTTTTCTGTGGTGCAAGATATTTCAGCAGAAAGGGGGTTACAACGTGAGTTGTGGCACTACCAAAGTAACCTAGAAGCTTTAGTCGATCAGCAAGTTAATGAGTTAGGTGAAAGTAAAAAGCAACGAGTGCAAAACCTAGTATTGAGCGTACTCTTTTTAATTGTGTTGATTATTTTTTTAGTGTATTTGCTAAACCGTAAAAAGCTGGCTGAAGAGCAGCGTAAAGTTTTATCTCAGATAGTGGAGCAGAGTCCTGTATCGATAGTAACCACAGATGTTGATGGCGTTATTACCTATGTTAATCAAAAGTTTATTGACAGTACTGGCTATGACTCGGTTGAACTCATTGGTAAAAAATCGAATATTCTCAAATCAGGCCATCATAATGCTAGTTTATATGACAATTTATGGACGACCATTACGGCAGGAAAAGATTGGGTAGGTGAGTTTTATAATAAAAGAAAAAGTGGCGAAACCTTTTGGGAAAGGGCAAATATATATCCGCTTAAAAACATTAAAAATGAGACCAGCAGTTATGTTGCCATTAAAGAGGATATCACGCGCTTAAAAGAAGATGAAAAACAGTTGCGTTTAGCGTCCACTGTTTTTCAAACAGCCACAGAAGCTGTGATGGTGACAGATATCAACAATCATATTGTTGCCGTTAACCATGCTTTTACCTTGATCACAGGCTATAAAGAAGCCGATGTATTAGGGAAAAACTCTGCATTGCTAAACTCAGGACATCATGACGCGAGTTTTTATCAAGCCATTGACCATGAATTAGAAGCGACGGGAAAATGGCAAGGGGAAATTTGTAACCGTCGAAAAAATGGTGAAGTGTATTATGAGTGGCTATCAATCACGGCATTAAAGAATCAAATTGGCGAGTTAGAGTCTTACGTTTCTTTATTTAGTGATATTACTAAACGGAAAAAAGCAGAAGATAAAATATATCATCAAGCAAATTATGACTTTTTAACAGGCTTAGCCAACAGAAACCTTTTTATTGACAGGTTTGAGCAATGCTTAGCTATTGCAAAGCGTGAAAATACCAGTATTGCTTTATTGTTTATTGATCTGGATGGCTTTAAAAATGTTAATGATACCTTTGGCCACTCTAAAGGAGATATGCTGCTTAAAAGTACCGCTCAACGTATTAAAGGAGCGGTCAGATCTTCTGATAGCGTTGCGCGCCTAAGCGGTGATGAATTTGCCATTATGTTGTGTGGTGATAATGATGTTTTTAGTAATGAAAAGGTCGCAACTAAGGTTCTTAAAACGCTCTCTGCTCCCTTTCAATTAGCCGAAAAAGAAGCTCATATTACAGCAAGTATTGGTATTGCTATATTTCCAGATGATGGTCAGTCATCAGAAGCTTTGTTGGCTAAAGCTGATAGCGCTATGTATAAAGCAAAAGAGAGTGGTAAAAACAATGTTCAATTTTTTACCAAGGAAATGGATGCTAAAGCTCAGCAACGCAGAAGCTTAGAAGTAGAGCTGCGTAAAGCAATAGTCAATAATGAATTGGTGTTACATTATCAGCCTATTCATGATCTTGAAACGGGCAAAGTGGCAGCGGCAGAAGCGCTTATTAGATGGGTTCATCCTCAAAGAGGAGTTATTCCGCCCATTGAATTTATCTCTTTAGCTGAGGATATTGGCTTTATTGTTGATATTGGAGATTGGGTTTTAGCGCAAGCATGTCAGCAAGCAAAATCTTGGCAAAACCAATATGGCTTTGCACCAAAAATATCTGTTAATATTTCTGGTGCTCAATTACTTCGCCCAGACTTTATCGACAAACTGAAGCAAGTATTAGCACATAGTCAGCTTTCACCGGAGTTACTGACTTTAGAAATGACTGAAAGTTTATTGATTGAAGAAGATACTCACACATTAACTAAGTTGCAAACAATTAGAAGTTTTGGTGTCGACTTATCGATTGATGATTTTGGTACCGGCTATTCATCGCTCAGTTACTTAAAGCGTTTTCCTATTAACATTTTGAAAATTGACCGCGCCTTTATTAAAGACATCACCACCAACAGTGAAGATGAAGCGTTAACCCGTGCCATTTTATCGATTGCAAAAAGTTTACGCCTTAAAGTCGTTGCAGAGGGGGTCGAAGATAAAGCCCAATGTGATATGTTAGCGAAACTCAACTGCCAATTTGTGCAAGGGTATTTCTTTAGCAAACCTATTGAAGCTGATGCTTTTGAAGCATACCTTAAAAGCACTCATAAAGATTAAAACGTGATGTTAAATAACTTCATAGCAAAACATTCACTTACAGCGCAATTTACGGATACAGCAACTAAATTTTATGTTCCTTTAGCACATAAACTGCTAAAGCAATATCAGCAACATATACATCAGCAAGGAAAAAGCACATATTTTGTTGGTATCAATGGTTGCCAGGGCTCTGGCAAATCCACTTTAACAGAGTTTTTAACGCTTTTTCTTCAGCAGCAATTTGACTTGTCTGTGGTGGCATTATCACTTGATGATTTTTATTTTTCTACGCAAGTGCGGCAGCAATTAGCACAGCAATATCATCTGCTATTTACAACGCGAGGTGTTCCGGGAACACATGATGTAAAGCTATTAAAAAAAGTGTTATCACAACTTAAAAGCTCACATCAAGCTGAACAAGTTATTTCAATGCCGAAATTTGATAAAGCGCAAGATAGCCCCATCCCAATCAATCGTTGGCCATGGGTGTCATCAGGGGTTGATATTGTGTTATTTGAGGGTTGGTGCTGGGGAGTATCTGCTGAAAGTTATGATGCGTTAACTTTACCGATAAATGAGTTAGAAGCTCAGGCTGATCAGCAAGGCGTTTGGCGACGAATTGTAAATCACGCTTTAGCGCATGATTATCAGCCCTTATACGCATTTATGGATACTTGGTTAATGATGAAGGCGCCGAGTTTTGAAGTGGTTCATCAATGGCGTTTAGAGCAAGAAAAAAAATTAGCGAACGCTTATCCGACTCATAAAGATACTAGCCATAGTATCATGTCCTCGAAAGAAATTGCTCAGTTTATCCAACACTTTCAACGGTTAACTGAACATGGCTTAAAAACACTTCCCGCTAATGTTGATATATTGTTTGAGCTTGATGATCATCGAAGCATTGTTGCCAGTCGTGGTCTTTAGTCTGTGGCTTTAATAGAAAAGGGAGTGATGACTAAAATATGTCATCACTCCCTTTAGAAATTTTTTCTCTTAACGTGTATACGTTAAGCAATTAATTAAGCTTCAGCGCGAGCTTCTTTAGCTTCTAAAGTACAAGCTTTTTCTTCAACGATTAAACCAGCTTCAACAGCGTCGATTGCACGTTGGTCATGCTTGTTAGCAGGACAGCCACAAGTGTGATCGCTAATGTTGTGTAAACGAGCTTGTTCTAAGTGCCATTGTGCTACTTTAATATGTTGATCAACATTCATTTTACTTCTCCAGGACGGTAATTTATTTAAGATAAAATCTATCAAAATTGATAAGATGGGTGATTGTATTAAAAATCACGCTCATGTCTAGAAAAAAATACAAAAAACAATGATATTTCTTGTTTTATGTCAATAATCGTCTTGTTCATTTATGTTAGCGCTAATTCTAGGTGCCAATTATGTTTAAACCACAAACACGAATCGTTTGTCCTGAAATTGCATAACTTGCATTATTGCCTAAAAAGGCAATGGTTTCTGCTACGTCTATAGGTAAACCGCCTTGCCCTAAGGCATTCATTCTTCGTCCCATTTCACGGGTGAAAAATGGAATTTGCTCTGTCATTGTTGTTTCAATAAACCCAGGCGCAACCGCATTAATGGTAATGCTCTTTGTTATCAACTCATCTGCCATGCTGTTTACATAACCTATGATCCCAGCTTTTGAGCATGCATAATTAGTCTGCCCACCTTGGCCAGCTATGCCATTCATTGATGATAAGCAGACAATACTACCGCCTTTATTTATTGCATTATGGCTGAGTAACACCTTATTGATTGTGATAACAGATAATAAGTTAATCGCGATGGTTTGTTGCCAAAAATGTACTGGCATTTTAGCTAAGGTTTTATCTCGTGTTATGCCTGCATTATGTACGACTAAATCAAAGCCGTTATGCTTATTTGCTAAAGCTGCTAGTTGTTGTCCTGCTTCTTTGCTTGATACATCTAAAGTAAAAGCTTCACCTTGCAAAGCGGCCATAGTCGCTATGAGTTTTTCTTTCATTGGCTCAATGTCTACCCCGATGACCTTATAACCATCATCAGCTAGTTTTTTGGCAATTGCTTCGCCGATGCCTTGTGCGGCACCTGTGACTAGTGCTACTTTTTGCCGAGTTGAATCAGTTAACATTGTGGTCATTTTATTCTGTGTATTAATTGTTAATATTTGACCACTTACAAAGGCTGATTTGGGTGATAAAAAGAACTTAACTGAGCTCGATAGTGGCGCGGTTGAACTAGCATTTAACTCAATATTATTACTTTTATTGCCATTGGCAATTAAAACCATATTTGCTGTGCTGCCTTTTCTCCCCACTTCTTTTGCTAAGCTTTTAGTAAAGCCAATAAGGGCTTGAGTAAAGGTGTTTTCTTCTACATTTTGTTTTTCGGAACAAGCGGTTGCTATCAGTAAAATTCTGGCGTTGTTGGTTAAAAGTTTAATGCTATTTTGAACGTTTAAATATAACTTTTGGTAGCAACACTCGTCAGTATAGTGACTGGCATCTATGATTAAAGCGTCAATTGATTTAGCAGCAAGCCCTTCACTCTGCTTAGTTACCTTTACATTCAGTTTAGTGATGGCTTGCTCAATATCACGACTAAGGTGTTCATTAATGCTCAGTAATAGCGCCCGTGTTGGAAGTTCATTCTTGCCAGTAAAGCGTTTTAATGTGACGGGCTCGGCAAAACCAAGTAATGAGAATAATTTATTAGTAAAGTTCATATTGGGTACTTTTGTTCTTATCGTTTTGGGCGATTACGATTATGTGGTTGAGTGCTGTATCACGCCAATGCTTTTTATCGCGGTGCTAGGAATGTAGCACAAGCTATGTTTGGTATAAAAGTTTAATAAGTTGCTGAAAATCGACATCATCTAGCAGGTAGGGTAATTTTTATAGTTACCCCGTCAGGTGAGTAGTGATTTTGAGCTTGAATACTCCCGTGATGAAACTGACAAATTAACCGAGCGATATATAAGCCTAAGCCAAGGTGTGGCTGCTCTTGTTTACTTTTATCTCTCATTGAGACCATGGAATCAAATAAGCTTTCGCTTAACTGCTCTGGCAGTAAAGTGCCATTGTTGCTGATAGCTAATTCGATATAGTTACCTTGTTGTGTTAGTGCAATCGTGATTATTCTATCTTGGCTAAACTCAACGGCGTTATTAATGACTTTATCTAATAGTTGCACTATATGCTCGGGTGAGCCGTAGAAATTTAGTTGGCTTAGCTTAGTATTTAAGTTGAAGGTTAAATCTGGATACACTTGCTCGTAGCCAGCAATGCAACCGTCAACAACTGTTTTTAAATCAAACTCAAGCTTTTCTGTGTGGATTAACATTTGTTCAAGGCGAGTGGCTTCGCTCATATTGGTAAGAATCAAATTCAGGGTGTTAATACCCGCTTGTGCACGATCTATATAGGCATTTTTGTCACTAGGCTCAGCTAACGACAAGTGTTGCTGCGCTTGTATGGCAAGGTTTTCTAACGAGGTTTTCACTACCGCGATTGGTGTTCTGAGCTCGTGAGACAAGCGCGAAGACATGTTTTCTAGATAATGATTATATTCACTTAAGCGATTTACGGCAGTCGTAAAACTACGCGATAAATCGCCAATTTCATCATTGCTTTTTGATGGTGACATTTTACCGATAATACGACCTTGCTTATCAATAGCATTTTCTGCTTGATTTGATAAATGGCGTATGCGTGAGGTGATGCGAGTAGCAAAAATGATAAACGTTAAAGCGCCTAATACCATCACTGTTAAAATAACAGTAAATAACCTTTCAAGAGCACGGTTTCTTAAGGTGCGTATGCCATTGGTTGTTTCTTCAACAATCACTGCGCCTTGCACCTTATTATTAATGTAAATAGGGTAAGCTGCTGACAGCACTAGTGCTTGTTTGTCAGTGGTTAAACGCCACTGTGATTTTGCATTACCTGTTAGAGCACTAACAATGTGTTCGCCATTTAAATGTCTTGCGTCGTATAACTTATCAATGAAATCAGTGGGGGGTTTTGTCAGTACTTTGTAATATAAAGGCAGTAAAAATCGTTGCTTAAACTGGTACCAGAGGCTGCTTTTTTCGTGCTCATTCGGTTGTTTCTCTTTATTATGCCAAACGCCACTGGCTGATTTGAGCGAGCCTGCACTTGCTAAAACTCTATGGTGTTGATCTACCACCCAAATGCTGGAGTTAGTATAACGCATTCCCTTTACAATACGTTCTATTTCAGGTGAAGGAACCAATATAGTCCCCAAACTATCAAGGTTATTTGGCTCAGCCGAGCCTATTGCGGATACCGCATCCCCATTAGGCTGATCGACATCATAAAAAGCAAAAGCAATTTTATCACCAAGATTTTTAAGGGGCACTCGTAATTCGATATTATAACCTTGAGGGGTTACCAACCAATGCCCTTGAATGTGTGGGGCAGGGGTTGGAATATCATTGTTATTGTCTGTAATGCGATAAGCTGAAATCCAGCCTGGCTTTTTATTACTAATAATAAAGCGATTTAACTGGTTGTTTTGGTCACTAAAAGACAAAGCTAAATGATCATTACTCGTTATACTACGGCTGTTGTTTCCGCGAAAAATGACCTGATTATCAACCATTTGAAAAAATAAATATAAATATTTGTCATATTTTCCTACGCTCGCTTTAAAATTGAGGCTCAATGGCTTTTGGGCAAAAAGCTGTTGTTGGTGATCATAAAAATGTGCGCGTTCAGAAAAGTTCGGCCAGTCGTTATGCAAACCATCTAGTTGGATAGCTTCGGTTAATTGGTAACCATATAAGTCTTTACCTTGCTCAACACTGGGTAAAAAACTTGCTTGTTTATTAAATAAATTTTCACGTTCATGAAGTGCAGTAGCTAATGCTCTTGCCGTACCAACCAGTGTCTGCTCTTGTCCAAAACGAAGGTACTTTTCCATTTCCCAAACATACTGGTAGCCAAACCAAGGAATGACAAATAAAAAGCTAGAAAGCAATAAGAGTTTGGTACGTAAACCAAAGCGTAATTGAAGTAAGCTCTTTTTAGACATGATCATCCGAACTATTTATATCACTTAACCAACGGTAACCCATGCCATAAACGGTTTCTATACAATCAAAACTGTCATCGATTTTAATAAACTTTTTGCGAATACGTTTTATATGAGAAGTAATTGTGCTGTCATCAACGTAAATTTTTGAGTCTGTCATTAATTGGCTGCGATTTTTTACGTGACCAGGGTGCTTAGCTAAAGCATGTACAAGCCAGAATTCAGTAATGGTTAGGTCAATAGATTTTTGATGCCAAGTAATGGTCATTCGTTGGCTGTCCACCGTTAGTGGGCCAGTACGGGTTATATGCTCATCGCTAATCGGCTGTTTGAATGCCTCTTGACGACGAAACAAAGCCGATATACGCGCAGTTAAATGAGGCAAGCTGATGTCTTTGGTGAGATAGTCATCGGCACCAATTCGCAAGCCTGACACTGTGTCAAAGTCATTATCACGGGCTGTTAAAAAAATAATCGGTAAACTGGCCGATTTAGCACGTAACTGTTGGCATAGCATAAAACCACCATCGTATTCTTCATTCAAGCCAATATCTAAGATCACCAAATTGGGTAAACGTAAATTAAAAGCTTGAGTTGCTGTATCGCGGCAAGCATAAGTTTGCACTTGATAGCCCTGACTACGCAACACATCGGCATAGTTTTCACGTATGGCGGCTTCATCTTCAACAATAGCTATTCGTTTACTCATCAGTTTTTTGTCTTCATTATCTATATGCAGTGCGTGGTTTTTCGTTTTTATCGGTTTAGCGTTAACAGCCAAAATAAAGTAACTAATTTCAATAATAACCAGCATCAAGGTGATTGATAAACTGACTATATCTAAATTTTTCTGATAACGCGCCTGTTTTTTGAAATTGCCACATTGTTGCCATAATTGCTCAGTGATTTGCCTTTATTGCCGCATATTACTGTCGTCTTTTTACCGTTTAATAGTTGCTGTTAAACAGACTTAATTAATGAATCACAAAGGTAGAGGACAAACTCATGAATACAACAAAAGCAATTAATAGCAAAAAAATGATCATCGCAACAGTGGTTATGGCAGCGTTGGCAACAAGCTCGGTTAATGCGAGTGAACATGATTTATCGCAAGCAGAAATACATCAAATTCAAACAGATAATGAGAATATAGGCTTTGGCACAGGCGCTATTATTGGCGGTATTGCAGCGGGGCCATTAGGCGCTATTGTTGCGGGGCTTGGCGGTGTCTTCATTGCTAAATTTATTAACGTGAATGATGAAAATGAAGCGTTAAATGTCGCATTAAGTAAAGAGCAACAAGCTCAGCAAACTCAACGAGACAAAATAGCAGAGCAATATCAAGCTAAATTAGAGCGTATTGAAGCTTCATATCAAGAGCAACTTGTTGCATTAGAAAATCAGCAGGCACAAACAGGGCAATTACAAGCGGATAATTTGCTTATGAGTTTGCAGTTTTCTACAGGCTCAAGTGACATAGCACCTCATTATCAAGAGCAAGTAGCAGCACTAGCGCAAATATTAAATAGCACGCCAACGATGAAAATTGACTTATCAGGTTATACCGATCTCACGGGTGAAGAGTCATTAAATCAAACGTTATCGCAAGCTAGAGTTGAGTCAGTGAAGACCTTATTAATGGCGCAAGGTGTTGAGGAGCAGCAAATAGCAACATTTGCCTTTGGTGAAGGGGCACCTGTTGTGGCAAATAATGAGCGAGAAGTCAGCTTTTATGATCGCCGTGTGGTTTTGAAATTACATAAGCCATCAGGGGGAGAAAACAATCAAATGGCCAATAACAATTAATGTCTAATTAAGATTTATTTATTCTTACTCCCAGTAGCTCGTTGTGTTTACTTAAAAAAAGGAGGTGAATAACCGTATTAAATTGTTAAAGTGAAAACCTGAAAAGTAAATATGTTATAGATTAAAGCCGAAGTATAGTGAATAAAAATAACTATGCTTCGGCTTTGTTTTTATTTCGAAAAATGATCTTGTGGCTGAAATAGCACAGCAACTAAGGTTTAACTTTTAGCGCTTAAACTCTGATGTTTTGCTCCATTGCGGCCAGACGTTTTCTTTAGATAGCTCATAACCAATGTCAAAAAATGCTTGTATATCTTCTACGGCGCCAGAAAGATCCCATTGTTCGTTATATTCATCACAAAGGTTGTGGTAACACTTGCTTAAACTATCTTTTAGCTCAGCGCGTAATGCTTTAGTTGCCTCATCAACGGGTGTTTTTCCTGATTTAGCATACAGTGCAGGGACACCAATATTAGCAAAAGCAAAATGATCTGAGCGGTAGTAGATTCCTGCTGCTGGGCGTGGATCTCCGGCAATGGTACGAGCTTGCTTTTTAACCGCTGCGCTAAGGTAGTTATCTAGCTCCGACTGGCCTAAACCATAAACAGAAACATCACTACTTCGTCCAGTTACACCTAATGCATCCATATTGATATTAGCCACCGTTTTAGCGGCAGGAATAATAGGGTTGGCGGCGTAAAATTTAGAGCCTAATAATCCTTGTTCCTCGGCGGTAACTGCCATGATGGTAATGGAACGCTCAGGAGCAACAGGTAGTTTTGCAAAAGCTTCAGCAACTTCGATAAGTGCGCCAGTACCTGAGGCATTGTCTACAGCGCCATTATAAATTTGATCACCTGTTAAGCTTTTATCTATACCTAGGTGATCCCAGTGCGCGGTGTAAAGAATATGTTCATCTGGCTTATTGCTACCCGGCAAAGTGGCAATAAAATTATATGACACTGACTCTTTGACTGTATTTTTCACGGTCACTGAGGCAGTTAAATCACCCATATCAACATGGTAACTTCCTTTTGCCGCTTGCGCTTTGGCTTGCTCGAAGTTTAAACCTGCTTTGGTAAATAGCTCTTTGGCGACATCACTATTTACCCAACCTTCAACGGCAACACGGCCTTTGTTTAAATCATCGCGAACGAAACCAAACTGCGCGCCTGTCCAAGAGTGCTCAACTACCGACCAATTATATGATGCTGGCGCCGTTTCATGAATAATAATGGCACCTTCAGCGCCTTGACGGCTTGCTTCTTCATATTTATATGTCCAACGGCCATAGTAGGTCATGGCATTGCCATTAAACAGTGCAGGGTCTTTCGTTGCAAAACCGGGATCATTGACTAATATAACAACCGTTTTACCTTTCACGTCGAGATCTTTGTAATCATTCCAATTATATTCTGGCGCGTTAATACCATAGCCAACAAAGACTAACTCAGAATCGTTAAGCTGTTCTAACTCACTAATACGGCTAGAGCCCATGACCATATCGTGCCCGTATTGATAGTCTTTGCCGCCAATTGATAAGGTCATATCAGGGGATGCCTCAATAGAAACCATAGGCACTGCTTGTAAAAAGCTATCGCCATTACCTGGCTTAAAGCCAACGGCAGTTAACTGTTTAGTCAAATAATCTAGCGTCAGCTCTTCACCTTTGCTTGATGGTGCACGACCCTCAAATTCATCTGAAGAAAGCACTTTGATATGCTCAATAAGCTGTGCTTCGTTAATGCTGTTATAGCTAGCAGTTACGTCTGCTGCTGTATTGATTTTTGCAGAGGTATCATTGCCACATGCACTTAACAGTGCCGTTGTTAGTAGGGTTAAAGCGATTGTTTTTTTCATTGTTTATTTCTTTTATTGAGAATGACAAGCTGATTATAAACGCACTTTACACCAGCTTGGTATATTTAGTTATGAAACTTATAGTTGAAAATTGTAAAGCTCAGCTAACACTGCTTTTAGGAAGGTGCTGATTAAAGTTTAGCAATGGAGAGCGTTAATATATCAAAATACAGTGAGTCTATCTTAAGAGGGCTGACTATCATGATAGCCAGCCTTCTTATTTGTAATGCGCTTTATTGAACGCTCAGGTGGTTAAACTTTAATAGCTGATAACCTAAGAGCACATCTGAGATTAAAGCCAACATTAGTCGGTTACCTTAGCCGGTTACCTTTCTGACCATAGCGCGTCCCACCATGCGTACCTTTGTAGGCAGTGGCATACGTTTTAAATTGGTTTTTACCGCGCCTTCGGTAAACGCCGTTGCTTTTGAATAATCAATGTTGATATCTAAAATTACCGTTTTATTGTCAAGAGCAAGCGCTCTTGCTTTGGTTAAACCAGCCTTAATGTCATTATTAGAGACAATAGACACATACTCTGCACCCGTTGCCATAGCTAGGCCTTTTAACTTGGTTTGTGGCAGCACGGTACATGTTTTTCGGTTGTAAGGTATTTGCTGTGCTTGCGATATTTGTGATAACTCGCCATCGTTAAAGACACCAATAACAAGTCCTAAGTTTTGGCTAACGGCGGTTGCAAGCTCTGTTGCTGTCATCATAAAAGCGCCATCTCCGACAATAGCGTGCACTTCTTTATTAGGTTTTGCCATTTTTACCGCAATAGCCGCAGGTGTCGCATAGCCCATACAGTTAAAATCTGTTGGAGAAATAAAACCATAGGCTTGATGAATAGGCATTAATTCTGCGGTTAAAAAGGTGTGATTACCGTCATCAACGACCAAATGGGCATCATCACTTAGTTGTGCCCTTAGCTCATCAAAATAAAGCGCAGGATTAACTCTATTTTTGGAATCATGCTGATACCAAGACTGGCGATATGCTTTCTTATCATCAGCAATTTGCTGTGTTATTTGAGTAGAGTCTTTTGCTAAACCTGATAATTTTAGTGCGTTAAATAAGTGTTGGCAGATTTGTTTTGAATCGCCTTCAATTGCAATAGCGGTTTTAAAGTTGGCATTAAAAACATCAGGATTTATATCGATATGAATTAAGTTTTCAGGCAATTGACCACCAAAACTTCCAGTAGCAATTTCGCCAAATCGTGTGCCTATTGCTAATACACAATCAGCATTATCAAATGCATTTTGCGCTGCTGGCGCTGCAGCCGGGCCAAAACAAAAGCCCGCATGCAATGGATGATTAGCGGGAAAGGCGCTAATGCCTTGCATAGTCGTGGCAACGGCGCTACCAATTTGCTCGCTGATGGCAACTAACTCATCACTGGCATGTACTGCGCCCCAACCAGCAAATATAGCGGGGTTATTAGCCTGCATTAGCATTGTTGCAGCTGCTTCAATTTGCTTTATGACTGTGTCTGATAAAGCCGGTTGTTTAGGTGCTATGTAAGCTGGCAGTTCACTAACATTGGCCTTATCAAGCTGTAGGTTTACCGGAATTTCGATAAAGACAGGCCCTGGCTCACCAGAAGTGGCTATATCATAGGCTTTATAGATGGTTTCAATGACTTCTTCATGGCTGTCAATTTTAAACGCCGCTTTGGTAAAGCCCGAGACTAATTTTAGTTGATCCATTTCATGTAGTTGATAATCAAATTTTGAGTCATTGCGAATGCCTCCGGTAATGACAAGCATTGGGATACCATCAAGGTAGGCTTCCGCAATACCACTAGCAGCATGAGTTACACCTGCAGCCGGCACTATCACTAATGTGCCTATGGAGTCGGTTACTCGGCTAATAGCATCAGCCATAAAACCACCATGCCCTTCATGCATGACTAAGCTTGGCGTGATTTGAGCTGAATTATTTAGCTCATCATAAAGCTCAGTGTTATGAACACCGGGAATACCAAACGTATATTTTACGCCAATTTGCTCTAAGGCATATCGTGTTAACCATGCGGCTGTTTTTTTCATCATTTATCCTTATGTATTCCTGTAAAGTGATTGAGGTGTATGCTTTTTAATTGCATAAGCATTACTAACCATTTATGTTGTTATCGTGTTTAATTAATGCTTTTTGCTGCTTGTTGAGCCGTGAGTATACAACCAGCTAAAAAGGTGCCTTCTAGTGATTTTTCGCCACTTGCGCCTCCACCGCCAAAACCTGCGGCTTCTCCAATGGCGTATAATCCCTTGATAGGTTGCGCAGAGTCATCAACGACTTGCGAGTGTAAATTGGTTTGAATGCCACCTAAGCTTTTCCGGCTAATGATCGCGACTTTTATTGCAATGAAGGGACCGTGTTTTTTATCTTGTATAGGGTGTGGTTTGCAAGTTCTTAGCTTATCAGCCCCCCATTTTCTTGCGTGTTCTATTCGTCTAATTTGATCATCATTCCACTGGGAAGAAGGTCTTGCCAAGATGGCGTCATAATCATCTAATGTTTTTTGTAGTGCTTCTGTTTTCACTGCTTTTGTTGCTGTTAATGCATTCATTTTTTCGGCTAACTCATCAACGGAGTTAGCAACAATGAAATGATCACTTTCTTGTTGCATTTGTTTCACCAGTCGATGATTACCAAAGAATGTTTCTTTTAACATGGTAAAGAATTTCTTATCGCGGATCATTTGATTATGGTCGACGCCAGATACGGCAAATTCTTTACTGGCTATTTTCCAATTTAGCACTTGCCAAGCATAACCTTGTTTTTGCTCACTCATACGTCGACATAATTCATTGGTGTCAAACCCTGTAACCATTGGCTCTGGGCCAATACGTATTCCTTCGCTATCTAACCAAAGCGCTGATTTACAAGGAATTAAGCTTAAGCCTTTATTTTCAAAAGTGGCTTTAGGATCAGGTATACCCGCGGCATAGTTCCACATTTTATCTAGATGGGTAATATTTCCGCCAATACTACTAACCTCATCATGCATAGCACCGTCACAACTTGGGTGAGTGCCGTTTAGCATGTTGTCAGGGACAGGGGAGAAATGCTTCGGCCAATTTTCTTTAACTTTCGCTAAATTACCGGTAAAACCACCAGAGGCAACAATAGTATTATTGGCAAAATATTGATTGTTGTTCGTGTCTTGACAACCAATAATAACATCGTCTGACTTAAGTAACTGACTGACCTTGCAATTGAAACCAAAATGAATGTTTTTATCTTTAAAGGGGGCAATTGCTGCGAGCATTTTATTAACAAGCTCTAGTGATGTTCCCCAAATGACATGATAGCGGGGTACTGAATTTCCGCCCGAGTATAAACCGCGTTCTACCCAGTTAACAGCAGGTAAAAATTTCACGCCAAGTTGCTTTATGTATTGATAAACATCTTGGTAGCTGCGCTCAACATAAAGTTTTGCCCATTGTTTTGGAAAAATATCATCTGGTGAAAAATTGGCAAACGCGTGCCAGTCTTTTAATGCAATTTTGGCGTTGTCTTTGATGCCGTTACGTTTTTGCTCAGGCGTACCAATAAGCGCCATACCACCAAATGCACTGCGCGCTAAACCGCCAAGTTTGCTTTCATCTTGGGCATCGAGTATCAATACTTGTTTATCTTTTTTGGCTAGCTCTAATGCGGTGGTTAACCCGGCAATACCCCCACCAATGACAATGGCATCGTAGTGTTTTTTATTGTTAGTACTTGGGTTAAAATCAGACATAGTTATTGCATCACTTTGGTTAACATAGCATTATCATAACTCGTCATTTTTTCAACGCTATAGTAAAAATTACCCAATGGCTCAATTCCCTGCAAAATTTTCAATACAGCAAGTCGATGACTTAAACCGTTTTATTGGTGAGCTTTATTTAGCGACCAGTAAAATAGAGTTAGCAGAATATCGTGATTGGGCGCTCTCTCAATTACAAAGTTTGATTCAATTTGATGGCGCTATTTGGAGTAATGGCCATCAGCAAACGGTACGTTTTCATAATCACACCTTGGTTAATGTACCTGAATCACTTACTCAGTGTTTATTAGATAATTTAGCGATTAATCCAATAGCAGATAAGCTTTTTGACAATTTAGGCTCACCAATCGATATGCGTGATCTTATGACGGATGACGATTTTTATCGCTCTGAAATTTACTTAACCTGCTTCAAACCTCATGGCATTGAAAGAATTTTATCTTCTGTGCATCTCGATGAGCGAACCGGTTTATTTACCTTGCTCACCTTGTATCGTTTTGAGCGTAATGAGCCATTCTCAGCTCATGATAAAAAAATACAAAAACAAGCTTTATATCATTTGCTTACAGCGGCAAAACATGCCCTTTTTTTACAGCTTGAATACGAAGAAAATACACAAAGCACAACACATAAAAATTCCCATAAAGCTATTTGTGACAGCAAAGGCTATTTTCATCAAGTGCAAACAAGTTTTATCGACTTGTTAGAGCAATATTATCCTGAGAATAATCTACTCAAATTACCTTTTACATTGAATATGGATGAAAAATCTTATGAGGTAGATGGTTTGCAAGTGGAGCTGAAATTACTCAATGATTTGGTGATAGTCGAAATTTGGCCACAAGGACCATTAGATAGTTTATCTGTGCGGGAGCAAGAAATTGTGCAAATTCTGGCAAAAGGGTTAACCTTTAAAGAAGCTGCTAGAGAGCTTGATTTATCGCCTTCTACGGTTTCAAATCACTTGTACCGTATTTATCAAAAGCTCAATATTGGCAGTAAAAGTGAATTGTTTAAGTTGCTGCCATAAAGCCGTTAGTCTTTAAGTCGACGTAAATAACAGGTAATAATAGTTGCTTATTACCTGTTATTCTCGTCAATGATTATTGGTTATCTTCCGGTAAGCCAAAAGTATCAACAACATAATCGAGATCTTTATCACCTCGACCACTTAGATTAACCAGTACTGATTTTTCAGGGTGCTGCTGTGCAAGCTTGATGGCATAAGCGACTGCATGGGCACTTTCTAAGGCAGGAATAATTCCTTCTAAACGACTTAATTCATAAAAAGCTTCAATACATTCTTTGTCGGTAATGCTGTCGTAAATCACCTTATTTAGATCTTTTAACATACTGTGCTCTGGTCCAACGCCTGGATAATCAAGACCACTAGCAATAGAGTGCACAGGCGCCGGCTCACCATTTTCATCCTGTAGGGTGTAGCATTTAAAGCCATGGATAATCCCAGGTTTCCCTAGCGTCATTGTGGCGGCATGCTCTCCTGTGGTGAACGATTTTCCTGCAGGCTCGATGCCGTATAATTGACTCTCATCGTCATCTAAAAAAGCGGAAAATATCCCCATGGCGTTACTGCCACCGCCAATACAGGCAACCACACTGTCGGGTAATTCACCTGTCATAGCAAAGAATTGTTCTTTTGCTTCAATGCCAATAACACGTTGAAAATCACGTACAATCATTGGAAATGGGTGAGGGCCAACGACAGAGCCTATGCAATAAATGGTTGAAACCGGATCTTTAAGGTAGGCCTCAAAAGCACTGTCCACGGCTTCTTTTAACGTTTTTAGGCCATGAGTGG
>JAPHTO010000097.1 GCA_026196955.1 Colwellia sp. | reverse complement strand
GCAATTGCTTCGTCGTAAGTTGGTAGCTTAGCTAACATGTTTACGTCTACAACATTACCTTCAAATGCAGCTGCTTTTAATTCAAATTCTTCGTTAGTTTTAGCGAAGTCAGTGAATAAACGTGCAGCAGCACCTGGATGTTCGTTTGAAAATGCAATTAAAGTAGGGCCTTTAAATGTGTCATTAACACACTCAAATTCCGTACCTGCTACTGCACGACGTGCTAATGTATTACGGACAACTTTCATCCATACGCCATTCTCACGTGCTTGCTTACGCAATACAGTAATTGCTTCAACTGTCACACCGCGGGCATCCGCGACTACAGCTGATTGAGCGCCAGCGGCAGCTTCTTGAACTTCAGCAACAATTGCTTTTTTGTCATCAAGATTGATAGCCATTGGCTTTAACTCCTGGTTCACCGGGCATCTAATATAAAAGCACCGGTATTTACAATCCCTGAGTACAATATTTGTACTCAGACCATTACGGCGAGGACCAGAATTTAGGAAATACTGGGTAATCACCATCTACGTAGGCAATTAAGTGCTTATTTTCATCTGAAAGCCAGAAGGCCAACCTATCCAATAATCACTCCTACGGTCTTGGACGGGGGTTGTTATCATAATTATTAACAAAGTTAATAATAAAAATGAACAACTCCTACCAAAATTTAAGGGGCGAAATTATAGACTACAATTTCGCCCTTGTAAAGGTTCAACAAGTGAAACTCTACTTTCTCTACACAGACTAGGCTTGAGTTAAGCTAGCTTGGTTAACGGCAACGCCGGCACCCATAGTAGTAGAAAGAGATACTTTCTTAATGTATTGACCTTTAGCATTAGCAGGCTTAGCTTTCTTAAGCGCTTCTAATAAAAATTCTAAGTTTGCTTGCAATTGTGCAGGTTCGAAATCAGCCTTACCAATAGTAGTATGGATGATACCGTTTTTGTCATTGCGGTAACGTACTTGACCAGACTTGGCGTTTTTAACCGCGCCAGCTACATCAGGAGTTACAGTGCCAACTTTAGGGTTAGGCATTAAACCACGTGGGCCTAAGATTTGACCTAGTTGACCAACAACACGCATAGCGTCAGGAGAAGCGATTACAACATCAAAGTTCATTTCGCCAGCTTTAACTTGCTCAGCTAAATCTTCCATGCCAACTACGTCAGCACCAGCTTCTTTAGCTTTTTCTGCGTTTGCACCTTGTGTAAATACAGCAACACGTACTTCACGGCCAGTACCATTTGGTAATACAGCAGCGCCACGAACGTTTTGATCTGATTTACGAGCATCGATACCAAGGTTTACAGCAACATCTACGCTTTCACGGAAGTTTGCTGTTGCAAATTCTTTTAATAAAGAAACTGCTTCATTGATATCGTATTCTTTAGTTACGTCTACTTTTTCACGGATAAGACGAGCGCGTTTTGTTAATTTAGCCATTGATTAGTCCTCTACCACTAAACCCATTGAACGAGCAGAACCCGCAATGGTACGCACTGCAGCTTCCATAGAACCAGCAGTTAAATCAGGTTCTTTTGTCTTAACGATTTCTTCAAGCTGTGCTGTAGTTACAGTACCAACTTTTTCTGTGTTAGGACGGCCAGAGCCACTCTTAACACCAGCAGCTTTCTTCAATAAGAATGATGCAGGTGGAGTTTTTGTTTCGAAAGTGAAAGAACGGTCACTGTATACAGTAATTACTACTGGAACTGGAGCGCCTTTTTCGATTGAATCTGTTTTGGCGTTAAACGCTTTACAGAATTCCATGATGTTAACACCGTGTTGACCAAGAGCTGGACCAACTGGTGGTGACGGGTTAGCTGCACCCGCAGCTACTTGTAGCTTGATTAAAGCTTGGACTTTTTTAGCCATTATAAATACCTTTGTTGTGGGTAGTTAACGCTAATCACTGCTTTAGCAGTTTTCGCTTCCCTGTTTACTAAATCATCTTTTTTCAAGCATATGCATTAAAAATAAGAGAAATTCAGACCGCACTAAAAAAACGCGGCAGCGGATTATATATTAATCAACCGTTCGTTTTCAAGCACTTTTTCTATTCAAGTAAAAACAAGGAATTTAACAAACCAAGACTGGTTATTAACAATGAATTGCAGGGATAGCACGTATAAAAAAACCAAAGCCGCTGCTTTGGTTTTTTTGTTTCGCAATTTAGGTTGATAAACGCGAGATTTAGCTACCTTTCTCAACTTGACCAAATTCAAGATCAACAGGTGTTGAGCGACCAAAGATAAGTACAGATACCTTGATACGGTTTTTCTCGTAATCAAGCTCTTCAACCACACCATTAAAGTCAGCAAATGGGCCATCAATAACACGAACCACTTCACCTGGTTCAAACAATGTTTTCGGCTTAGGCTTATCAGTATCAACTAAGCGCTGTAAGATACGATCTGCTTCTTTTTGAGTGATAGGCGCTGGACGATCACTCGTTCCGCCAATAAAGCCTAAAACGCGTGGTACACTCTTCACTAAATGCCAAGACTCTTCATCCATTTCCATCTGTACTAATACATAGCCAGGGAAGAATTTGCGCGCACTTTTGCGCTTTTGCCCCGCACGCATTTCCACAACTTCTTCAGTGGGTACTAAGATTTCGCCAAACTTTTCTTGTAAACCATGGATTTCAATATGCTCTATCAAGGTTTTTTGTACACGACCTTCGTAACCTGAAAACGCTTGTACTACATACCATCTTAATTTTGGGTTCTGGTTAACTTGTTTCTCTTCATGAGCTTCTTCACCCATTGGAGATGCATTTTCTGAGATATTTTCTTCAGACATATTATAGTACCTTCATACCTGTAACTAAGCCAACTAACCAAAATAGCACTGAATCTAAGCCCCAAAGTAGTAATGACATTAATAATGTAACCACTAGAACAATACCTGTTGTTTGTATTGCTTCTTGGCGGGTTGGCCAAACAACTTTACGAACTTCAGTACGCGATTCTTTTGCAAATGCAACGGCAGTACGACCTTTTAAGGTTTGCATAGCGATTAAACCTGCAATACCCACTGCGACAACAACACCAACAGCGCGCAATAAAACAGATTCTTGGCCATAATAGTAGTTACCACCAATAGCAGCAGCTAATAATAAGACAATGACACCCCATTTTAAGCCGTCTAAAGAACTGCTTGGTTGTTCTTCTGTACTTGCATTCATATTTCTATTCCGTAATTATCATCTAATTTGAAACTATCCAGAGTTGCAATTTAAGCAAACTCTTTCACAAAAAATGGCAGGGGTGGAGAGACTCGAACTCCCAACCATCGGTTTTGGAGACCGCTGTTCTACCAATTGGAACTACACCCCTACAGGTTACCTGCAATTATATATTACAAAGTAACAGTTACACTTGTCGGGTGAATCTTAGTTTTTGTTGGGAATTAAGAGATACTCGAGAAGTGAGGCGCTATTATACTCAGCTAGCGCTATTTCTCAAGCAGTATTTGATTACCTACTCAAGTTTAGAAGATCTAACGATAAACATTGCCTGCAAACATCGCTTTACAAGTAATATTTTTATACCTTTAAAAACAAAAAAGGCCGCGTAAGCGACCTTTCTTATAAATACTATCTTTTAGTATTAATTTGTTTGATAACTGATGATTTAACAAGGCGGAAGCACGGAGTTGACGTTAGTCAATGAGTACTTCCAACGATATTAAAGCAAAGTTAGCTTCAAATTAATCTAAAATTGCTGATACAACACCAGCACCAACAGTACGACCACCTTCACGGATAGCGAAGCGTAAACCTTCGTCCATCGCTACTGGGTTGATTAGCTCTACAACAAATTTCAAG